>NZ_CP011789.1:1830000-2135000 GCF_001636055.1 Pseudomonas putida
CTTCCTGCAACTGGTTGCCGGTGGCAGAGGTCAGGGCAGCGGCGAAGTCGGTGAGGGGCGAGGGGTCGTTGGGGCTGAAGCGGTTGAGATAGTTCTTCAGCTCTTCGCTGTACAGCGGATTGAGCGGCAACAGTTCCTTGATCGCATTGATCAGGGCCATGCCGTAGGCCTTGACCTCGTCGGTGGGCTGCGCGGGCTGGTGCGGGTACTCGACTTCGACCAGATAGGGTGGTCGATGGTGCTTGAGCCAGGTGCGGATGCGTACGCGGGTCAGGCCCTGGGCGACGAACTGCAGCTTGCCGTTCTCGCGGCTGGCATGGTGCACCTTGACCAGGGTGCCGTACTCCGGCAACGCCTTGGTGTCGAAGTGGCGGTGGTCTTCGGGCGGCGTGTCCATGAAGAACAGGGCCAGGGAATGATGATCGGTCTTGGCGACCAGGTCGAGGGTTTCGGCCCAGGGTTCCTCGTTGACAATCACCGGCAGCACTTGCGCGGGGAAGAACGGGCGGTTGTGGATCGGGATCACATAGACCTTGTCCGGCAGTTGCTGGCCGGGCAGGGCAAGGGCGCGGCTGGTCTCGGCCTTGGCCTCGAGGTGTTCGATTTCGCTGTGTGCGTCGGGGTGTTCGGGGAAATCCTGCTGGTCGCTCATGGGGCACCTGCGTGAATGACTATGGTGCTTAGATGGGGCGGGGAGGGATGGGTTTCAATGGTAGACGAAGGCAGGAGGGGGGAGGCTTTCATCTTTGCCGGCCGGTGCCGTGCCGCTCGCGGGCCTGCCCGCGAAGGCGGCGGTGTGGCCACCGCCGCAGTCGAGGCTTACTCAGCCAGTTTGTAAGCGATGATGTAGTCGCCCATCTTGGTGCCTAGCGAGCCATGTCCTCCGGCCACGATCAGCACATACTGCTTGCCGTCCTTGCCCGTGTAGGTCATTGGCGTGGCCTGGCCACCGGCTGGCAGGCGAGCGCTCCACAGTTCCTTGCCGTTGTGCACGTCATAGGCGCGCAGGTACTGGTCCAGGGTGCCGCTGAGGAAGCCCACGCCACCGGCGGTGACGATCGAGCCACCCATGCTTGGTACACCCACCGGCAAGCCGATCGGTACAGGGGTGCTGTCACGGGTGGTGCCGTTCTTGCGTTTCCACACCACCTTGTTGGTGAACAGGTCGATAGCGGCCACATAACCCCAGGCCGGTGCCTGGCACGGCACGCCCAATGGCGACATGAACGGGTGCATGGTCACGGCATACGGGGCGCCGGTGTTCGGCTGCACGCCGCTGGTCTCGCTTTCGCGCTTGCTGCCTTCGGCTACCTGCTCGCGCGGGATCATCTTCGACACGAACGCCATGTAGTTCGGCGAGGTGAACAGCAACTGACGCACCGGGTCGACCGACACGCTGCCCCAGTTGAACACGCCGACGTTGCCGGGATACACCAGTGAGCCCTGCTCGGACGGCGGGGTGTACTGGCCTTCGTAGCGCAGCTCGCGGAACTGGATGCGGCACAGCATCTGGTCGAATGGCGTGGCGCCCCACATGGCCTGTTCGGTCAGCTCGGGGCCGAGCAGGTTGAGGTCGGAGCGGGCCTGGGTCGGCGCCGTGTGATCGCCCTTGACCGCGCCTTGCGGTACCGGGATCTCGCGGATCGGCACGATCGGGGTGCCGTCACGACGGTCGAGCACGTACAGGCTGCCCTGCTTGGTCGGCACGATGACCGCAGGCTTCACGCCATCGTCGGTCTTCAGGTGCACCAGGGTGGGCTGGCTGCCCACGTCCATGTCCCACAGATCGTGGTGGGTGAACTGGTAGTTCCAGCGTGCCTTGCCGGTGGCCAGGTCCAGGGCGACCACGCCAGCGCTGTACTTCTCGGCGCCTGGGGTGCGGTCGGCGCCCCATTGGTCAGGGGTCTGGTTGCCCAACGGCAGGTAGATCATGCCCAGGTCTTCATCGACGCTGGCCAGCGACCACATGTTCGCCGAGTTGCGGCTGTAGGTCTTGCCCGGCGCCAGCGGCTTGGTGTCGTCGGGGTTATTGCTGTCCCAGTTCCACACCAGGCGGCCGTCGTGCACGTCGTAGGCGCGGATCACGCCGGACGGTTCGTTGGTCGACTCGTTGTCGGTGACATGCCCTCCGATGATCACCAGGTCACGGGTGATCGCCGCTGGCGAGGTGGAGTAGTAGCCGCCGGCGGTGAATGGGCCGATGCCGGTGGTCAGGTCGATCGCACCCTGGTTGGCGAAGCCTTCGCAGACCTTGCCGTTGTCGGCGTTGATCGCGATCAGGCGGGCATCGGCAGTGGGCAGGTAGAGGCGTCGTGGGCAGGTCTGGGCAACGACCTGGCCGGCATCGGAGATCTTCGGCGCAGGGCTGCCGTCACGGCTGACGTAGCGGTTCTCGTCATAGTACGAAACGCCGCGGCAGGTCATGTGGGCGAAGCCCTTGAAGGTCTTGACCGGGCTCTTGACCTGCGGGTCGAAGCGCCAGATTTCGGCACCGGTGTCCGGGTCCAGGGCCAGCACCTTGCTGTGCGCGGTGCAGGCATAGATCATGCCGTTGGCCTTGAGTGGGGTGTTCTCGTTGGTCAGTTCGACCGGGTCGTTTTCGGTCGGCAGGTCGCCGGTGCGAATGCGCCAGGCTTCTTCCAGGCGATAAGCGTTCTGCGGAGTGATCTGGCGCAGGGGCGAGTAGCGGTCGCCGTGTTCGGTGCGCCCGTAGGCCTGCCATTCGCCGTCCGGCATGGAAGGCGCTGCACTGGCCATTTCGCTGCTGTCACGCCCCAATTCGCCGAAGATCTCCCCGGGATGGGTGAACTGGCTACCGACCGCGGTTGCGCCGGAGGCGACTACGGCGGCGGCCAGAAGGGCGCCGTTGACCTTCGAGGCAGGCCCAAGCAGCGGGCTGCGCGCCCAGGGCAGCAGCAGGACCACGCCAAGGGCGAACCAGATGGCCAGGCGTGGCACCAGTTGCCACCAGTCCAGGCCCACTTCCCACAGCGCCCAGGCGGTGCTGGCCAGCAGCACCAGGCCATACAGGCCAAGGCCGATGCGGCGCAGGGCGATCAGGAGGATGCCCGAAAGGGCAAAGCCGATCCCGCCGATCAGGTAGTACAGGGATCCGCCCAGCTGGCTCAGCTTGATACCGCCTGCGATCAGGGCCAGGCCCATCAGCAACAGCAGCACGCCTACGAGGCGCGGTAGCCAGCGGGTTCCATTCTTGGCACCGTCAGTGCTCATCGCATGTTCTCCGTTCGTTCAAGGTTGGGTTCAGAAACTGCTCTGGATCTTCAGGCCGCCGATCAGCGCGTCATCGACCTGCGACACCCCGCCCGGATGGCGGATGTACTGCAGGTTAGGACGCACGGTGAGCCAGTCCGCCAGGTGAATGCCGTAGTAGAGTTCGGCGCTGTATTCGGTGTCCTGGACGGGCAGGAAGCCGGGATTGTCGTAGTCGACGACAGCGTTGGCCTGGTTGGCCAGGCGCGCGTTCTTGCGGTAGGCGGGGTTGACGTGCACGCGGGCGAGGGCGAAACCGATGTCGTCCTTGGCGCGGGCATCGAAGGGCCCCTTGTACACCACACCTGCCTGAACATAGTTGTCGATGGCATTGGTCTTCTTGTCATGCATCGTTGCATTGGCGAACAGGCTCAGCCCGCGCGAGGCGTCCGAGGCGCGAGAGGTCACCTGCTGCTGGGCGCCGAGCCAGAGACCATGCTTGCTGGCGCTGCTGCGGTAAGCCTGGCCGCTCAAGGTCGCCGGTTGGCCGTTGCCGTCCTTGTAAACATCCTGTGCCTTGGCATTACTGTAGTAGTAGCCGGCGCGATATTCCCCTTTCAGACCATTGACCCTTGGGGTCCACACCAGTTCGATCGGCATCAGCGCACCTTGCGTACCGCTGCCACTGAGCTTGAAGCCATTGCCGGATTCAAGGTTGGAGGGATTCTGTTCGAAGACGCCGACCTGCGCGTATAGGTCGTCAGCGAGGTTGTACTTCACCCGCAGCGCCCACTGGCTGACCGGCCAGTTGTACCAGATGCCACCCACCCAGTTGCCCACCTGCGAGCCACAGAACGCCAGGTTCTGGAAGTCGCAGGGGAAGCTGTTGAAGTCCTCGCCTTCACCGAAGCGGCCGACCTTCACGTCCAGTGCGCCATCGAAGTATTTCTGCTTGATCCACATTTGTGTCAGGCGCCAGGTTTCGCCGCGGCCCCAGACTTCCTGGGCGGAGGTGAAACCTCCCACGCGCGGGTCGTTGATCCGGTCGTTGCTGATGTTCTGGCCGTGGCGTTCGGTGACCGTCAGCTGGAATTCGCTGTCGTGCCAGCCGAGGATCTTTTGCAGGTCCAGATGGGCGCCCAGGGTGAACTGGTCGCTGTAGCGTGCGGTGCGATCGTGATCGAAACCGCCGTGCAGGTTACTGCCCATTTCGCCGGTGTAGCCGAAGGTAAAGTCGTAGCCCTGCGCCTGGAGTGCGGTGCGGGTACCGCCCCAGTCACCGAACATCCAGGGTGAGTCATTGGCGAAGGGCGCGTCGGCGCTGGCGCTGGGCGAAAAGCCGCTGAGCAGGGCGGTGAGGGCGAGGCCCGGGTATGGATTCTTCGGCAGTTGAAGCATGAGATAGCGCTGTCTTTTGATTATTGAGAAAAACGCAAGCGCATCGAGGAGCGAACGCTTCGATGGAAACGGCTGAGGGATTTATGAGTGAAGCGTTTCAGCTTGCGGTGCGGAGGATATAGGGGAAATTGTAAGAAAAAAAGACAAAATGTCGCAGGGGATTGTTGTCGCAGACGTAATAGTGGGTGCAGTTCGTGCAGGAGCGGGCTGGCCCGCGAAAAAACACCGCGCTGCCTGGCACGGGCTACGCCCGTGTTCGCGGGCAAGCCCGCTCCTACACGGATTGGGCTGGCCTTCAGATTTTGAACAAGACAGTTGCCCCTGCACGCAGGTCAGAAGCTGGTGCGCAGCCCGACTTCGACACTACGTCCCGGTGCCGGCGCGATATCGCGCAGGATGGAACTGGCGTAGCGCACGGTCTGGTCGGTCAGGTTCTCGCCACGTACGAACGCCAGCCACTGGCTCTGGCCAATGTCGAAGCGATAGCCGACGCTGGCGCCGAGGGTGGTGTAGCCGTCGGTCCCGTGTTCGTTGTCCGGCTTGCGGTGCTGCGAGGCGGCGTGTTGCACGTCCACGCGCGCCTGCCAGCGATCCAGCTCCCACAGCAGGCCGGTGCCCACCCGCAGCGGGGCGATGCGTGGCAGTGGCTCGCCGGTGTCGAGGTTCTTGGCGCGGGTATAGTCGCCGGACAGCTCCAGGGCGAAGCTGCCGTAGCGGTTCTCCAGCAGCTTCCAGCGATCCTGGGCCTCGATACCATAGAAGCGCGCACGCACGCCCTGATAAAGGTACTCAGGAATCCCGCCGTCGTCGTGGTCATGATCATGGTCATGGTCGTCGTCACCATGGTCATGCCCTTCACGCAGATTACCGCTGCCGATCAGGCCGATGTAGTTGCGAAAGTGGCTGTAGAACACGCCGACACTGCCCTTGTGCGTGCCGTTGTCGAAGCGCAGTGCCAGGTCGCCGGAAATTGCCTTCTCCTTGTTCAGGTTCGGATCGCCGACTTCATAGGCGCCGGTGGCGACGTGTGCGCCGTTGGCATACAGCTCGTAGAAGGTCGGTGCGCGCTCGGTGTAGGCCAGGCTCGCCGCCAGTGCCCAGACCGGATCGAGCTGGTACACCGCGCCCGATGACAGGCTTGCGGCATTGAAGCTGGTCGATTTGTCGGCACCGACGAAGTTCTCGTTGCCCTTGGCATCCGGGTCGATGCGGGTGTGCTCCAGGCGGGCGCCGAGGCTCAGGTTCAGGCGTTCGGTGGCCTGCCATTGCTCGAGCATGAACAGCGCCAGGCTGTCGGTGTCGGTGTGCGGCACGAAGGCTTCTTCACCCAACGCCGAGAACTCGTTGCGACTGACCTGGGCGCCGATCACCCCTTCGACGGGGCCGATGGGCTGGTGGCGGGCTTCGATGCGCGCCTCATAGCCTTTGTTCTTGAAGGTGGTGTGGACCTCGCCCTCTTCGATCTCGCGGTGTTGGTAGTCGGTGTAGCCGGCGTCGACCTTGACCGAACTGAACGGTCCTTCGAGGTCGCGCAGTTCCGAGGCGAAGGCGTAGTGGTCCTGTTGCATGTCCAGGCGCACGCCGGGCTCGGCCACCGAGCCGTAGTTGCTGTCGTAGCGGCTATAGGACAGGCCTGCATAGCCATGGTCCCAATGGTAGGAACCACCGATGGCGCCGCCGTCCTGGCGGCCGTCGCTGTTTTCCAGGCGATGCTTGCTGCCGGGTTCGTCGGCGTCGCGCACCTTCGCGCTGCGTGCATAGCCGGGGATGCGCAGGTCGTTGAACTGACGGCTGTTGGCGTCCAGGTGCAGGGCGAAATTGCCGTCACCGGCTTCGAGCTTGCCGGCGCTGCTGCGCGTGGTGTCGGCGCCGCCATAGCGCAGCTCGCCTGCGCCATGGATGCCTTCGATAGGCGAGTCGGGAATGCGGTTGTCGAAGGTGTTGACTACACCACCGATGGCGTTGCCGCCGTAGAGCAGCGCAGCCGGGCCACGGACGATCTCGACGCGTTCGACGGTGACCGGGTCCAGCGGCACGGCGTGGTCATAGGACAATGACGAGGCATCCAGGGCACCGACGCCATTGCGCAGGATGCGGATGCGGTCGCCATCCAGGCCGCGGATCACCGGGCGACTGGCGCCTGGACCGAACCAGGTGGAGGCGACACCGGGCTGTTTGTTGAGGGTTTCACCGAGGCTGCCGTGCTGCTGTTGCAGCAGGTCATCGCCTTCGAGCACGGTGCTTGGGGCGGCGAGCTGGCGGTTGCCGAGCGGGTTGGCGGTGATCACCTGGGGTTCGAGCTCCACCGCCTGGCTGGGCGATGACGCCAACCACAAGGCGACAGCGAGGGGAGAGAGGCGCAGGGACTTGGACAACATGAGCGTGTGACGTTCCTTGGCAGATATTTATAGTGAAGATACGAATAGATACAATATAACATTGCTATTTCATCACAGAGGTTTCCTGTCTGGCCAGGGGTTTGTGCTATGGAAGGCTCTGGCCCGGGCTGGGAGCGCAGGCGGTCCGCATCCTTGCACACCGGCCCACTACACTCGTGTAAGGTGCGCATCTTTCAACGCGGGAGCACTGCATGAGCACGGCCCAACACAACGCACTGCACGGCAAGACGCTGGAGCAGATCCTCACCGAGCTGGTGGCCCACTACCAATGGCAGGGGCTGGCCGAGCGCATCGACATCCGCTGCTTCAAGAGCGACCCGAGCATCAAGTCGAGCCTGACCTTCCTGCGCAAGACGCCCTGGGCGCGGGAAAAGGTCGAGCAGCTGTACATCAAGCTGTCACGCAAGGCTTGAGGGTGCCGCGTCCCTGGCTGACCCTGGCCGCCCTGCTCGGCTGGACGGGGTTGGCGGTGCAGTTGTATCTGGTGCTGCTGGCGCGCTGGCAGGAGCAGGCCAGCTTGATCGGTGGCATGGTCAATCTGTTCGGCTATTTCACCGTGCTGAGCAACACCCTGGTGGCCACGGTACTGAGCCATGCGGCGTTCGGCCGTGAGACGGCGGCGCGGCGCTGGTTCCTGACGCCGGCGGTGAGCTCCGGTGTGCTGGTCAGTATCGTGCTGGTGGCAGTGGCCTACAGCCTGCTGCTTCGGCACCTGTGGCAACCCGAGGGTTGGCAGTGGCTGGCCGACGAACTGTTGCACGACGTGATGCCGCTGGTGTTCGTGCTGTACTGGTGCCTGGCGGTGCCCAAGGGGCGCTTGCGGCTATGGCACCTGGTCGCCTGGAGCCTGTACCCGCTGGTGTATTTCCTGTTTACCTTGTGGCGGGGGCATGAGATCGGGGTCTACCCCTATCCCTTCGTCGATGTGGCGAGCCTGGGGTATGGGCGGGTGCTGATCAATGCACTGGCGGTGTTGGCGGGGTTCTGGGGGATCGGGTTGCTGGTGATCGGGGTGGATCGGTGGTGGGGGCGGGTGAAGGGATGAGTCGGGACGAGTCGCTGCGACTCGTCCCGCGACAGGGCCGCATCGGTCTTACTGGCTACTCATCATCCGCACTGCCCTCTGCGCGCCAGTAAGCCGCTGCCTTGAGCGCATCCTCGGCCACGCCCTTTTCCAGCAGCAAAGCCTTGGCCTGCCGGGTCAGGCCCTTCTCCAGCGCTACCCAGCCGTACAGCCGGCCCTGCGGCAACGTCAGGTTTTTCACCAGGCCGAGCAGGTCCTCTGCCTGCCGACGTACCCAGATGACCTCCACCTGCGCCTTGCTCGGCAGCGGCTGGCGCTCCTGTTCATCCTCAATCTGGATGACCGCCAGCACCTGGCGTCCGGCCGGCATCTCCTCGAGCCGTCGGGCAATCGCGGGGATGGCGGTTTCGTCGCCGATCAGCAGGTAGCTGTCGAAGATGTCCGGCACCACCATCGACGCGCGTGGGCCGGCGATATCGAGGTGCTGGCCCGGCGCGGCCTGGGCAGCCCAGGTCGAGGCAGGGCCGTCGCCATGCAGGACGAAGTCGATGTCCAGCTCCAGGGCGTCCAGGTCGATGCGCCGCGGCGTGTACTCGCGCATGGTCGGCCGTACGCCGCCGTCGCGGCCCAGGTTGCGGGCGTCGATCGCTTGTTGCTCCTCGGGCGTGCAGCCGAACAGCACCTTGACGTGGTCGTCCGTGCCCAAGCTGGTGAAGCCTGCCAGTTCCGCACCGCCCAGGGTGATACGGCGCATGCGCGGGGTCAGGTCGGTGACCCGCAGCACCTGCAGACGGCGTTGGCGGATCTCGTGGTTGACGCGATGAATGGTGTCGCTCATGGGGTTTTCTCCTGAACGGAATCGGTCGGCCCGCCTGCGATGGCCCTGGCCGTGTCGTTGAGCAGGCCGCGCACCCGCTCGATTTCCTCGGGTGTCCAGCGACCGCTGTGCATGTGCAGGGCATGGCGCAGATTGCCGACTGCCTCGTTGATCTCTGGTGGACGGTCATGTCCGCGCAAGGCGCGCTTGCTCAACTCGATGCGCATGCGTACGCCGTCGAGGGCGACGGCTTGTTCGGCGAGTGATTGGCGACCGACTTCGGTGATGACATAGAGGCGCTTGCTGCCCTGAATCTGGCCACTGATCAGCTCGGCTTCCTCAAGAAAGTTGAGGGTCGGGTAGATCACCCCGGGGCTGGGGCTGTAGCTGCCATCGAATAGCCCTTCGATCTGACGAATCAGGTCATAGCCGTGGCCGGGTTGCTCGGCGAGCATCGACAGCATCAGCAGTTTCAGATCGCCAGGGGCGAAGACCCGCGGGCCGCGCTCACCGCGACCGGGGCGGCGCTCGAAAGGATCATGGGGGGCGTGGTCACGCATGAGGTGCAGGCTCCTTGTGTTTCGATATATCGCAAGATATTACTCAAGATATATCTAAACACAAGGCTTCAAATGCAGATGATTATCATCTGGTTTTTTGATGGGTGCCTTGCCTGTCAATGCATCGCCAGTTGCGGCGCCTTGCATTCATTGGGGTTTCCCGGCTCCAGGTATGGCATGAGAATCGGCGCCATACCCTTGAGTACCTGCACGGGCAGGGCCGAGGTGAACTTGAACGACTCCGCCGTGCGTCCCGGCACGAAGGCGGTGAGCGTGCCGAAGTGGTTGTCGCCGAGGAAGAACACGAAGGTGGCAGTGCGGTTCAGCGAGCGTGAGCCGATCAGCCGTCCGCCGGCGCCGTAGCTCTGCAGGCGGTTGTCACCCGTCCCGGTCTTGCCACCCATCACCAGCAAGGTACCGTCGTGCAGCTTGAAGCTGCCGGAAATACGCCGCGCGGTACCGGCATCGACCACCTGCGACATCGCGCCTTTCAGGGCCCGCGCCACTTCCACCTTGAGGATTCGTTGGCCGCGGTCGGGGTCGCTGATCAGCTTGGTTTCATAGGGGGTGCCGGCCGCGAAGTGCAAGGTGTCGATGCGCAGGGTCGGCAGGCGTACGCCATCGTTCTGGATGATGCCTACCAGTTCGGACAGCGCCGCAGGGCGGTCGCCCGAGCTGCCAATGGCCGTGGCCAGTGACGGTACCAGGTGATCGAAGGGGTAGCCGACGCGCTTCCAGCGCTGGTGGATGTCGAGAAACGCCTCGATTTCGACCATGGTACGGATGCGGCTGTCACGGGCGCCCTGGTGACGGCTCTTGAACAACCAGCTGTACACCTCCTGACGCTCGAAGCGACTGGCGTTGACCATCTCGGTGGGGGTGGCGCCAGGGTTTTTCAGCAGGTAGCCGAGCAGCCACAGGTCCAGAGGGTGGACCTTGGCGATGAAACCCTGATCGGGCAAGTCGTACTTGCCTGGACCGTAGGCGGCGTACATTTCAGAAAGGCGGCCGTCGTTGAGCTTGGCCATGGCGGCCTTGTCCTTGGCGCTGTGCGCGCGGACGAAGGCGTTGAAGGTTTCCTGGCCGGCCTCGGGGAACAGGTAGCGGTGCACCGCCGCCAGGCGCTGGGGGGTGACGCGCATGCTGTCGAGGAAGGTGTCCAGGCGTTGCTGGGAGGTCTTGCGCTGGTACTTGCGCCAGAAGCGCATCAGGTAATTGGTGCCCTCGCGGTCGGCGAAGCGCGCCAGGTACTCCTGGCGGCGCGGGTCGGCGTCATCCTTGAGCAGTGGTTCGCGGTTGTAGGGTTGCTGGTAGGTGACGTAGCGCACCAGGTCGCGCATCAGGCGGATGAACGGCAGGTTGATCGACTCGCGCAATGCGTCCTTGAGGGTCGGGTTGCGGCCGTTGTCCTCCTTGCGGAAGTTGTTGAACACGTGCATGCCACCACCGGTGAAAAATGCCTCGCCGGTATTGGCCGAGTACTTGCGCTCCAGCGCGGCGTCGAGCATGGCGTCGAGGTTCTGGTTCTTGCTGTTCAGCATCAGCCATTCCAGTGACCACTGGGTGATGCGGTCCAGGTCGGCTACCTCCACTTTCTTGAGCTCGGCTACCGGCTTGCCGGCGTACTTGTCGTGCAGCTCGGCGACGATTTCAAGGTAGGTGGTCAGCACTCGCAGCTTGGCGGTCGAACCCAGTTCCAGCTTGCTGCCCTCGTTGATGTCGAACGGTTGGTTGGTGCTGTCGGTCTGCACCCGAACCCGCGAGCCGTCGGCGGTGCGCTCGAACAGGGTGAAGCTGTAGCTGACCTGGTCGGTGGTCTTGCTGGTCAGCAGGCGCTCGCCGATCAGGCCCATCTGCGCGGCGAACTCGGGGTCGGCGAGGTTCTTCAGATACTGGCTGACCTGGGTCTGCAAGTCGGCTTGCAGGGTGCTGGTGGCGGAGAGGTCGAGGCGATCGAGGTCGTACAGCGGGCGGTTGAGCATGGCTGCCAGGCGGTTACGGGCCAGGCTGATGCCCTTGTTGGTGATGATCGGCACGATGGTCGGCTGAGCCACCCAGTCGCGGTACACCGCCTTGCTGGCCAGCGCGGCGTCGGCCAGCGGGCGATCGATGATGCCGTTGGCGGCGAGCACGCGGATATGCGAGTCGGTGAGCTCGGCCAGCTCGACGCGGCCTTTGGACAGGTAGTGCGAAGGTCGGCGCTGGGCAATTATCAATGACAGCACTTCACGCAGGGCCAGGCCACGAGCGGCCATGCTCTGGGCGTCGGTTTCCGTCGAGGTGAGCGCCTTGTTCACCTCGGCGAAGTCGGCGCCGTACCAGACCCGCAGCCCTTCGGCCATGCCGTGCACTTCACCGTGCCCGGGTACCGCCGAGAGCGGCACGCTGTTCAGATAGTCGCGCACGATGCGCTGGCGCGCCTCGGTGGTGTCAGGCCCGCCCTGGTAGGCGCGCACGCTGGCAGAAATCATCTGGCGGATCTTCTCGGCGCCATTGACCGTCAGGCCGTCCGGCGAGTGCCGGTATTTTTCCAGTTGTGTGGCCAGGGTGCTGCCGCCCGCCGACTGGCCGGGCAGGGCCAGGTACTTGGCGACCTGGCTGTAGGCAGCCTTGGCGAAGCGTGGCCAGTCTACCGCCGGGTTGTTCTGCGGGTCCTTGCTGTCGAGCAGGTCGCGGTTCTCGATGAACAGCAGGCTGTTGACGATCACCGGTGGGATCGAGGCGAAGTCGTCGTACAGGTGCTGGGGGTAGTGATACTGGTAGAGGGTGTCGCCGCGGCAGTCGGTGATCGACAGGCCGGCCTGGATCTTCTCGACGTAGGGCACGAACAGGCCGTGGTCGACATAGCGCATCAGTGCCGGGGAGAAACGCACCTGCTCGCTGATCAGGTAGTCGCGCTTGAGCAGACGCGGCAGGAACTGGCCCAGGGCGCTGTAGCCCAGGCGTTTGTCGAAGGGGCCGTCGCCTGGGTAGACGATCGCGTCGCTCGGTCCGCGCTCCAGCGAGTAGGTGAGGGTACTGGCCAGGCGGCTGAATTCACGCGATTGCAGGTCCGAGCTCTGCACCTCGTCATAGACGGCAAAGCCCACCGCCACCATGGCCACCAGCACGATCAGGATGATCAGTCGCCACCACAACCGACGCTGACGAGGTGGCTTCGGCTGTGGTGGCTCGGCCAGAGGTGCTTCGGGTGCTTCCGTTCTGGTCTGTTCCGATTGCCACAGTGCGCCCATAGAGTTCAGTCCGGCCAAGTATTTTCGTCTTGCTTGTCTGAAGCTTAGACGCTGGCCGGACTTGGTGAAAAAATTGTGAGGGCGATGATCGGTGTATTCGGATCAGGCTGCGGCTTCGCTGTGCGGCTCGAAACTGTCGGCGCGCGCCAACTGCCACATCCGCGAGTAGAACTGCCCGTCCACCTCGCCGGTCAGTAGTTCGCCGGGCTTGAGGAACACGTGCATCTGCGAGAACAGCTTGATCTCGGTGGCGGAAATACGCCGCACCAGGTGCTTGGCCTCCAGTTGCGCGGGATGCTCGAGGCCTGCAGCGGCCAGCATTTCGGCCAGGGCGCGCAGGGTGTTGTGGTGGAAGTTGAGCACCCGCTGGGCCTTGTCGGGCACCACCAGTGCGCGCTGGCGCAGGGCGTCCTGGGTGGCAACGCCGGTCGGGCACTTATTGGTGTGGCAGCTCTGCGACTGGATGCAACCGATGGCGAACATGAAGCCGCGTGCAGAGTTGGCCCAGTCGGCGCCGATAGCCAGCACGCTGGCGATGTCGAAGGCACTGACGATCTTGCCACTGGCGCCGAGCTTGATCTTGTCGCGCAGGTTCAGGCCAACCAGGGTGTTGTGCACGAACAGCAAGCCCTCGCGCAGGGGTACGCCGATGTGGTCGGTGAACTCCACGGGCGCGGCGCCGGTACCGCCCTCCTTGCCGTCGACGACGATGAAGTCGGGCAGGATGCCGGTTTCCAGCATGGCCTTGGCGATGCCCATGAATTCCCACGGATGGCCCAGGCAGAACTTGAAGCCCACCGGCTTGCCGCCGGACAGCTCACGCAACTGGGCGATGAACTGCATCATCTCGATGGGCGTGGAGAACGCGCTGTGGCGAGACGGCGAGATGCAGTCCTCGCCCATGACGATGCCGCGGGTGTCGGCGATTTCCTGGGTCACCTTGTGCTTGGGCAGGATGCCGCCGTGGCCGGGCTTGGCGCCCTGGCTCATCTTGATTTCGATCATCCGCACCTGTGGGTTGGCGGCCTGCTCGGCGAAGCGCGCGGGGTCGAAGCGTCCGTCCGCGGTACGGCAGCCGAAGTAGCCGCTGCCCAGTTCCCAGACCAGGTCGCCACCGTGCTCGCGATGGTAGGGGCTGATGCTGCCTTCGCCGGTGTCATGGGCGAAGTTGCCGAGCCGGGCACCTTCGTTGAGGGCGCGGATGGCGTTGGCACTGAGCGAACCGAAGCTCATGGCCGAGATGTTGAAGATCGATGCCGAGTAAGGCTGGCTGCACTGCGGGCCGCCGACGGTGATGCGGAAACCTGTCGGGTCGGCCAGTGGTGCGGGGCGCATGGAGTGGCCGATGAACTCGAAACCCGACTGATACACATCGATCAGGGTGCCGAAGGGTTTGTCGGAGGCTTCGTTCTTGGCGCGGGCGTACACCAGCGAGCGCTGGGCGCGGGAGAAGGGCAGGGCATCGCTGTCGGATTCGAGCAGGTACTGGCGGATCTCCGGGCGAATGCCTTCGACCAGGTAGCGAATATTGCCCAGAATCGGGTAGTTGCGGCGTACCGCATGGCGTTTCTGCAGCAGGTCGAACAGGCCGATCAGGCTGAGCACGGCGGTGGTCAGGGTGAAGGGCCACAGCCATTCGTGGTGCAGGAAGGGAAGGCTGGCCAAGGTGAACAGCACGCAGGCGGCGAACACGGCGTAACGGCTGAGGAGTGACAGACTCATGCGAAAATCCTTGCGAATGCTTCGGTCAATCAGGCTCAGGGGCCTGGGCAAACCCCGACCATAGCCCGGTCGGGTGACAAATGGCCAGCGGACGAAAGGCGAGGGAAAATGAAATTTCGGGTATCGAAAATCATTCTCAATGTAGTATGTTATAAAGTATCAATTTATGACCGAGGTGATTTTCATGAAAGCAGGTATCCATCCCGAATATCGTCCCGTGCTGTTCCACGACACGGCGGCGGATGTGTTCTTTCTGATCGGATCGACCGTGGAAACTGATCGCACCCAGGTTCACAGCGACGGCCAGACCTATCCCTACGTGGCGCTGGATGTGTCCAGTGCATCGCACCCGGTCTACACCGGGCAGCAGCGCAAAACGACTGTCGAAGGGCGAGTGGCCGGGTTCAACAAGCGTTTTGCAGGGTTTGCCGCGAAGGCTTAGGTGCGCTCAGTTGTCGCGCAATAGGCGCTGGCGCCAGGTTTGCTGTTCCTCGGCCGGTCCCTCGATCAGAAACCGGTAGCTGCCCGCGATCCGCACGGCCACCGGCACGCCGTCGCGATACAGCAGGCGGTTGCCCCCCACAGCCGGTAGCTTGCTACCTGGCAGCAGGGTGCCGACCAGGTTCAATGGATCGCTGGCGCTGACCACTACCAGCGCCCCGTCCACTTCCCGCCGCCGCACCTGGCGCAATAACCCCACGGCTTCGGGCAGGGCGAACTGTTCGCCGGCCAGCCCGGCAATGAACCGCCCGCCACGGATTTCCCCACGTGCCTCCAGCCGGTGATAGCAGCGCAGGAGTTCGCGCCATGGCGGTAGTGCTGCGCTTTCGCGCTCCAGCAGGCGCCAGCAGATCACCCCATAACGACGCAACAGGCTGCGGGCTATATGTTCCAGGCGCTGGTCGCTGTCCTGTTCGCCAGTGCTGCGCCGCAGCAGCGCCCAGCGACCGGCCTGCACCATGCTGCTGGACAGCGGTGGATGACCGCGGCGGCTATTGCGTGACGAACGTTTGGCCGCCGGCGTTATCAGGCTGCGCAGACCACTGAAGCTGTCGGCGCCCGCCAGCCCCGAGCCGACCAGTTCCTGCAGGGCGTTTTCCAGCTCGCTGGGCAGCAGGCGGGCTTGCTCGGCCAGCTCGTCGAAGAACAGCGCGCCATGGGCCTGCAAAGCCTGGTGCACGCGCTGTGCCCGTGCGCCGAGCGCCTCGGGCGACGGGATGCTGGCCAGGCTGCGCCACAGGGCGAGGTGTTCGCGCGGCAGAAGCACCAGCGGCGTGCTCGACAGGGTACTGCTCGACACCGTGGCGGCCAGCCGCGTCCAGGCCCACTGACCACTGCGACAGACGTCGTCAAGCCAGTGCGGGCTGTAGTCCTTGATCCGCGCAGGCAACAGCTCCGCTTCCCAGGCCCCGGCGGCGCAGGGGAAGCCCTCGAGCTGTCCGAGCACCTGCGCTACCGCCTGCGGCCCGCGCAGGCGTTCCTCCTGGCTCAGGTGCTGCCAGTCGAACTGAAAACGCATGAAATCCTGCAGGCTGACCGGTTCGATCTCCCGGCGCAGGCGCTTGACGGTATAGCGGTGAATGCGTGCCAGCAGGTGACGCTCGCACCATTGCAGCGGCGGCTGGCCTGGGCTGAAGTGTCCGCGCAAGACATAGCCTTCGCGCTCCAGCCGCGCCAACGCTTGTTCGACGTCGCTCTCGCTGCGGCTCAATGGCGTGGCGATCTGCGCCAGGGTGAGTGGGCCGAAGGCGCTCAGGCGGCCACGCAGCAGATCGCTCAGGGCGCTATCCGCATCGACGACCTGGTCGAAGCCGGGCAAGGGCTGCAGGGCAGGGGCGAGCGAAGCGTCGGGGTACAGCGTGGTCATCGACCTCAGGCGCTCGCGAGCCAGCCACAGCGGCTGGCCGCAGGTGTCCAGACGGCAGGCACGGCCAGCGTCTGCCAACTGCCCGAGCAGGGCTGCCCAGCCATCGTTGGCTTGCACCTCGGCTTGCGTGATCGTGCCCAGGCTCATCAGCGCCTCGTGCATTTCGTCGAGGTTGAGCGGTCTTGGCCAGGCTTCATCCGCTACCGCACTGATCGCATCGGCATCCAGCGCGCCGAGGTCGTCGCCGCTGCTTACCTCGTTCCAGCGCCGGTTGAGCACCGCTTGGGTACGGCGCTCCTCCAGCGGTGCATCGTCGAGAAATGCATAGGGACGAGCATTGAGGATGGCCGCGGCCAGCGGTGAGGGGGCGGGCAGGTCGCGGCTGAGCAGGCGCACCTCGCCGCTTTCCATGCGCCGCAGCAGTGCCAGCCAGCCCTCGCTGTCCATGGCGTCGTGCAGACAATCGTCGAGGGTCTGTTGCACCAGCGGATGGTCGGGAATCTGGCGCTCGCCGACGATGTTTTCAAGGCAGGCGATCTGGTCGGGGAACACTGTGGCGACCAGGTCTTCGCTCTTCATCCGCTGGATCTGCGGCGCTACCTTGCGCCCCCCGATGAAGCGCGGCAGAGCCATCGCCACGGCCGCGTTCCAGCGCCAACGCACGCCAAACAGCGGGGCGTCGAGCAGTGCCTGGACCAGCACCTGCTCGGCGGTGCGGCTCGACAGGTAGCGCCACACTTCATCGAGGTCGAAGCTGTGGCTGGTGGACAGCGACAGCACGATCGCATCTTCGCTGGCCGCCGCCTGCAATTCGAAATTGAAGGTGCGACAGAAGCGTTTGCGCAGGGCCAGGCCCCAGGCGCGGTTGATGCGGCTGCCGTAGGGGGAGTGGATGATCAGTTGGGTGCCGCCGGACTCGTCGAAAAAGCGCTCCATCACCAGTGTCTGCTGCGACGGCAGGGCGCCCAGCACTTGCTGGGTACGACCCAGGTAGTCGAGCAACTGGCTGGCGCTGTCGTCGTCCAGCACATAGTCGGCTTTCAGCCACTGCAGCACGCGGGACTGGTCGCCTGCATGCTGCTGCAATTGCTCATCGAGACGTGCCTGCAGGCGCGCGACTGCGGTGGACAATTCGTCACTGCGCCCCGGCGCTTCACCGAGCCAGAAGGGGATGGTCGGCGGCAGGCCATGGGCATCCTCGACCCGTACCCGCCCGGGCTCCACCCGCAGGATGCGATAGGAAGCATTGCCCAGCTGGAAGATATCGCCGGCGATGCTTTCCACCGCGAAGTCTTCATTGACGCTGCCGATGTTCAATGCCTGGGGTTCGAGCAGCACGCTGTAGTCGGCAGTCTCGGGGATGGTACCGCCGCTGGTGAGGGCAGTGAGCTGGCTGCCGCGGCGTCCACGCAGGGTGGCATTCACTGCGTCGCGATGCAGGTAGGCGCTGCGTACACCCTGGCGGCCGTTGTAACCCTCGGCGAGCATCTGCAGCAGGGCCTGGTAATGCGCCTGGTCAAGCCCTGCATAGGGCATCGCGGCGCGCAGGCAGTCGAACAACGCCTGCTCTGGCCAAGGTTGGTTGCTGACTTCGGCGATGATCTGCTGGGCCAGTACATCCAGTGGCGCGTTGGGGATGTGCAGCAGGTCCAGCTCGCCCCGGCGCACGCAGTCGAGCAAGGCCACGCATTCGATCAGGTCGTCACGCGAGGTAGGGAACAGTCGGCCCTTGGGAATGCCATCGACCTGGTGCCCCGAGCGGCCGACGCGTTGCAGGAAGGCAGCAATGGAGCCGGGCGAGGCGATCTGGCACACCAGGTCGACGTCGCCGATATCGATGCCCAGCTCCAACGACGCGGTAGCTACCAGCATCCGCAGACCACCAGCCTTCAGGCGCTGTTCGGCTGACAGGCGATGCTCCTTGGCCAGGCTGCCATGGTGGGCGGCGACAGCGTCCTGGCCCAGGCGCTCGCTCAGGTGCCGGGTCAGGCGTTCGGCCAGGCGCCGGGTGTTGACGAACACCAGCGTGGTGCGGTGTTCGCGGGCCAGGGCGGCGAGTCGGTGGTAGAGCAGTTCCCAGACATCCGTGGCCATCACCGCGCCCAGCGGCACGGGCGGCACCTCGATGGCCAGGTCGCGCTCGCGGCTGTGGCCGACATCGACGATGGCGCAGGGCCGCTGATGCCCGACCAGGAACTGCGCCACGCGCTCGACCGGGCGCTGCGTGGCCGACAGGCCGATGCGGCGCAACGATCGGCCGCACAGCGCTTGCAGGCGCTCCAGAGTCAGTGCCAGGTGGCAGCCGCGCTTGTTGCCGGCCAGGGCGTGAATCTCGTCGACGATCACCGTGTGCACTTGGTTCAGCCCGGCACGACCCGAGGCCGAACCCAGCAGTACGTACAGCGATTCAGGCGTTGTCACCAGGATGTGCGGTGCGCGTTTGCGCATGGCTGCGCGGTCTTTTTGCGGTGTATCGCCGGTGCGCACGGCGGTGGTGATGTGTGGTGCTTTCAGGCCTTGCTCGGCAAGTGCCTGGGCGATGCCTTCGAGAGGCGCCTGGAGATTGAGGCGAATGTCGTTGGACAACGCCTTGAGCGGTGAAACGTAGATCACCTGGGTTTGCGCGGGCAGCTCGCCGTCGTGCTCCAGACCTTGGCGAAACAGTTCGTCGAGCACTGCGAGAAAGGCGCTGAGGGTCTTGCCCGAGCCGGTCGGAGCGGCCAGCAGCATCGACTGGCCGGCGTGGATCAGCGGCCAGGCGCGGGCCTGGGCGTCGGTGACGGTGGCGAAGCGTTGCCGGAACCAGGTGCCGACGGCGGGGTGGAACAGGTCGAGCACCGGGTGCTGCTGTGCGGGCAGGTTCATGCAGTGTTTATGGCGTTTGGCGAGGGGGTTGGCAAGGGGCCGTTCGTCCGGCTTCGGGCAGAGTCGGCGTTTACCCCGGTAAACCCGCTCAGAGTGCGCTGCATCAGGTATCCTCGCCAGCCTCTGTCCAGGAATACCCCATGACCAAGACTATCCACATCGCCGCCGCCCTGCTCATCGACCCGGCGGGCCGTACCCTGCTGGTACGCAAGCGCGGGACCCAGGCCTTCATGCAACCGGGTGGCAAGATCGATGCCGGTGAAACGCCGGTCCAGGCGCTGGTGCGCGAGCTGCACGAAGAGCTGGGCGTGCGCATCGACCCCGAGCAGGCCGTGCACCTTGGCCGTTTCAGCGCGCCGGCGGCCAACGAGCCAGGTTTTGAAGTACAGGCCGAGCTGTTTCGCGTCGAGTGCGCCGAGGCGGTGATCCCCGCCGCGGAAATCGAGGAAGTGCACTGGCTGGCGGCCGATCAGGCGCCAACCCTGGCACTGGCACCCTTGACCCGCGACATGATCCTGCCGCTGTGGCGTGAAGGCATCAGCGCACCGCGCTGACACCGTCGAGGGTGGCGAACGAGGTATCCTTGGCGGTCAGCAGGAAATCACGCATGTACGGCGCATCGAGCATGTCGGTGCGCACTGCGGCATAGAGCGTGGCGAACAGGCCTTTCTCGCCCAGGCGCTTGCCCTTCACGTAGCCACGCGAGCTGTACTCGTGCAATGCCCAGTGCGGCATGCCGCACACCCCGCGACCGCTGGCGACCAGCTGCATCATCATCACTGTCAGCTCCGAGGTGCGCACCGCAGCCGGTTCGATATCGGCCGGCTCGAGGAAGCGGGTGAAGATATCCAGGCGATCACGCTCCACCGGGTAGGTGATGAGGGTCTGGTCGGCCAGGTCGTCCGGAACGATGTAGGGCTTGCTCGCCAGCGCGTGCTGGTTGGCCACCGCAAGCATGGCTTCGTAGGTGAACAGCGGCACGTAGGTGATGCCAGCCAGGTCCAGCGGGTCGGAGGTCACCACCAGGTCGAGATCGCCCCGGGCCAGCGCAGGCAAGGGAGCGAAGGCAAAGCCCGAGGCCAGGTCCAGCTCGACCTCTGGCCAGGCATCGCGGAACTGGTCGATGGTTGGCATCAGCCACTGGAAGCAGCTGTGGCACTCGATGGCCATGTGCAGGCGGCCCGCGGTGCCGCCGGCGAGGCGGGCGATGTCGCGTTCGGCGCCACGCAGCAGCGGCAGGGTGGCGTCGGCCAGTTGCAGCAGGCGCAGGCCGGCACTGGTGAAGCGGATCGGCTTGGTCTTGCGCACGAACAGTTGCATCCCCAGGCGCTCTTCCAGCTCCTTGAACTGGTGCGACAGCGCCGACTGGGTCAGGTGCAGGCGCTCGGCGGCCTCCACTAGGCTGTCGGCTTCGCGCAGGGCATGAAGGGTTTTCAGGTGACGGATTTCCAGCACTTGCAACTCCGGGAGAAACACTTGGGAAAAGATCGATTGGGTTGAGTTTCTCTCATGTTGGTGTGTCTGTCGACAGCACCCTGCAGATGACCGTTCGGCGACATTAATCAAACTGTCACGCAACTGTGGCAGCGCCACCGAAGGGATTTCATCAGACTCGCGCTCTACTGGGGATTTGCATTCTGGTGTTTCCTTCCATGCGGGTTTTTCTGATCTTCTTTCTTTTGTTGTGCGGGGCGCCGACAGGTTTCGCCGCCGGCCGGTGCGATGCCCATGTGCCGGTGCAGCGAGCCGAGCTGGGTGAGTTGAGCCTGGTCTACCAGAGCGTCGGTGCGCCGGGGGATCCGGCACTGCTGCTGGTCATGGGCCTGGGCGGGCAATTGATCCACTGGCCGGATGATGTGGTCGAGGCCTTGTGTCGCCAGGGTTTTCGGGTCATCCGGTATGACAACCGCGATGTTGGCCTGTCGCGCTGGAACCAGGCGCCGGCTTCGGCCAACCTCACCGTCGAGTTGCTGCGCTACAAGCTTGGCCTGCCAGTGGCGGCGCCCTACAGCCTGACTGACATGGCCGGTGACGGTCTGCACCTGATGGATGAGCTCGGGATCGAGCAGTTCCATGTATTGGGGGTCAGCATGGGCGGGATGATCGCCCAGCACCTGGCAGCCATGGCGCCGCAGCGTGTGCGCAGCCTGACGCTGGTCATGTCCAGCTCCGGTGCCGAAGGCTTGCCGGCGCCGAATCCTGCGTTGGTGCAGTTGCTGGCGCGGCGCAGTGCACCAAGCCGTGAAGTGGCGCTGGAGCAGCAGGCCGACCTGCTGGCGGCTCTGGGCAGCCCGACGGTGCACGATGATCGCGCGGTGCTGTTGCAGCAGGCGGCGTTGGCCTATGACCGGGCGTTCAATCCGGAGGGGGTCAAGCGCCAGATCATGGCGATCCTGGCGGAACCGAGCCGGGTGGCGCTGCTCAACCAGTTGCGTGTGCCTACGCTGGTCGTGCATGGCACGGCCGACCCGCTGCTCCCGGTGATGCATGGGGTGCACTTGGCGGCGCACATCCAGGGCAGCCAGTTACGCTTGATTCCAGGGTTGGCGCACCGCTTCCAGGAGCCTTTCAAGGCGCCGTTGCTGGCGGCGGTGCTGCCCTACCTGAAGGCGCATCGTCAGGATGCGACGCACCTGGCAGGGCTTTGAGTCGGGTGGCGCTGAGCCCTGTCAGCCCAACCCGTACTTCTTCACCTTGTCGAACAACGTCGTCTTGGCCATGCCCAGCTCCTGGCTGGCCTGGCTGAGGTTGCCGCCAGTGCGCTGCAAGGCATCACTGAGCAGGTTGCGTTCGAACGCTTCCACCGCCTCGGCAAAGCCCAGCCCCTGGCTCGCACTGCCACCGGCCTTCTTGAAGGCCGGCAAGCCCAGCGCATAGCGCTCGGCGACGTTGCGCAGCTCGCGCACATTGCCCGGCCAGTCATGAGCCATGAGCCGCGACAATGTCTGGCTGTCCAGCTCGGGAACTTCGCGGTCGAAGCGCAGCGCCGATTGCTGCAGGAAATGCTCGAACAACTGCAGTACGTCCTCGCGGCGTTCGCGCAACGGCGGCAACTCGAGGGTAACCACGTTGAGGCGATAGTACAGGTCGCTGCGGAACTGCCCGGCCTGGCCCATGGCGTCCAGGTCCGACTTGGTGGCAGCGATCACCCGGCAGTCCACCGGGATGCTCTGGTTCGAGCCCAGGCGCTCGAGAGTGCGCTCCTGCAAGACGCGCAGCAGCTTGATCTGCAGGTTGATCGGCATGCTCTCGACTTCATCGAGGAACAGTGTCCCGCCATTGGCATGCTCGATCTTGCCGATCCGCCGTTTGCCCGCGCCGGTGAACGCGTTGGCTTCATGGCCGAAGATTTCGCTCTCGAACAGATTTTCCGGCAGGCCGCCGCAGTTCAAGGCCACGAAGGGGGCTGTCTGGCGCCGGCTGAAATCGTGCAGGCAACGGGCGACCAGTTCCTTGCCCGTGCCGGTCTCGCCTTCGATCAGGACGTTGGCCGAGGTGTCGGCGACGTTGGCGATCAGTTCGCGCAGGTTCTGCATGGCAGGCGAGCGGCCGATGATCCGCCCTTCCAGCGAGCTGTGACCGGCCAGTTGCCGGCGCAGGGCGACCACTTCACGCGACAGGCCGCGTTGCTCCAGCGCCCGGCGTACCACATCCACCAGTCGCTCTGGCGAGAACGGCTTCTCCATGAAGTCGTAGGCGCCGTTGCGCATGGCGCCGACGGCCATGTCGATGTCGCCGTGGCCGGTGATCAGCACCACCGGCAGGCTGCGGTCGCGGGCCTTGAGGCGATTGAGCAGCTCCAGGCCGTCGATGCCCGGCAGGCGAATGTCGCTGACGACGATCCCGGCGAAATCGTCACCGATCCGCTCCAGGGCCTGTTCGGCGCTGCCGACGCCTTCGCAAGCGATATCCTCGAGCGCCAGCGCCTGCTGGCAACCGAGCAGCACGTGGGGGTCGTCTTCGACGATCAGGACAGTCAAGGGTGCTTGGTTCATGGGGACCCTTCGTTCATGGGGCATCGGCCGAGTCTGTGGGGGAGGTGACCAGGGGCAGGGTGAGGATGAAGGCTGTACCGCCGCCAGCGGGGTGCTCGACGCTCAAGGTGCCCTTGGCGGCTGTGGCGAGGCTGGCCGACAAGGTCAGGCCCAGGCCCAGGCCATGCTCGCCCGGTTTGGTGGTGAAGAACGGTTCGAACAGGTGCTTGCGGGCCTCGATGTCAATGCCGTGGCCGTTGTCGCGAACCCGCAGGCGGTATCTGTCGCCTGCCAGTTCGCCCTCCAGCCACAGCTGTGGTTGGGGTTGGGCGGTCATGGCGTCGAGGGCGTTGCCAAGCAGGTTGACCAGGATCTGTTCCAGGCGCGTCTGGTCGATCGCCAGCGGCTGGTCATCGAATTGGCGATGCAATTGCAGGTTGCACGCGCCGATGCGGTTGCCGAGCACCTGCAGGGACGCCTCCACCGCCTTGCCCAGCGAGGCGCGGCCGCTGTCCTCGCCACGCCGGGCGAAGGAGCGCAGGCTGGCGGTGATGCGCCCCATGCGGTCGATCAGGTCGTTCATGGTGCGCAGGTTGGTGCTGGCGGTCTCGAAGGCTCCGCGTTCGAGGAAGCGCACGGTATTGCCCGACAGGGTACGCAGTGCCGCCAGCGGCTGGTTCAGCTCATGGGCGATGCTGGTCGACATCTGCCCGATGGCCGCCAGCTTGCCGGCCTGGACCAACTCGTCCTGGGCATGGCGCAGGGTCTGCTCGGCGTGACGTCGTTCGCGGATCTGCCCCTTGAGTCGTTCGTTGCTGGCACGCAGGTCGGCGGTACGTTCGGTGATCCGCCGCTCCAGCAGGCTATTGGCTTCTTCCAGGGCTTCGCGGGCAGCCAGGCGCGTGGCGATCACCTTGCGCCGCTCGTTCCAGGCGATGCCGAGGATTGCCAGCAGGGCGAAGGCAACGCCGACCAGGATGCCCTGGACCATCGACTCGCGATGCAGATCCTGCAGCGGGGTGAGCAGGGTGAAGTGCCAGGGGGTGTCAGCCAGGCGCCGGGTCTGGGCCAGGTAGGCGACTTCACGCACTTTGCCCTGGGCGGTTTCGCTGTTGGCCGGGAAGGTCAGTTTTTCTACACCATCGCCCAGCGTCTCGCGGGCCAGCGGTTGCAGTTCGTTGAGTGGCCACCAGTAGTACTGCAGGCTGCGCGCCAGCTCTTCCTTGATCTGCGGGGTCAGCGGGCGCACCGACTTCAGCCGCCGGGCGGGATCGCTGGAAAGGATGATGATGCCGTTCTCGTCGCTGACGAATGCTTCGAGGCGGGCGCGTTGCCAGCGCTCTTCCAGGGTGTCCAGGCGGACCTTGATCACCGCGACGCCGATGATCTTGCCGTGCTCTTCCAGGCCATGGGCCAGATAGTAGCCGGCTTCCCCGGTGGTGCTGCCGATGCCGTAGAAACGCCCAGGCTGTCCGCGCACGGCGTCCTGGAAATAGGCGCGGAAGGCCAGGTCTTCCCCCAGGAAGGAGTCGGCGTCGCGCCAGTTGCTGGTGGCCTGCACCCGGCCGCTGGTGTCCAGGACGTAGATCGCCCGGCTTCGGCTGCGGCGGTTCAGGCCTTCGAGGTATTCGTTGACGACCTGCCGCGAGCCGCCGTCAGGTTCGGCGAGCAGTTGCGAGACGCTGTCTTCGAGCTCCAGCAGACTCGGCAGGTAGGTGTACTTGCTGATTTCGCTTTCGACCGTGCGCGCGTGCAGCTCGAGCTGGCGCTCGCCGTTCTCGCTCAGGGCGCGGATGCCGTTGTTTTCGCTGATCATGTAGCCGACCAGGCCCAGACCGACCATCAGCAGGACGATCAGTGGTGGGAGGAACAGTTGGCGGATCAGGCGGGATTTCACGGCAGGCTTGGCAGGGCGAAGTAGCGAAGGATCGCATTTCATCACAGTGGCCTTGTCACGACCAGCGTCCGCTGCCCTGGCAGGCAGCGGACACCGGGATCATCAGTGCTGCAGGATCTTGCTGAGGAAGTGCTGGGTGCGTTCGTGGCGACCTTCGGGTTTGCCGAAGAAGTCTTCCTTCTGGCAGTCCTCGATGATGTTGCCCTTGTCCATGAAGATCACCCGGTTGGCGACCTTGCGGGCGAAGCCCATTTCGTGGGTCACGCACATCATGGTCATGCCCTCATGGGCGAGCTCTACCATCACGTCCAGTACTTCGTTGACCATTTCCGGGTCCAGTGCCGAGGTCGGTTCGTCGAACAGCATGACGATCGGGTCCATCGACAGGGCGCGGGCGATCGCCACGCGCTGCTGCTGGCCGCCGGAGAGCTGGCCGGGGTGCTTCTTGGCATGGGCGCCGAGGCCTACGCGGTCGAGCAAGGCCAGGCCTTTCTTGGTGGCTTCCGCCTCGCTGCGGCCGAGCACCTTGCGCTGGGCGATGGTCAGGTTTTCGGTGATCGACAGGTGCGGGAACAGCTCGAAGTGCTGGAATACCATGCCCACCCGCGAACGCAGTTTGGGCAGGTTGGTCTTCGGATCGGCGATCGAAGTGCCGTCGACCACGATGTCGCCCTTCTGGAATGGCTCCAGCGCGTTGACGCACTTGATCAGGGTGGACTTGCCCGAGCCGGATGGGCCGCAGACCACCACCACTTCACCTTTCTTGACCTCGGTGGTGCAATCGGTCAGCACCTGGAAGTCCCCGTACCACTTGTTGACGTTCTTGATGGAAATCATACGGCGATCCTTTTTTGCAGACGCTTGACCAACCAGGAAGCGGAGAAACTGATGAGGAAGTACACGACGCCGGCAAAGATCAGGAACTCGTGGGAGCGCCCGATGATGTCGCCGTTGGAGCGTGCCGAGTTGAGGAAGTCCACCAGGCCCACGGTGTAGACCAGCGAGGTGTCCTGGAACAGGATGATGCTCTGCTGCAGCAGCAGCGGGGTCATCTTGCGGAACGCCTGGGGCAGGATGATCAGGCGCATGCACTGGCCGTAGGTCATGCCCAGTGCCTGCGCGGCGCCCATCTGGCCCTTGGAGATCGACTGCACGCCGGCACGCACGATTTCGCAGAAGTAGGCCGCCTCGAACATCATGAAGGCCACGACGCAGGAGGTGAACGCGCCGATCGGGGTGTCTTCGCCGGTAATCCAGCGCAGCACGAAGGGCACGGCCAGGTAGAACCAGGTGATCACCAGCAGCAGCGGGATGGAGCGGAAGTAGTTGACGTAGGCGCCGGCGATATTGGCCAGCAGCTTGCTCGACGACAACCGCATCAGCGCCAGGACGGTCCCCAGCGCGATACCACCGACCACACCCATGACCATCAGTTGCAAGGTCATGACCATGCCGTCCCACAGGGCGGGCAGGGCAGGGATGATTTCGCTGAAATCCATGTCCATTACTTACCTCCCACGGAAATCAGGCCAGGTACGGCAACTTTCTTCTCGACCATGCGCATCAGCAGCATCAGGCCCATGTTCAGGGTGAAGTAGATCAGCGTGGCCAGGGTGAAGGCCTCGAACAGGTTGGCGGAGAACTCGGCGGTCTGCTTGGTCTGGGCCAGCAGCTCCATCAAGCCGATCAGCGACGCCACCGAGGAGTTCTTGAACACGTTCAGGAATTCGGAGGTGAGCGGCGGAATGATGATCCGGTAGGCCTGTGGCAGCAGCACGTTCATGTAGATCTGCGGCAGGCTGAAGCCCATCGCGCGCCCGGCAGACTCCTGTCCGCGGGGCAGGGCCTGGATACCGGTGCGCACTTGTTCGCAGACACGCGCGGCGGTGAACAGGCCAAGGCAGATGATCACGCTGATCAGTGCCGAGGTGGTTGGGTTGAGGTCCTGCTTGAACCACTCCTGCAGGCCCTCCGGAAGCAGGTCCGGTACCAGGAAGTACCAGATGAACAGCTGCACCAGCAGCGGTACGTTGCGGAACAGTTCCACGTAGGCGGTGGCGATGCCTGATACCAGACGGTTCGGCACGGTGCGCATCACGCCAAGCAGCGATCCCAGCAGCAAGGCGATGATCCAGGCGCAGATGGCGATGGCGATGGTCCAGCCCAGACCGGTGACGTACCAGTCCAGATAGATTTCGCTGCCCACGCCAGTGGACTTGAAGAACACGCCCCAGTCCCAGTTGTAATTCATCGGGATTTCCCCTCAGACGGTTGTTTCACGGGCACCTTTGAACTTCCAAGAGCGCTGGGCGCCCTCGGAAGTAAAGGTTAGACACTTATGCGTGGCCCGTCGGTTGGATTCGTGCTTGGTGGAGCACACGGGCCATTTCAGCAGGGGATCAGGACTTGGTTTCGTCCGCAGCCTTGTCGGTAGGCTCTGCGATCAGCTTCTTCAGCTCTTCGCTCATCGGGAACTGCAGGTTCAGGCCTTTCGGTGGGATTGGCTGCTGGAACCACTTGTCGTAGCTCTTCTGCACGGCGCCCGACTTGTAGTAGGCGACGATGGCGTCATCGACCGCTTTCTTGAACTGCGCATCGTCCTTGCGCACCATGCAGCCGTAGATTTCGTACGATTGCGGGGTGCCGGTGATGACCCAGTCGGTCGGCTTCTTGGCCTTGGCCATTTCGCCGGCCAGCAGGGCGTCATCCATCATGAAGGCTACGGCGCGGCCGCTTTCGAGCATGTTGAAGGCTTCACCGTGGTCCTTGGCGGAAATCACGTTCATCTTCATCTGCTTGTCGGCGTTCATCGCCTTGAGCAGGCGCTCGGAGGTGGTGCCGGCGGTGGTCACGACGTTCTTGCCGGCCAGGTCCGGGAAGTCTTTGTAGGAGGGCTGACCGTCCTTGACCTTGGTCAGCAGACGGGTGCCGACTTCGAAGATGCCGACCGAGAAGCCGACTTGCTGCTGGCGCTCGACGTTGTTGGTGGTGGAGCCGCACTCCAGGTCGACGGTGCCGTTCTGCACCAGCGGGATGCGGGTCTGGGAGGTGACGAGGTTGTACTTGACCTTGATGTCGGTGCCCAGTTGCTTCTTCAGGGCTTCGACCACAGCCAGCTGGACGTCGTGGGAGTAGCCCACGGGTGTAGTGCTGCCTGCCAGGTAGGAAAACGGAATGGAGGAGTCACGGTGGCCCAGGGTGATGGTGCCGGAATCCTTGATCTTCTTCAGGGTGCCGGTCAGCTCTTCGGCCATTACCGGCGAAGCGATGACGGCGGCGGCGATTGCAGCGCCCAGCAATTGACGAACGATACGCATCAAATTTTCCTCGACGTTTGTTTTTTTTATGGAGCCGTTGGCGGACTCTTCGTTCAACGAACACAACAAGAAGCGGTGTGCGTTCGGCTACCAAGTGTAGAGCATGACTCGTGCCAAGCTCCGACATTCATCATAACGCCGCGAATTTCCTGGGAATTAATCTTTTCTGACGAATTATTTCCAAGGGTGGGCGTGCGGGTTTCCGAATGACTGGTCTGGCGGCGTTCGGAAATCCGAATGGGTGGGCGCCGGGTGTCATGACCATAGTGGTCATGCTGAAAGTGCACGTCACCATTACAACGACAGGTTCAGCGAGGTAAAAGAGCGCTTTCATACGCGCTTGGCCGACCTGAAGGTTGAATTGAAGAGGGCGTGGGGTGATCGACGAGTGGACGCTCGACCTGCGCAGCAGGGCCCTGAAGGACGTAAACGGCGCTGCAGACTGGCCTGAAAGGCGTTTTGCAGGGGACGGGCTGGTGTTGCGCCAGCCCGTCCAATGGCTCAGGCCGCGCGGACCCGGGCCCGGTTCGAGGCGGCCTGCTGCAGGTAGTCGGCCAGGGCCTGTTGCTCGGCAGCATTGGTGAACAGGCCCAGTTTGGTGCGGCGCCAGAGAATATCGTCCACGCTGACGGCCCATTCTGCAGCGCACAGGTAATCCACCTCGCGGCTGAACAAACCACCACCGATCGACTGACCAAGGTCATCCGGCCCTTGTACACCCTCAAGCAGGCGCCAGACACGACTGCCGTAAGTCAGCACCCAGCGCTTGGCGATGTCCACCGGCAGCCAGCCGTGGCGCGCCAGAACGGCATCGACCAGGGCCTGCACGCTGGTCATGCCTTCGCCCCCTGGCAATGGCGCGCTGGCAGTCCAGCTGCCGCGCATCTGGGAGAAGAAAGGCTTGAGTTCGGTCATCGCTGATTCTGCCAGCTTGCGGTAGGTGGTCAGCTTGCCGCCGAACACCGAAAGCAGGGGCGCCTGCCCCTCGCTGGCGGACAACGCCAGGGTGTAGTCGCGGGTGACGGCAGAAGGGTTGTCCGACTCGTCGTTGCACAGCGGGCGTACGCCGGAGTAGGTGTGCTGGATGTCGGCGCGTGACAATTGATGATTGAAATGTTCGTTGACCACCTTGAGCAGGTAGTCGGTTTCCGCGTCGGTGATCGCCACCTTGGCCGGGTCGCCGCTGTATTCACGGTCGGTGGTGCCGATCAGGGTGAAGCGGTCCAGATAAGGGATGCAGAAGACGATGCGCTGGTCTTCGTTCTGCAGGATGTAGGCGTGTTCGCCTTCGTACAGCCGCGGCACGATGAGATGGCTGCCTTGGATCAGGCGAATGCCGTAGGGCGCATCGAGCTTGAGGTCGTCCTTGATGAAGCTTGCCACCCAAGGACCGGCGGCATTGACCAGGGCGCGGGCGCGAATGGTCTGCAGGCTGCCGTCGGCATGCTGCAGTTCGACCTGCCACAGGCCATCGACGCGCTCGGCGCGCAGGCAGCGGGTACGGGTGTGCAGGTGGGCGCCTTTTTCACGTGCGGCCATGGCGTTGAGCACCACCAGGCGAGCGTCATCGACTGCGCAATCGGCGTATTCGAAGCCGCGTGTGATCGTCGGCTTGAGCGGATAGCCCGCACCGAAACGCAGGCTGCGCGAGCCGCCCAGGCGCTTGCGCTTGCCCAGATGATTGTAGAGGAACAGGCCAGCGCGAATCATCCAGGCCGGACGCAGGTGGGGACGATGTGGCAACACGAAGCGCATGGGCTTGACGATGTGCGGCGCCTTGGCCAGCAGCACTTCGCGCTCGGCCAGGGCTTCACGTACCAGGCGGAATTCGTAGTGTTCCAGGTAGCGCAGGCCACCATGGATCAGTTTGCTGCTCGCCGAGGAGGTGTGCTGGGCAAGGTCGTCCTTCTCGCACAGGAAGACCTTCAGGCCACGCCCGGCAGCATCGGCGGCGATACCGACGCCATTGATGCCACCGCCGATCACGGCGAGGTCATAGCAGTCGGCGAGGGGCGGCTGGGGCTGGATGGGCTGGGACACGGGCAAGGCCTCCTGAGGGCGGTTCACAGCGAATGTGAACATCTATGTTCGTTTCCGAAAATAGTAGCGCAACAAAAAGGCCATCGCCAGTCGCTGATCATAGAAAATACTGATCAGATGGCAATAAAGTGAACATTATTGAACATTTTATGGCGCTGTCTCACCGGCGGCTCGCCACCGGTGATGATCAGCGTTGCGCGCTCAGACCACTTCCAGGCGGATCTTGTACTGGTTCAGCAGCTGCGTGAGCGTGGGGGTGGGATGCTGGTCGGTCACCAGACAGTCGATCAGGTTGATCGAGCCCAGGCGCACCATGGCGTTGCGCCCGAACTTGCTGGAGTCTGCGGCGAGGATGACCTGTCGGGCATTGGCGATGATGGCCTGGGATACCCGTACTTCCTGGTAGTCGAAGTCCAACAGGCTGCCGTCTTCATCGATGCCACTGATGCCGACCAGGGCGAAATCGACCTTGAACTGGCTGATGAAGTCGACGCTGGCCTGCCCCACGACACCGCCGTCACGGCGAACCGTACCGCCTGCCACCAGGACTTCGAAGTCATCCTTGGCACTGAGGATCGACGCCACGTGCAGGTTGTTGGTGATGACCTTCAGGTGGCTGTGGTTGAGCAGGGCCCGGGCGATGGATTCGGTGGTGGTACCGATATTGATGAACAGCGAGGCGTGATCGGGGATCTGCCGTGCGACGGCCTCGGCGATGCGCTGTTTCTCGTCGCGCATCTGGTCGGCGCGCATGGCGTAGGCGGTGTTCTCGACGCTCGAGTCATAGGCGGCACCACCATGATAGCGGCGCAACAGGTTGACCTCGGCGAGCTGGTTGATGTCACGACGGATGGTCTGGGGCGTGACGACGAACAACTGCGCCATTTCCTCGATACTGACGTAGCCGCGTTCGCGCACCAGTTCGAGGATTTGTTGTTGGCGAGGGGGCAGATTCATGGGCGGTCCTTTGGGGCTGCCGGACAAATGCTGCAATGATGCCGTAGGAAGGGGATGACGACCAGTAGACTGTCGTCGCTAGCCTGAGACCGGTGCTTCTGTGGAAGCGGCCTTGCGCCGTGATCGGGCGCGCAAGGCCGTTGCTGAACGGGATTGGGTGGGCTGATGATGTCAGCCTTCGTGATCTTCCCAATCGCGGGTGCGCTCGATGGCTTTCTTCCAGCCCGCGTACAGCTTTTCTTTCTGCGTGTCATCCAGTTGCGGGCTGAACTCGCGTTCGATGATCGCCTTGTCACGCAACTCGTCGAGGCTGCTCCAGAAACCACAGGCCAGGCCTGCCAGGTAGGCGGCGCCGAGGGCGGTGGTTTCGCGCATTTTCGGACGCTCCACGCAGGTGCCGAGAATGTCGGCCTGGAACTGCATGAGGAAGTTGTTGGCCACCGCACCGCCATCAACCCGCAGCTCCGAGAGTCGCTGGCCGCAGTCGTGCTGCATGGCGTCGAGCACATCGCGGGTCTGGTAGGCGATCGATTCCAGGGCGGCACGGATGATGTGGTCGACCTTGACGCCACGGGTCAGGCCGAACAGGGCGCCGCGTGCGTACGGATCCCAGTAGGGTGCGCCGAGGCCGGTGAAGGCCGGTACCAGGTAGACGCCATTGCTGTCCTTCACCTTGCTGGCGAAGTACTCGGTGTCGAGCGCGTCGTTGACGATCTTCAGCTCGTCGCGCAGCCACTGGACCGTTGAACCACCGTTGAACACTGCGCCTTCGAGGGCGTAGGCCACTTCGCCGCGAGGGCCGCAGGCGATGGTGGTGAGCAGGCCGTGAGACGAGGTGACGGCCTTGTCGCCGGTGTTCATCAGCAGGAAGCAGCCGGTGCCATAGGTATTCTTGGCCTGGCCCGGCTCCACGCACATCTGGCCGAACAGCGCCGACTGCTGGTCGCCGGCGATACCGGCGATGGCGATACCGCTCTTGGTGTGGCCGTAGACCTCCGAGGACGGGCGCACCTGGGGCAGCATCTGCCGCGGGATGCCGAGAATGTCCAGCAGCTTGTCATCCCATTGCAGGGTGTGAATGTTGAACATCAGCGTGCGTGAGGCGTTGGTGTAGTCAGTGACGTGCACCTTGCCGCCAGAGAATTTCCAGATCAGCCAGCTGTCGACGGTGCCGAACAACAGTTCGCCACGTTCGGCGCGCTCGCGGGCACCTTCGACGTTGTCGAGGATCCACTTGAGCTTGGTGCCGGAGAAGTACGGGTCGGTGACCAGGCCGGTGGTTTCGCGGATGTACTGTTCGTGGCCGTCACGCTTGAGCTGGGCGCAGATCTCGGTGCTGCGACGGCACTGCCAGACGATGGCGTTGTATACCGGGCGACCGGTTTCCTTGTCCCACACCACAGTGGTTTCACGCTGGTTGGTGATACCGATCGCCGCGACCTGGGCGTGGCTCAGACCTGCCTGCGCCAGGGCCTCGACCATGGTCGCGCTCTGCGTGGCGAAGATCTCCATCGGATCGTGTTCGACCCAGCCGGCCTGCGGATAGTGTTGGGCGAACTCGCGCTGGGAGGTGCCGACCACATTGGCGTCGCGGTCGAAGATGATCGCCCGCGAACTGGTGGTGCCCTGGTCCAGGGCGATGATGTAGTTCTTATCCTGGGTGTCTGTCATGGTCGTTGCCTTGCACGAAAAGGGAGTGAGTCAGCGCGCGCGGGCGAGATCCCGCAGCGCCAGTCTCAGGAAGTTTGAGTATCGCCCTGGGTAGCAGCATCTGTCTTCGGGTTTGCGGCGTCGGCCGTCGGCAGGTTGCGGGCGATCAGGACGCGATAGCCCGCGGCCCCCAGGCACGCGCCAAGGATCGGTGCGAACACCGGAACCAGGAAGTAGGGAATGTCCCGTCCACCAGTGAAGGCAATTTCGCCCCAACCCGCCAGGAATGTCATGAGTTTGGGCCCGAAATCCCGGGCCGGGTTCATCGCAAAGCCGGTGAGCGGCCCCATGGCGCTACCGATCACCGCAATCAGCAGGCCGATCAGCAGCGGTGCGGTGGCGCCACGCGGCAGGCCGTTATTGTCATCGGTGAGGGCCATGATCACGGCCATGAGGATTGCTGTGATCACCACTTCGACCAGAAATGCCTGGCCGATGGATAGCGATGGATGCGCATAGGTGGAGAACACCGACGCCAGCTCGAGGCTGGCCTGGCTGCCCCTGACCATGCCGTGCGCCTGTTCGAAATCGAAGAAAAGCGTGCTGTACAGGGTGTAGACCAGTGCCGCACCGCAGAAGGCGCCACAGATCTGGGCGAGCATATAGAAAGGCAGTTTGCGCCTGTCGAAACCGGCGAACAGGGTGAGTGCGATGCTGACTGCCGGGTTCAGGTGCGCGCCGGAAACGCCGGCGCTGAGGTAGATCGCCATGCTGACGCCGACGCCCCAGATGATGCTGATTTCCCAGAGTCCGAAGCTGGCACCCGCGACCTTGAGCGCGGCCACGCAACCGGTACCGAAGAAGATGAGCAACGCAGTACCCAGGAACTCGGCCATGCACTGGCCGGAAAGTGTTGGTTGTCGTAGAGCTGTCGTCATGTAGGACCTTCGGTTCTTGTTGTTCTGAGGCGCAGGACGCCCGGCTGTCGACGCCGGTTGTCCATCCCCATGAACGACCGGCGAGTGTACGAATGTGCACTGTTTATGTGCGTGTTTTCTTCAGAAACGAAAAAATATAGACAAGAAACGCTGATGTCAAAGGTCGAAAGTGAACCATCGGCCACATTCTGACCCGCGAACAGGATCCTGCCTGCACAGGTCCGGTGCACGCCCCGACGTGCGCTGGCTGGCCTCCGGGATTTCCCCTAAAGTAGCCGGCACGCCGTCATCGACTGGAGCTGTACATGACCCCCGCACTCGACCTGCTGAAGAAGGCGCGCGCCGAACATCGCGTGCTCAGCTACGAACACGATCCCAAATCCGCCTCCTATGGCCTGGAAGCCGCCGAGAAGCTCGGGCTCGATCCGCAGCGGGTATTCAAGACACTGCTGGCCAGCAGCGAGAAAGGTGAGTTGCTGGTGGCGGTGGTGCCGGTGATCGGCACGCTGGACCTCAAGGCGCTCGCCCAGGCTGCCGGGGTCAAGAAGTGCGAGATGGCCGACCCTGCCGCAGCCCAGCGGGCCACGGGATATCTGGTCGGTGGTATCAGCCCTCTGGGGCAGAAGAAACGCCTGCGCACCTTCATCGATGAGTCGGCGCAGCAGTTCGACAGCATTCATGTCAGCGCCGGACGGCGCGGGCTGGAAGTGGAGCTGGCAGCAGCAGTGCTGGCCGAGCATACCCAGGGCAGGTTTGCCGGGATCGGCAGAGGCTGAGGGCGCGCAGCAGAGCGCCTTCAGGTCGCCGAACTGTAGCGGCGTACGCCGTTCTCCTGGGCCTGCAATTGCGCCGCGACACTGCCCGGTACGGCGAACAGCACCAGATGGTCAGCCGCGACGGCGATGCCTACGTCCTGGCCGATCTGGTGATCGACATGACTGGGGAAAATCGCCTCCAGTTGGCTACCGGTGGGCAGTTCCAGACGATAGAGCGTCGAGGCGCCCAGGAAACTCTTGCCATTGATGCGCGCGCGCAGCGTGCTGTCCGGTGCGTGCACGATGTCGTCCGGGCGCAGGAGGACGTCCACTGAACTGCCTACTGGCATCAAGTAGGCGCGATTGCCGCGCAGTTCCCCGAGCTCGGTGTTCACTGCTTCCGGACTGCTCATCTGGCCGCGGATGAAGTAGCCCTGGCCGATGAAACTGGCCACGAACGGCGTCTGGGGCTCGTGATAGAGGTTGTAGGGCGTATCCCATTGTTCCAGGCGACCTTCCTTGAATACGCCGACATGATCGCTGACGGCGAAGGCTTCTTCCTGGTCGTGGGTGACCAGGATTGCGCTGGTGCCACGGCTCTTGAGAATGTCGCGGACCTCGTGGCTCAGGCGTCGGCGCAGCTCCACGTCGAGGTTGGAGAACGGCTCGTCGAGCAGCAGCAACTGCGGCTCTGGCGCCAGCGCGCGGGCCAGGGCGACACGCTGCTGCTGGCCGCCGGAAAGTTCATGGGGGTAGCGTGCGCCCAGGCCGCCGAGCTTGACCAGCTCGAGCATTTCATTGACCACTTCGCCTTGGCGTGGATGCTTGCCAATCCCGAAAGCGATGTTCTGTGCCACGGTCAGGTGCGGGAACAGCGCGTAGTCCTGGAACACCATGCCGATCCGGCGTTTTTCCGGGGCGAGGGTGAAGCCTGCACGGGAGATGACGTCTCCGGCCAGCTGGATCTCGCCGTCATGCACCGGCTCGAAGCCGGCGATGGCGCGCAGGGTGGTGGTTTTGCCGCAACCCGATGAACCCAGCAGGCAACCGATGTCGCCTGCGTTCAGGTGCAGATTGAGGTTCTGGACGATGCGCTGCTCGCCATAGCCGCAGGCGAGGTTGCGCAGGTTGAGCAGCAGGGGTTGACTCATGCGTGGTGGTAAGCCGGTTCTACAAGGAATTCAAGAAGAGCCTTCTGTGCATGCAGGCGGTTCTCGGCCTGGTCCCAGGCGACCGAACGTGGGTCGTCTAGCAGGTCCTGGCTGATCTCCTCACCGCGGTGAGCGGGCAGGCAGTGCATGAACAGGGCGTCGGGTGCCGCCAGGTCGAGCAGCTCGCGGGTGACCTGGTAAGGCGCGAAATGCGCCAGGCGCCGTGCAGTTTCCTCTTCCTGGCCCATGGAAGTCCAGACATCCGTGGTCACCAGGTGCGCGCCGCGTACCGCTTCCTTCGGATCACGGATGATCCGTACGTGCTCGCCACCGAGCTCGAGGAAGCGTGGATCGGGCTCGTAGCCCTCCGGGCAAGCGATGTGCAGCTGGAAATCGAACTGGCGGGCAGCCTCGATGTAGGAGTTGCACATATTGAAGCCATCACCGATCCAGGCCACGGTCTTGCCCTGGATCGAGCCGCGGTGTTCGACGAAGGTCTGCATGTCCGCCAGCAGTTGGCAGGGGTGCGATTCGTCGGACAGACCGTTGATCAACGGCACCTTCGAGTGCGCAGCGAATTCGGTCAGCGTGCTGTGGGCATGGGTGCGGATCATTACCGCGTCGACCATGCTCGAGAGCACGATGGCGCTGTCGCTGATCGGCTCGCCGCGACCCAGCTGGGTGTCGCGCGGGGACAGGAAGATCGCCTGGCCGCCGAGCTGGATCATGCCCGCTTCGAACGATACGCGGGTGCGGGTCGAGGACTTCTCGAAGATCATCCCCAGCACGCGGTTCTTCAGGGGTTCGAAGAGCACGCCTCGCTTGCGCAGGTCCTTCAGCTCGATGCCTCGACGGATCACGCCGAGCAATTCGTCAGCGGTGAAATCCAGCAGGGAGAGAAAGTGCCTGGTGCTCATGATTGACTACCTTATCTGCAACGGTTTGCAGGTCGACCGTATGGTTTTTTTTGACAACGGGAGTGACCTGCGGCGTAAGCCGCACGGGGCGGACGGAATAGGGAAAGGCGCAATACTATAATTAAATGTCGCCTGAAACCAAGAGGGGAAACAGCGGGGCTGTTTCAAAGGGTGTCGTAAACCCTTGTGGAAGGTCTGTTTTTTATTTTCTACAGGGGTTTGTACACGGCTTGGCGGGGCTTTGGCAAACGCCGTGTCGCGAATCGTGTGCCTGATGACGCCCGATTCACGTGACTAAGCGGCGTGGCATCGGTGGGCGGTCGGGGGCATAGTCAGCGCTTCCAGAACAACAAGGCAGAGGCGGCCATGACCAAGACCCTGCATCACCGTGCTTGTCACCTGTGCGAGGCAATCTGCGGGCTCAATATCGAAGTCAGCCATGCGCCTGACGGGCGGGCCTCGATCAGCGCGATCAAGGGCGATCCGCAGGACCCGTTCAGCCGTGGGCACATCTGTCCGAAGGCGGTGGCGCTGCAGGACATCCAGGAAGACCCTGACCGCTTGCGCCAGCCTCATCGGCGCGTGGGGGAGCGCTGGGAGCCGATCACCTGGGAAGAGGCCTTCGCGCTGGCTGCGGAACGCTTGTGGAGCATCCAGCAGGCGCACGGGCGCAATGCCGTGGCGGTCTACCAGGGCAATCCCAGCGTGCACAATTACGGCCTGATGACTCACAGCAACTACTTTTTGGGGCTGCTCAAGACGCGCAACCGGTTTTCCGCCACCTCCGTCGACCAGTTGCCCCAGCACCTGACCAGCCACCTGATGTATGGTCATGGCCTGCTGCTGCCGATCCCGGATATCGACCACACCGATTTCATGCTCATCCTTGGCGGCAATCCATTGGCGTCCAACGGCAGCATCATGACCGTGCCGGACGTGGAAAAGCGCTTGAAGGCGCTGCGCGCGCGCGGCGGGCGACTCGTGGTGATCGACCCCCGACGCAGTGAAACGGCGGCGATGGCCGACCAGCACCTGTTCATCCGTCCTGGCGGTGATGCCGCGCTGCTGTGTGGTCTGCTCAATACCTTGTTCAGCGAAAACCTGGCGCGTGGCTCGCACCTGCCGGTCAATGGGCTTGAGCAGGTGCGCGAGGCGATCGCGCCCTTCACGGCGCAGGCCATGAGTCCGCTTTGCGGCATCGAAGCTGGGCAGATTCGCCAGTTGGCGCGAGATTTCGCCGCGGCCGGCAGTGCCGTGTGCTACGGGCGCATGGGCGTCTCCACCCAGACCTTCGGCACGCTTTGCCATTGGTTGGTGCAACTGATCAACCTGGTCACCGGCAACCTCGACCGCCAAGGTGGTGCACTGTGCACCGAGCCTGCGGTTGACCTGGTCGCCAGCACCTCGGGCGGTCATTTCAACCAGTGGCAGAGTCGGGTTTCGGGCCTCCCGGAGTACGGCGGGGAGCTGCCGGTTGCAGCGTTGGCCGAGGAAGTGCTGACACCCGGCGAAGGGCAGGTGAGGGCGCTGGTGACCGTCGCCGGCAACCCGGTGTTGTCCACTCCCAATGGTCGCCAGCTCGATGGGGCTCTTGCGGGCCTTGAGTTCATGCTCAGCATCGACCTGTACATCAATGAAACCACTCGCCACGCGGACCTGATCCTGCCCTCCACGTCGGCACTGGAAAACGATCACTACGACAGCACCTTCAACCTGCTGGCAGTGCGTAACGTCACCCGCTTCAATCGGGCTATCCTGGCCAAGCCTGAGGGGGCGCTGCATGATTGGGAGATCTTTGTCGGGCTGGCCCGGGCGTTCGCCGAGCGTGCGGCGCTCGAGCTCAAGCCGACCCTGCCTCCAGCGCAGATGATCGATCTGGCGCTGCGCAAGGGGCCACGTGGTGAGGCGTCGTCCTGGGGGCTGTCACTGCAGGTGTTGGAACAGCATCCCCATGGTCTTGATCTGGGGCCGTTGCAGCCAAACCTCGCAACCCGCTTGCGCACTCCGGCCCAGGCGGTGGAGGCCGCACCGCAGGTGCTGCTCGACGATCTGCAGCGCCTGGCCCGGCAGGTGCCGATGGAGTCCGACCAGTTGCTGCTGATCGGGCGCCGGCATGTGCGCAGCAACAATTCCTGGATGCACAACTACCATCGCCTGGTCAAAGGCAAGCCCCGCCACCAGTTGCTGATGCATCCGCAGGACTTGCAGCAGCGCCAGCTGGAGGACGGGCAGTGGGTGAGGGTTCGCTCGCGTACCGGTAGTCTGGAGGTGCAGGTGCTTGCCAGTGAGGAGGTAATGCCGGGAGTGGTCAGCCTGCCACATGGCTACGGGCACGGTCGCCAGGGGGTACGTTTGCAGATCGCCCACGCCCAACCGGGAGTGAGCGCCAATGACCTGACCGATGAATTGCTGCGTGATGCGTTGTCGGGCAATGCCGCGCTCAATGGTGTGCCGGTGCAGGTGGAGGCGGCTTGATTGCGAAATGGACCTGCTCAACGCCCCAGGTCCATTACCAAGCACGACACTCGGCTTTCCGATACAATGCCTCACCGTGCCGACGACCGTGTCGGAAAGTTCAGCCGAGGTGCTCCATGGATATCATCGAAACAATCAAAGAGCAGATTGCCAACAACACCATTCTGCTTTACATGAAAGGCTCGCCGAATGCCCCGCAGTGCGGCTTCTCGGCCCGTGCTTCGCAGGCTGTGATGGGTTGTGGCGAGAAATTCGCCTACGTCGACATCCTGCAGAACCCGGAAATTCGCGCCAACCTGCCCAAGTATGCCAACTGGCCAACCTTCCCTCAGCTGTGGGTGGGTGGTGAGCTGGTTGGTGGCAGCGACATCGTGCTGGAGATGTTCGAGAAGGGTGAGCTGCAGACCCTGATCAAGGACGCAGCCGCCAAGGCCAAGGCATCCGAGGCCTGATCCAGGTTTTTCGCCGGCATGAAAAAGCCCCGCCTAGGCGGGGCTTTTTCATGGGTGCTATCCAGGGAGGCTTATTCTTCGCCCATCTGCGACTGCAGGTAGTTCTCGATGCCGATCTTGTCGATCAGGCCCAACTGGGTTTCCAGCCAGTCGATGTGCTCTTCCTCGGACTCCAGGATGTCTTCGAGCAATTCGCGCGAGCCGAAGTCGCCGACCGTTTCGCAGTGCGCGATGGCGGCTTTCAGGTCAACCAGGCCTTTCTGCTCGATCTTCAGGTCGCACTCGAGCATTTCCTTGGTGTGCTCGCCGATCAGCAGCTTGCCCAGGTCCTGGACGTTGGGGATCCCTTCGAGGAAGAGAATACGCTTGATCAGCTTGTCAGCGTGTTTCATCTCGTCGATGGATTCCTTGTACTCGTGCTTGCCGAGCTTGTTCAGGCCCCAATCTTCGTACATGCGTGCGTGCAGGAAGTACTGGTTGATCGCGACCAGCTCGTTTCCGAGGATCTTGTTGAGATGCTGGATGACGCTTACGTCGCCTTTCATGATCGGGTTCCTGCCCTGTAGAAGTGTGCCAATGCAGGAAGTTTGAGCCCGACAACTTCGCGTGTCAAACCTAAGTTCTTGAATAATAAGTGAAAATTAATAGGAATAAGAATGTTTGTGAACCGCGTTCGAAGGCTAACTTATTGAATTACAGGCATAAAAAAACCGGACGCGAGGTCCGGTTCTTCGAAATCGGGTGTTTCAGGCGGCGTTGAATTCTACCGGGTAAGGCAGGGCGGCCTGTTGGCTGAGCTGGAGATCGGTCAATGTTTCGCGGACCACCTGCTTGGCGAGACACGCACACTTGCCGCACTGGCTGGCGACGTTGGTGGCGGCACGGACTTCCTTGTAGCTGCAGCATCCTTCGTAGATCGCATCACGGATCTGTCCATCGGTCACGCCGACGCAGAGACATACATACATAAGGTCAGGCCATCGCTGGTTGAGTCGATGGAGTGGAGCTTAATGGTAATGAGAATGCTTGTCAAAGCACTTGAAGAAAGCTTCATCTTCCCGCGACCGATGGTTCGATTCGGTCTGTCACGATAAGCCGTGTATGATGGTCGGCCTTTGTTGGATGCCGGGCGTGCCAGCCTCGCCCGGGCAACGGTTTTTCACCATCATCAGGAGATAACGAATGAGCGTGCTCGTTGGTAAACAAGCCCCGGACTTCACCGTTCCAGCCGTGCTGGGCAACGGCGAGATCGTCGATAGCTTCAACCTGGCTTCGGCCATCAAGGGCAAGTACGGCCTGGTGTTCTTCTACCCGCTGGACTTCACCTTCGTCTGCCCGTCCGAGCTGATCGCCCTGGACAACCGCATTCCTGACTTCGCAGCCCGTGGCGTGGAAGTGATCGGCGTTTCGATCGACTCGCACTTCACCCACAACGCCTGGCGTAACACCCCGGTCAGCAACGGCGGTATCGGTCAGGTCAAGTACACCCTGGCTGCCGACATCACCCACGAAATCTGCAAGGCCTACGACGTCGAGTCCGAAGGCGGCGTAGCTTTCCGTGGCGCCTTCCTGATCGACAAGAACGGTGTTGTCCGTTCGCAGATCGTCAACGACCTGCCACTGGGCCGCAACATGGACGAGCTGCTGCGTCTGGTCGACGCCCTGCAATTCCACGAAGAGCACGGCGAAGTCTGCCCGGCCAACTGGAAGAAAGGCGACAAGGGCATGAACGCTTCGCCAGAAGGTGTTGCGGCGTACCTGAGCGAGAACGCTGGCAAGCTGTAATCGCCACGCGTAAAAAACCGGCCCATGTGGCCGGTTTTTTTGTGTCTGGTATCCAAGGAGCGCTGAGCGCTCCCGGATTTCGACTCAGTCGTTGAAGTCGCGCCAGCCGCCCATCTCTTTCCAGCGGTTGACGATCCCGCAGAACAGCTCGGCGGTCTTCTCGGTGTCGTAACGTGCCGAATGCGCCTCGCGCCCATCGAAGTCGATGTCGGCACTCTGGCAGGCCCGAGCCAGTACGGTCTGACCATAGGCTAGGCCGGCCAGCGTCGCGGTGTCGAAGCTGGAGAACGGGTGGAAGGGGTTGCGCTTGAGATCGTTGCGCGCCACCGCTGCGTTGAGGAAGCCCAGGTCGAAGCTGCTGTTGTGGCCAACCAGGATCGCCCGCTTGCAACCATTGGCCTTCAACGCTTTGCGCACGCCGCGGAAGATATCGGTGAGCGCGCTTTCTTCGCTCACGGCCATGCGTAGAGGGTGGTCCAGCTTGATGCCGGTGAACTCCAGCGCCGCCGCTTCGATATTCGCGCCTTCGAAAGGCTCGACACGGTAGAAGTAGGTGTGTTCCGGGAACAGGAAGCCCTTCTCGTCCATACCGATGGTGACGGCGGCGATTTCCAGCAGCGCGTCGGTGGCACTGTTGAAACCGCCGGTCTCGACGTCCACTACCACGGGCAGGTAGCCGCGGAAACGCTCGGCCATCGGGTGGCGCGAGCTGCTGCTTACCTGACCGTCCTGGTCGTCATCGTAAAGGTCTTCGCTCACGCGTTGTCCTCCAGCAGGCGCCAGCGCAGCGTTTCGCCAGCGCGCAGCGGAACCACGGTGGTGTCGCCGAACGGCAGGCTCGCCGGGGCGGTCCAGTCCTCGCGTACCAGGGTGATGGTGTCGGTGTTTGCCGGCAGGCCATAGAACGCCGGGCCGTGCAGGCTGGCGAAACCTTCCAGTTTGTCCAGGGCATTACGCTGCTCGAAGGCTTCGGCGTACAGCTCGATGGCCGCGTAGGCGGTGTAGCAGCCGGCGCAGCCGCAGGCAGCTTCTTTGGCGTGCTTGGCGTGTGGCGCCGAATCGGTGCCGAGGAAAAATTTTGGGTTGCCGCTGGTGGCCGCGTCAAGCAATGCCACCTGGTGGGTGTTGCGCTTGAGGATCGGCAGGCAATAGAAGTGTGGGCGGATACCGCCGACCAGCATGTGGTTGCGGTTGTACAGCAAATGCTGGGCAGTGATGGTGGCGCCGACGCTGGCGGGCGCCTCGGTGACGAACTGCGCGGCATCGCTGGTGGTGATGTGCTCGAACACTACCTTGAGCGTCGGGAAACGTTCGACCAGGCGACGCATGTGCTCGTCGATGAAGCGCTTTTCGCGATCGAACACGTCGATCTCCGAGCGCGTCACTTCACCGTGGACCAGCAGCGGCAGGCCGACCTCGGCCATTGCTTCGATCGCCGGGAAAATATTGTCGATGCTGGTCACGCCCGAGTCGGAGTTGGTCGTGGCACCGGCCGGGTAGAGCTTGGCGGCGTAGACGATGCCGCTGGCCTTGGCTGCACGAATGTCCTCGGGGCTGGTACGGTCGGTCAGGTACAGCACCATCAGCGGCTCGAAGCGGCTGCCCGTCGGACGGGCGGCGAGGATGCGCTGGCGGTAGGCGTCGGCTTCGGTGGCGTTGCGTACCGGCGGAACCAGGTTGGGCATGATGATGGCGCGGGCAAAGGTGCGCGCCACGTCGCCGACGGTATGTTGCAGCACAGCACCATCGCGCAGATGGATGTGCCAGTCGTCGGGACGCAGGAGGGTCAGGCGATCGGACATTGGGGTTTCCAGGCGGTTCGAACTCAGGCGTCAATGCTACCGGAAAACCCAGTGGGCAGCACGGCTATCAAGTTTTCCGACGAGCGTCCGATAGCCTGCAGGTAAGCCGTCAGAATCTGTGGAGCCGCCCGTGCGCCAGCGTTACCTACTCCTGTTCAGCCTGTGTGCCAGCCTGCCGGCCGGAGCACTTACCTTCCAGACTCGCATGGAGAACATTGCCTGGAAGGTCGAGGGCGACCAGTTCGAGTGCCGGCTGATCCAGCCGATCGACGGTTTCGGCAGCGGTGAGTTCGTGCGTCGTGCAGGTGAGCAGCCGGTCTTCCAGCTGCGGTCGGACAGCAATGCACTGGGCGCAGGTTCGGCAACGCTGCTGGCCGCCGCTGCCCCTTGGCAGCCCGGGCGTGGCGACATCAACTTGGGGGCGGTGCGCATGGGCCGCAATGGCGTGCTGTTCAGCACTTCGCAGGGCCAGGCCAGCCGCTTGATCAATGGTCTGCTGGACGGTCGCAGCACCGTGGTGCGCAACTACGCCGGCGAGGGCGGCCGGCCGATGGAGGTGCATGTGCTTCCGGTGAGTTTCGCCAAGGCCTATAGCGACTACCAATTGTGTGCCGCCAAACTCCTGCCGATGAACTATGACCAGATTCGCCAGACGCAGGTGCCGTTCCCCGGCACCGGCTTCGATCTGGACAGTGCAGCGCGCGCGCGCCTGGACGTGATACTCGATTATCTGAAGGCCGACCCATCGGTCAATCACATCGAGCTTGATGGGCACTCCGACAACAGCGGTAACCGCCTGACCAATCGCGACGCTTCGCGCCGTCGCGCGCTGGCGGTGGCTGAATACCTCAAGGCCCACGGTGTGCCGGAAGAGCAGATCACCGTACGTTTCCATGGCGAGCGCTACCCGCTGGCCAAGAACAATACAGCCGCCAACCGCGCCCGCAATCGCCGGGTCAACATCCAGCTCGACCGTGTCACGCCGATCGAGAAACCTACTGAAAAGCCTCGCGATGCAACACCTGTCGCCCCGGCGCAGCCGGCGGCCGCTACGCCGGCCAGCGTGCCTGCGGCATTGCCGGCGGGTGCGAAGAAAGTCTGACTGCGACCACGGGTCGCGCTCACGACATTTCCTGTCGCTTTGTCATCACAAGCTGTCGCGCCACTGTAAATTCCCCCGCGAGATCGGTAGAATCGACGGCTTTCCGTACAACCCCGTGGAGTGATGGCATGGCGGACGTAAAAAAGGTCGTACTGGCGTATTCCGGCGGCCTTGATACTTCGGTGATTCTCAAGTGGCTGCAAGACACCTACAACTGTGAAGTGGTGACCTTCACCGCAGATCTTGGCCAGGGTGAAGAGGTCGAGCCGGCCCGTGCCAAGGCACAGGCAATGGGCGTCAAGGAAATCTACATCGACGACCTGCGCGAAGAGTTCGTGCGAGATTTCGTCTTCCCGATGTTCCGCGCCAACACCGTGTATGAAGGCGAGTACCTGCTGGGTACCTCCATCGCCCGTCCGCTGATCGCCAAGCGCCTGATCGAAATCGCCAACGAAACCGGCGCTGACGCCATTTCCCACGGCGCCACCGGCAAGGGTAACGACCAAGTGCGTTTCGAGCTGGGGGCCTACGCGCTCAAGCCAGGTGTCAAGGTCATCGCACCATGGCGTGAGTGGGACCTGCTGTCCCGCGAAAAACTCATGGACTATGCCGAGAAGCACGGCATTCCGATCGAGCGTCACGGCAAGAAGAAGTCGCCGTACTCGATGGACGCCAACCTGCTGCACATCTCCTACGAAGGCGGTGTCCTGGAAGATACCTGGACCGAGCACGAGGAAGACATGTGGCGTTGGAGCGTCTCTCCGGAGAACGCCCCTGACCAGGCCACCTACATCGAGCTGACCTACCGCAATGGCGACATCGTCGCCATCGACGGCGTCGAGAAGACCCCGGCCACCGTGCTCGCAGACCTCAACCGCATCGGCGGCGCCAACGGCATCGGTCGTCTGGACATCGTCGAGAACCGCTACGTCGGCATGAAGTCGCGCGGCTGCTACGAGACGCCTGGCGGCACCATCATGCTGCGTGCTCACCGTGCCATCGAGTCGATCACCCTGGACCGCGAAGTCGCTCACCTCAAAGATGAGCTGATGCCCAAGTACGCCAGCCTGATCTACACCGGCTACTGGTGGAGCCCCGAGCGTCTGATGCTGCAGCAGATGATCGATGCTTCGCAGACCAATGTGAACGGTGTCGTGCGCCTGAAGCTGTACAAGGGCAATGTCACCGTGGTGGGTCGCAAGTCGGATGACTCGCTGTTCGACGCCAACATCGCGACCTTCGAGGAAGATGGGGGCGCCTACAACCAGGCCGATGCTGCCGGCTTCATCAAGCTCAACGCACTGCGCATGCGCATTGCCGCCAACAAGGGCCGTTCGTTGCTCTGAGTTTTGGCAGGTTGTGAAAAACCCGGCCCTTGTTGGCCGGGTTTTTTTTTGCCCTTCTGTACCTACAGCGCAATCTTTTCTCCTTTCTTGATGGCACGCACCGACAGTTGGATGCAGGAGTGTGCGCTCAGGTTATAGAGCGTCCAGCGCCGTTCGTGCTGTGGGGGTTTAATCAGTTCGGGCAGGATCTCGGTTTCGATGGTCTGGCGCACATCCGACCCGAACAGCGTGGCCGAGGCTGCTTCACCCTCGCCATAATCGTCGGCTGACCGATGTACAGCTCTGTGTTCCGGCGTGTAGAGCGATTCGTAGTTGAAGTTGAGGGTCAGGAAGAACAGTACTGTCAGAAAGAACGGAAACCCTATTAGAAACCAGGTGTACATCACCTGGCTCTCTGGGTTCAGAAACGGTAGCGAGGCGATCGCCGATGCTTCGATGACGCTGGCGAAGATGGCGATAATTCCCAAGGGGGTGATCTTTGCGGGATTATTCATGGCATTCGATCTCCTGGTGTCAGCGCATCTGTATCGCTTCTGGCTCCCTGTGAAAACGTCTGTTCTTTCCTCATCAGGAAAGAACACCGCTTTGCTGGCAGGGCAATAAATCTTTCTTTATCAGAAGATCGAAATGTCCCACCGCTTTGAGGCGTTATCCCCACCTGTCGCTTTTCCTGTTCATGCTAGTTTTCACGAGCATGTTGCCGAATGGATAGACATCGATTAGTGCGGCGCAATGGGTGTAGGAAGTTTCTATTAACGATGTAAGTTTCATCTTTGAGTGCTCTCTATCAGGGAATGGCTGCGCCATTACGCTATTGGCTCGGTTATCTTGGCGTGTCAAAACTAGAATAATGGATCAATGGATATCCCATGAATAAAGTACTTATCGTGGATGATCATCCGGTCATTCGCTTGGCCGTACGTATGTTGATGGAGCGGCATGGATATGAAGTGGTGGCGGAAACGGACAATGGGGTGGATGCGCTGCAACTGACCCGAGAGTGTCTGCCGGATATCGTCGTGCTCGATATCGGTATACCCAAACTCGACGGTCTGGAAGTGATCGCACGGATGACCGCTGCAAGTCCGGGCAGCAAGGTATTGGTACTGACATCGCAGGCACCGGGGCATTTCTCCATGCGTTGCATGCAGGCCGGGTCTGCAGGTTATGTGTGCAAACAGCAGGAATTGACCGAGCTGCTCAGTGCAATCAAGGCCGTGCTGTCGGGTTACAGCTACTTTCCCAACCAGGCGTTGCACAAGACCCGTAGCGGTGTCACTGGCGGCAGTGAGACGGAGATGGTCGAACGCCTCTCAGGGCGTGAAATGATGGTATTGCAACAGTTGGCAAGGGGGCGCACGAACAAGGAAATCGCTGACAGCATGTTTCTCAGCAACAAAACTGTCAGCACCTACAAGACCCGACTGCTACTCAAGCTCAATGCCCGGTCTTTGGTCGATCTGATCGAGCTGGCCCAGCGTCATGGCTTGGCCTGAAACAGAAAAGCCTCCTTTGCGGGAGGCTTTTTCGCAGCGCTACAGATCGTAATCGAAATCAGCCAGCTGCCTTTGCAGGCGCCGTTCTTCCAACAGATTGTCGATGGTGCGGCGTTTGCTGAGGTTGGTCTTCGCGGTTTCTACCTGGGGTTCGTCTTCGTCCTGCGCAACGAAATCATCTTCGATCAGCTCGTCTTTATCGGTGCTCATGTGTCACTCCAAGCCAAAGGGCCATTGGCCGTCCTTATAGCGAGAATCACGGAGTCGGTAAAAAAGATTTTTTCAATCGAATTGGTTGGTTTTTCGCTATTGCCTCAATCGTCAGAGGTCTTGTCCCTGTACTCGCACAAGTCTTCGATCCTGCAGCTGCCACAGCGTGGCTTGCGTGCCTGGCAGACGTAGCGCCCGTGGAGAATGAGCCAGTGGTGGGCGTCGAGCAGGTAATCCCTTGGTACGAATTTCATCAGCTTCTTCTCGACGTCCAGTACCGTCTTGCCCGGCGCGATGCCGGTGCGATTGCTGACGCGGAAGATGTGCGTATCGACCGCCATGGCCAGTTGGCCAAAGGCGGTATTGAGCACCACGTTCGCAGTCTTGCGACCGACGCCGGGCAATGCCTCTAGTGCTTCGCGCGTTTGCGGGACTTCGCTGCCGTGTTGCTCTATCAGCAAGCGGCAGGTCTCGATGACGTTCTTCGCCTTGCTGTTGTAAAGGCCGATGGTCTTGATGTATTCGCTCAAACCCTCGACCCCCAGGGCATAAATAGCCTCGGGCGTATTGGCGATAGGGTAGAGCCGCGCGGTCGACTTGTTGACGCCGACATCCGTCGCCTGCGCGGAAAGGATGACGGCAATCAGCAGTTCGAAGGGCGTGGTATAGGCCAATTCGGTTTTTGGTTCAGGATTGTCTTCGTGCAGCCTGCGGAAGATCTCCAGGCGTTTGGCGGCATTCATGAGGTCAAAGCGTTCCTTGACGGCTTGAGGTGGCAGGGGCCGGACGCAGGCGATTGTACAAGGCCAGGAGCAGGCCGAGCAGTATCAATGCGCCGGGTGTCAGGACCGCCAGGTGGATGCCGGCACTCTGTCCCAGCCATTGGCGGCAGGCACCCAATATCAGGTACAGGCCCATCAGGCCCAGCAGATGCCGGATGAGCGCCGGCCAGCGCCCAGTGTGCGATGCCAGGGCATCCACAGCGACGCAGTGCAGGCTCAGCAGGGCAGGATAATGGCCCAGGCTCAGCGCCAGCGGGAGCGCCCAGGCGTTCAGGCCCAATTGCAGGCAGCTCGCCAGGGCGGCGGCGAGTATCAGGCTGGCGATGATCCGCGGGGCACCGATCATGCGGCGCAGAGGTCGCGTCAGCGCTTGGTGGCCGACTACCAGCAACAGGGTCGACAATCCGATTACCAGCGCGTTCGCCAGGGTCTGGGTGGCGCCGAGCAAAGGGGCCAGGGCACTGCCCAGCAGCCAGAACCTATTCATCGGTGGTGTGCTCCAACAGACTGCTGCGATGTGCATCGAAGTAGCGCAGGGCATCCTGCAAGGCCGCCATCACTGCGCGTGAGGTGACGGTGGCGCCGGCCAACTGGTCGAAGTCGCCTTGATCGCGTTTCACCGCCCAGTTGGCCTCTGCGCCTTGCCGGTCGAATTGCTCAATCCAGTGGCTCGCACGGTCGCCTAGTTGCCCGCCGAGCCCCGGGCTTTCTTCCTGTGCCAGCACCCGTGTCGCGATCAGGCGGCCATGGGGATCGATGGCGATCGACAGCATGATGGGGCCAGCATATCCCTGGGTCTGGCTGCGTAGCACGATGGCACTGGTAGTGCTGGCCAGGGTTGCGCGGTAGCCGCCCAGTAGCCGACTGTGCTGCAGTTCGGTGTTGGTGATAGGTAGAGGCGCTTGCAGTGGATCGTTGTCGTACCGCTGTGGGGGCAGCACCGCCAGCCATTGTTGTTCTTGCAGCTCTCGTGCGGCATCGGCAATGGGCGCAGACGTCCACTGCCGCCAGACCAGGGTGGCGGCGACGGCCAGGACGGCGACCAAGGCAAGGTAGAGCAGGTCGCGCAGCCTCGCGTTCATGATGTGAGGGCCTGGCGCCGGGCTGCAAGGCGATCGAGCGCCGGTACTCCCAGGTTCATCAGCAGTACCGCGAAAGCCGTGCCGTCGGGGTAACTGCCCCAGGTGCGTATCAAGTAGATCAGCAGCCCGCAGCCGATGCCGAACAACAGGCGGGCTAGCGGCAGGCGAGGGCCGGACACCGGTTCGGTGGCTATGAAGAACGCCGCCAGCATGGTCGATCCGCTGAACAGGTGAAGCAACGGTGAGCCGTGAGAGTCCGACCCCGAGCCGTTCCAGAACAGCAGGCTGACGACCAGTAGCGCACCCAGTAGCCCCGCTGGGGCATGCCAGCTGAACACGCGGCGCTGCAGGAGAAAGATGCCGCCCAGCAGGAATGCCAGGTTCAGCCATTCGCTGGTGCGCCCACCGAGGTTACCGAAGCCGGGGTTGCTGGCGAACAGCTCGTCGAGGGTCAGGCTGCGGTTGTGGCGCAGCACGTCGAGTACCGTGGGGCCGGCCCAGGCATCGATCTGCGTGCCGTCGCCGAATACCAGGCCCAGGCTGTCTGCCAGTTGGAGGTTGCCCGTCGGCCAGTGGGTCATTTGCAGCGGGAAGCTCAGCAGCACGAAGGCGTATCCCAGCATGGCCGGGTTGAACGGATTGCGGCCGACGCCGCCGAATGCGTGCTTGCCCAGGGGGATCGCCACCAGCACCGCGGTCATCGGCAGCCACCAGGGCGCCAGGGTGGGCAGGGCGATCGCCAGCAGCACGGCGCTGACCAGCGCGCTGCCGTCGCTGAGGAAAGGGCGTATTGGCTGGCCACGCAGATACAGCGATACCGCCTCGCAGGTCAGTGCCGTTGCGCTGCACAACAGCAGGTTGAACAGCACGCCCCAACCCTGCAACCAGAGCAGGCATAGCAGGCCAGGGACACAGGCCAGCAGCACCTGGCCCATGGCATTGCGCTGGCGGCTGTCAGGCGCCTGCATGGCCCGGTCCGACCAGTAGCGCATCGAGCTGTTGCTGCGCCTTCTGCGCTGCCGCCTCCAGTCGCTGGACCTGTGCATGCTGTGCCTGGTCCGCTGTCGCGCCCAGGGCGCCACGCGCGGCGTTCAACTGGGCACGGCTCATGGCCGCAGCGATCTTGGCCCGTTTCAGCGCGCTCTCCTGATCAGCCCCTTGCGTGCCGGTGATGCGCTGAACTCGGGCTTGGCGCTCGGCCTGGCGGCGCGTTTCTTCGCGCTGCAGGCGTACAGTTCGTTGTTCGTGGCGCAGTCGCGCCTGATTGCGACGATGGCTGCGAGCGACCAGATGCTCGGCGGTCTGCGCCAGTCCACCGACGATCGGCACCAGGTTGTCCGGCAGTGGCAGCAGCTCGATGCAGTCGACCGGGCAGGGCGCCAGGCACAGGTCGCAGCCGGTGCACTCGCTGGCGATCACGGTATGCATCAGCTTGCTGGCACCAACGATGGCATCTACCGGGCAGGCCTGGATGCACTTGGTGCAGCCGATGCACTCGGCTTCGCGGATGAAGGCGACCTGCGCTGGCGCCGCACGGCGCTCGGGGTCCGGGGCGATCACTGGCACCTGCAGCAGCTGGGCCAGGGCGGCGATGGTTTCGCTGCCGCCAGGCGGGCATTTGTTGATCGCTTCGCCCGCCGCCAGGCCTTCTGCGTAAGGTCGACAGCCTGCGTGATCGCATTTGCCACACTGGGTCTGCGGTAGCAGGGCGTCGATGCGGTGAATCAGGTTCATTGTGTGAACAGTCCGTTGAAGCCAGAAAAGGCCATGGCCATGACTCCGGCGCTTATCAGCTCGATCGGCAGGCCGCGAAAAGCGCGGGGCACATCAGGATGATCGAGACGTTGGCGCAGGTCGTCGAACAATGCCAGTGCCAGCCAGAACCCCATTCCCAGGGCCAGGGCCCAGGCGCCAGTAGCGGCTGGGCTGGATTGCGCTGTGGCCAAGTGCAACAGCAAGCCTAGCACCGCGACATTACCCAGCAGCAGCGGGGCCAGGTTCTCTAACGGCCAATGAGGGCGCAGGCGCGCCAGTGCCGTCGGGATGCCCCACGCCAGCAGCGCCAGCAATGGCAACGCCAGCAACAGTTGCAGCCCTGCCAGCTGCGGCTGGCGAAGCAACAGGGCTGCGGGCACCATCAACAGCATCGACAGTGCGCTGCACAGGCCGAGCAGGTGCAGGCGTGCACGGTCGGGCGTGCCGCTGTGCAGGATCAGGTGATTGACCAGCGCGGCGCTGACCAGAACCAGGACGAAATCGCTCATGGAGGTGCCGAGGGCCGGGGATGGAACGATTATCCGGCAGGGAGCAGGCATTGGAAATGCCCAAAGAGGAGGCAAGCCAGGGGATCGCAGGACGATCCCCTGGGCAAGAAGGTCTTACTTGATACGCTGACCTGGCTTGGCGCCGCTGTCCGGGCTCAGCAGGTAGATCTCTTCACCGCCAGGGCCGGCAGCCATGACCATGCCTTCGGACACACCAAAGCGCATTTTCCGGGGTTTGAGGTTGGCCACCATCATGGTCAGTCGGCCTTCGAGCTTCGATGGGTCCGGGTAGGCCGACTTGATGCCGGAGAACACGTTGCGACGCTCGTCGCCGATGTCGAGGGTGAGTTGCAGCAGCTTGTCAGCACCGGCAACGGCCTCGGCCTTGACGATCAGCGCCACCCGCAGGTCGACGGCGGCGAAGGTGTCGAACTCGATCTCGGCCGACAGCGGGTCCTTCTCCAGCTCGCCGTTGCCGGCCGGCGCCTTGCCTTCGGCGGCCAGCAGGTCTTCCTTGCTGGCGGCGACCATGGCTTCGACTTTGGCTGGCTCGATGCGGCTCATCAGGGCCTTGAACGGGTTCAGCTTGTGGTTTTCCAGGCGCGACTGCAGGTCGTTCCACTCAAGCGGTGCGACGTTGAGGAAGGCCTCGGCGTCGGCGGCCAGCACTGGAAGTACCGGCTTGAGGAAGATCACCAGCTGGCGGAACAGGTTGATGCCCTGGGCGCAGATGGCCTGGACTTCATCCTGCTTGCCTTCCTGCTTGGCCAGCGACCACGGTGCCTTGTCGGCGATCCAGGCGTTGGCGCGGTCGGCCAGGGCCATGATTTCGCGCATGGCACGGCCAAAGTCACGGGCCTCGTAGGCTTCGGCGATCGAGGGTGCGGCGGTCAGGAAGGCTTCGGTCAGCTCCGGTGCGGCGTCGCCAGCAACCATTACGCCTTCATTGCCCTTGTGGATGAAGCCTGCGCAGCGGCTGGCAATGTTGACCACCTTGCCCACCAGGTCGGAGTTGACCTTCTGCACGAAGTCCTCGAGGTTCAAGTCGAGATCGTCGACCCCACGGCCCAGCTTGGCTGCGTAGTAGTAACGCAGGTACTCGGGCTGCAGGTGGTCGAGGTAGGTGCGGGCCTTGATGAAGGTGCCGCGAGACTTGGACATCTTCGCGCCGTTGACCGTCAGGTAGCCGTGCACGTTGACGGCAGACGGCTTGCGGAAACCTGCACCTTCGAGCATGGCGGGCCAGAAGAGCGCGTGGAAGTTGACGATGTCCTTGCCGATGAAGTGATACAGCTCGGCTTTGGAGTCTGCGTTCCAGAACGCGTCGAAGTCCAGCTCCGGGCGGCGGTCACAGAGGTTCTTGAAGCTCGCCATGTAGCCGATCGGCGCATCCAGCCAGACATAGAAGTACTTGCCCGGCTCGCCCGGAATCTCGAAGCCGAAGTACGGTGCGTCACGGGAAATGTCCCACTCCTGCAGACCGGAATCCAGCCACTCGGCGAGTTTGTTGGCGACCGCGTCCTGCAAGGTGCCACTGCGTGTCCACTGCTGCAGCATGGCCTGGAAATCGGGCAGCTTGAAGAAGAAGTGCTGGGAGTCGCGCAGTACTGGCGTGGCACCGGAAATCGCCGACTTGGGGTTCTTCAGCTCGGTGGGGGCATAGGTGGCACCGCACTTCTCGCAGTTGTCGCCATACTGGTCCTCGGTCCCGCACTTGGGGCAGGTGCCCTTGATGAAGCGGTCGGCCAGGAACATGCCCTTCTCGGGGTCGTAGTACTGGGTCACGGAGCGATTGGCGATGTGCCCGGCTTCACGCAGGCGCGTGTAGATCAGGCTCGACAGCTCGCGGTTCTCTTCGCTGTGGGTGGAGTGGAAGTTATCGAACTCGACCAGGAAGTCGGCGAAGTCACTGCTGTGCTCGGCCTGGACGTTGGCGATCAACTGCTCGGGCGTGATGCCTTCTTTCTCTGCGCGCAGCATGATCGCCGAACCGTGGGCGTCGTCGGCGCAGACATAGATGCACTGGTTGCCACGCAGTTTCTGGAAGCGTACCCACATGTCCGTCTGGATGTACTCAAGCATATGGCCAAGATGGATGGATCCATTGGCATAGGGCAGGGCGCTGGTGACGAGAATCTGGCGTGGCTCGGACATGGTGGCTCGGCTACTTATCTGGCGACGGGTAAAAATTGAGGATGATCGGCCACTATAAAGGGCTGGGAAATATATTTCACCCCGCACACGCATCTGCTGACGGTTGACGGGTTAGCATAGGCGCCTGATTCACTTTTTTCGGAATGCCACGGGAGTCTCCATGAGTGCCGTCACACGTGCCGCCATTGAAGGCGTGCTTCGCCAGTACACCGACCCCTACCTGAACCAGGACCCGGTCAGCGCCGGTTGCGTGCGGGCGATCGACATTCAAGGTGGGCAGGTCAGTGTGCAGTTGCAGCTGGGCTATGCCGCTGCACTGTTTCGCAACGGCTGGGCTCAGGTATTGCAAACGGCGATCGAGAACCTCGAAGGCGTGACGTCTGCGCAGGTGAGCATCGATACGCTGATCGCCACGCACAAGGCCCAGGCCCAGGTGCCTGCGCTGGCCAATGTGAAGAATGTCATCGCCGTGGCTTCGGGCAAGGGCGGCGTCGGCAAGTCGACCACTGCCGCCAACCTGGCCTTGGCCCTGGCTCGCGAGGGCGCGAGGGTCGGTATTCTCGATGCGGACATCTACGGCCCAAGCCAGGGTGTGATGTTCGGGATCCCCGAAGGCACCCGCCCGCAGATTCGCGAGCAGAAGTGGTTCGTGCCGATCAAGGCCCATGGCGTCGAGGTGATGTCGATGGCGTTCCTGACCGACGACAACACACCGATGGTCTGGCGTGGCCCGATGGTTTCCGGCGCCTTGCTGCAACTGGTGACCCAGACCGCCTGGGACGACCTCGACTACCTGGTGATCGACATGCCGCCGGGCACTGGCGACATTCAACTGACCCTGGCGCAGAAAGTGCCGGTAGCCGGTTCCGTGATCGTCACCACCCCGCAGGACCTGGCGCTGCTGGATGCGAAGAAGGGTGTCGAGATGTTCCGCAAGGTCAACATCCCGGTCCTCGGTGTGGTGGAGAACATGGCGGTGCACATCTGCTCGAACTGCGGTCATGCCGAGCACCTGTTCGGTGAAGGTGGCGGTGAGAAGCTGGCGGCGCAGTATGGCGTCGAGTTGCTGGCGTCGTTGCCGCTGTCGATGCTGATTCGCGAGCAGGCAGACAGCGGCAAGCCGACAGCGATCGCCGAGCCGGAAAGCCAGATTGCCATGGTCTACCAAGAGCTGGCCCGTCAGGTGGGGGCTCGGATCGTGCTACAGGAAGCGGCGGCGCCGGCAATGCCGAGCATTACCATCAGCGAAGATTGATCCGCCGGCTTACGCAAGCTCAGCAGGAGCGGCACAAGCCGTTCCTGCTGGGCTTGCGTCGTTTTGCGCAGGCACAAAAAAACCCGCCGGAAGGCGGGTTTTTTTTGAAAGCGAGGAAGCTAAATCGACTTAGGCGATTTGAACTTCTTCAGCCTGCATGCCTTTCTGGCCGCGGGTAGCGACGAAAGTAACAGCCTGGCCTTCTTTCAGGGTTTTGAAGCCGTCAGCCTGGATGGCTTTGAAGTGTACGAACAGGTCGTCACCCGACTGAGGAGTGATGAAGCCGTAGCCCTTCTCATCGTTGAACCACTTAACAACACCGGATTGGCGATTGGACATGTGTCTGTCTCCTTGGACAAAGTAGATTTCGGCTCAGGAATTGCCCTGGCCGGGACTGAGTGCAAAGAGAGCGGAAAATTCAGCGATGGGCCGATCAGGATCGTGCATCAAACAGATTCTCGGTGTCACGTGCAGCACAGTGGCGCCACCTTACCCCACTTTCCGCAAGCTGCCAATGGCCAACAGCGGCTTTGATGAAATTCGGATCGGCGGGCGGCCAGCCCCCGTCCGGCGCGGGATAGGGGCAGGGAACTTTAACGCGCGCGCCAGGACCGGTAAGATGCGCATCTCGTTTTTTCACCTCGTACTTTCAGGACATCCCGCCATGAGCATCAAATCGGACAAGTGGATTCGCCGCATGGCGCAGGAACACGGCATGATCGAGCCGTTCGTCGAGCGCCAGGTGCGGGGCGAACAGGACAGCCGGGTGATCTCCTTCGGTGTCTCCAGCTACGGCTACGACGTACGTTGCGCCGATGAATTCAAGGTGTTCACCAACATCAATTCGGCCACCGTCGATCCGAAGAACTTCGATGCCGGCAGCTTCGTCGACATCAAGAGCGACGTCTGCATCATCCCGCCGAACTCCTTCGCCCTGGCCCGTACTGTCGAGTACTTCCGCATTCCGCGCGATGTCCTGACCATCTGCCTGGGCAAGAGCACTTATGCCCGCTGCGGCATCATCGTAAATGTCACCCCCCTGGAGCCGGAGTGGGAGGGGCACGTCACCCTCGAGTTCTCCAACACCACCACACTGCCGGCCAAGATCTACGCCAACGAAGGCGTGGCCCAGATGTTGTTCCTGCAATCCGATGAAGAGTGCGAGGTGTCGTACAAGGATCGCGGCGGCAAATACCAGGGCCAGCGCGGCGTCACGCTGCCACGTACCTGAGCCGACGAGCTGGGGGAATTAGTTCCCCTTTTGCCACTCCAACGAGGTAAGTCCCCGGCGTGCATGACGTACGCCGGCCCTCGTCAGGAGCAGCCCATGAAACTCGATCCTGCAATCAGCGCGAAGCTGGCCGTCCTGCAGCCGAACCAGATCGGCATGATGGCCTGGACTCTGCTCGCGCACCCGCATCCGCCGACGGATCTGCACGCCGGTGGCGTCCCGCACCAGCCTGATCCCGATACCCCGCAACCCCCCGAGCCTGGCGAGCACCCGCCGATGGAGCCGGGCGAGCCGACCTTGCCCGACGAGCCGCCTCCGGCGCCAGTCGCCTGATCAGGCCGGCACTGCCCAGACCCGTTGATCGCCCACGACGAACAGGCGGGCGCCGGGCTCTGGTTGCACCGTCCAACCGCCGGTGAACTCGCCGAACGCCGGCAGCAGGCTGACCTTTGCGTGGAACATGAAGCACGCCAGGCGCAGGCGTTGGCGGCCACGACCACGCAGGACGCACGCCGGATGGACATGGCCTGCGATCACCGGATGCTCGGGGTGAGCGCCGGTCTCGTGCTGTAGCGCGAATGGCGGCAGTAGCAAAGGCTCGTCGACAACGTCAATGGCGAGCTCCTGCGGCGGATCGCCAGCATGACGGTCGTGATTGCCTCGCACCAGGACCACCCGTAACCCTGGGTGCCGTTCGCGCCATGCAGCTACACGGGCCAGGGTGGCAGGTGCTCGCGCACTACGTGCGTGGAGAAAGTCGCCGAGCACGATCAACTGCTGGCAATCGTAATGCTGCAAGAGCGTGTCCAGGCGATCCAGGGTCGCCTGGGTAGTACCGCGTGGCACCGGTTGGTGCAGGGCGCGGTAGCTGGCGGCCTTGCCAATGTGCAGGTCGGCAACCAGAAGGGCGCGCCGGGCTGGCCAGTAGAGCGCTTTTTCAGGTAACAGCCACAGCGTTTCGCCGCAATGTTCGATCGCCAGGTGGTGCACGTTCAGGATTTCCTCCGTTCAGTTCCCGCAAGGTCGCTCATGGTTCGGCTCGCCGCCTTTTCGAGATCCGCCACCATCCGGGCGATGCGGTCTGCCAGTTTTTCCGTGCTCAGGGTTTCGCGCATGCCCTCGACCAATAGGGCGAAGGCCAGCGGCCCGGGCCGGCGCAAGGCGTGCAGATCGAGGCGCAATCCTGACATTTTCTGCAACTGCTGATGCAGGCGCTCGATCTCCAGCTCCTCACGCAGCACCTCGTCACGCGCCTGGCCCAGCAGCAGATTGCCAGCGTCATGCTTGCGAAACACCTCGTAGAACAGACCACTGGAGGCCTGGAGCTGGCGCGTGCTTTTCTGCGCGGCGGGATAGCCGCCGAATACCAGCCCGGCGATCTGGGCAATTTCACGAAAGCGCCGCAGCGCCATCTCGCCAGCATTCAGACTGGCCAGCACATCTTCCAGCAAATTGTCCGCAGCCAGTGCATCGGGCAAGTGCGCGGCCCAGTCCACAGGGCTTGCTGCGAGCAGTTCGAAGCCGTAGTCATTGACCGCGATCGATACCGACAGCGGCTGCACGCGGCTGACCCGCCAGGCGATCAGGTTGGCAAGGCCCAGATTGGCCATGCGCCCGGCAAAGGGATAGAGAAACAGGTGCCAGCCCTGGCGCGAGTGCAGGGTTTCGGCCAGCAATGTGCGCTGTGTGGGCAGGGCCGACCAGCTCGCCTGAAGTGTCAGCAGGGGGCGAACGGCATGCATTTCCGCGCCTTCGTAGCGGCCGTGGGCTGCTGCATCCAGACGCTCGACCAGCGCCTGCGCCAGCTCGCTCGACAGCGGCATGCGTCCGCCATTCCAGCGTGCTACCGCCGCCTTGCGCGCGGTGCTGCGGCGCACGTAGGCGGTCATGTTCTCGACCCTTACCAGCTCCAGGATACGTCCGCCGAACAACAGCGCGTCACCGGGCTTGAGACGGGCAATGAAAGATTCCTCCACACTGCCCAGCGACTTGCCGCCGCCCCCTTTGCTCCAGTACTTCAACTGCAGGCTGGCGTCGCTGACGATGGTGCCGATACCCAGACGATGACGCCGGGCGAGGCGCTCGCTGGCCACGCGCCAGATGCCGTCGGGGTACGCTGCGACGCGCTGGTAGTCCGGGTAGGCGGTGAGCGAGCTGCCGCCATTGCGCACAAATGACAGTGCCCATTGCCACTGGCTCTCTTCGAGATCGCGAAAGGCCCAGGTGCTGCGAACCTCCTCGAACAGTTCGGCCGGTCGGAAACCACTGCCCAGCGCCATGCTGACCAGATGCTGGACCAGCACGTCCATGCTCAGGCGCGGCGAATAGCGTGCCTCGATATGCCCGGCAGCCAGCGCCTGGCGTGCCGCGGCCGCTTCCACCAGTTCAAGGCTGTGGGTTGGTACCAGGGTCACCCGTGAGGTACGCCCAGGTGCGTGCCCAGAGCGGCCTGCACGTTGCAGCAGGCGGGCGATGCCTTTGGCCGAGCCGATCTGCAGGACGCGTTCGACGGGCAGGAAATCCACTCCCAGGTCGAGGCTCGAGGTGCAGACCACCGCCTTCAGCGTGCCCTGCTTGAGGCTGCGCTCGACCCAGTCACGGGCGTGCCGGGCAAGCGATGCGTGGTGCAGGGCGATCAGTCCCGCCCACTCGGGATGCGCCTCGAGCAGGGCCTGGTACCAGAGCTCGGCCTGGGCGCGGGTGTTGGTGAACACCAGGCTGCTGGCGCTGGCCTCGATCTCGGCGCTGACCTGAGGGAGCATCTTCAGCCCCATGTGCCCGGCCCAGGGGAAGCGTTCGATCGCGCTCGGCACCAGGGTGTCGACCAGGATGCGCTTGTCCTGACGGCCCTGAACCAGTCGCCCGCCGGCAGGCAGCAAGACCTCAAGGGCGTGCGGCAGGTTGCCGAGGGTGGCCGAAAGCCCCCACACCACCAGTTGCGGCTGCCAGCGCCGCAGCCGGGCCAGGGCCAGTTGCAACTGCACGCCGCGCTTGTTGCCGAGCAGTTCGTGCCATTCATCGACCACCACCAGGCGCAGGCTGGCGAAGTCGGCGGCAGCCTGTTCGCGGGTCAGCAGCAGGGTGAGGCTTTCGGGAGTGGTGACCAGCGTGCTGGGCAGGCGCCGGGCCTGGCGTGCACGTTCGGCACTGGTAGTGTCACCGCTGCGTACCCCGATGGTCCAGTTCAGCTCCAATTCGTCCAGCGGTGCTTGCAGCGCGCGCGCGGTATCGCTGGCCAGGGCGCGCATCGGTGTGACCCACAGCACTTGGAGTGGCGCCGGTCGGCGTGCGTCGTGCAACTGTGCGAAAGCGCGCAGGGCGCCGAGCCAGACGGCGTAGGTCTTGCCGCTGCCGGTGCTGGCATGCAGCAGGCCCGACTCGCCGCGCTGGATCGCCGCCCAGACGCTGCGCTGGAAGGCGAAAGGCTTCCAGTTGCGGGAGGCGAACCAGGTGTTGGCGAGGTCGGAAGGGGATGGCATCGGCGGCCGGTCTCGTCGAAGGCTGTGCTTCTACAGACCGGCCGCAAGGTGCTTTGGTTTGATCGGGATCAGTTGGCCAGCAGATAGCCGCTGCGGCAGACCTTTTCCCCTGCGACATGGGCGATCACCATGCCGGTGGTGGCCATGCGCCGGACGCTGCGAGCGTAGAGCAGCCCGCCCTGGACGTTGCGGATCGGCGTCACCCGGTCGCTGAGCGGATCGATGACCTCGGCGATCAGTTGCCCAGGCTCCAGGTACTGCCCCGGTTTTGCGTGGAACACCAGCAGGCCGCCCAGCGGCGCGATCAATGGCTCCACGGCAGCCAGCGGGGTGGCGGGCTGGCGCAGCGGCGGCAATGCCGCGGGCTGACCTTCGATCACCCCGCTGTGGGTGAGGAAGTCGAGGATTGCCTGGCAGTCCTGGCTTGCCAGCTCGTGGTTGACATCGGCCTGGCCGCGCAGCTCGATGGTCACCGAGAAGCTGCCCATGGGGATCGGGAAACGCTTGGCAAAACGCTGCTGCAGTTGCCACCACACCAGGCTGAAGCACTCGTCGAACGACTGCCCGCCGGAGTCGGTGGCCAGCAGGCTGGCCTGGGCGCCGAGATAGCGCGCCAGCGGCTCGACCTGGGGCCAGGCTTCGGGCGTGGTGTAGAGGTGTTCGACGGCTTCGAAGTCGCAGTGCAGGTCCAGCACCATGTCGGCGTCGCAGGCCAGGCGCTGCAAGGCCAGGCGCTGGGATTGCAGGGGGGTGACGGCGGGGTGGCTGTCGAGCCCGCGGCGCAGGTATTCCCGGATCAGCGAGAGGTTGTGTGCCGTGTCTTGCGTGAGGTGGCTTTCGATCTGGTCGCCGATGCTGTCGGACAGGTCGACGAAGTTGCGATTGAAGTTTTCCCCGCTCTGCAGTTCGAAGCGCCCCAGCGGTGCGTCCAGCAGCACCTGTTCTAGACCCACCGGGTTGGCCACCGGCACCAGCACCACCTCGCGGCGCAGCAGATCTTGCTGGTGCAGTTCGTTCAGGCGCTGCTTGAGGTGCCAGGCCACCAGCATGCCGGGCAATTCGTCGGCGTGCAGCGAGGCCTGGATGTACACCTTGCCGCCACCGCGTGGGCCGAAGTGAAAGCTGTGCAACTGACGGCAGATGCCGGGGACGGGGGACAGCAGTTCGTGGGTCGAGTGATGCATGGGGGTCCTGGTCTGCGCTGGGCTGTGAACATGGGCGACTGGAAATAGAAGCACAAACCGGGGCTTTGTGCATGCTGGTGTGCGTACAAGCAGCTATGCAGGGCCCAGCAAGCTCTGCAGGGTTGCCAGGTCGTCGGCCTCCTCGACCGGTTTGTCGAGCCTCCAGCGCAGCATGCGCGGGAAGCGTACGGCGATGCCGCTCTTGTGTCGCTTGGACAGGGCGATGCCTTCGAAACCCAACTCGAAGACCAGCGTCGGGGTGACGCTGCGTACCGGGCCGAAGGTTTCCACCGTGGTCTTGCGGATGATCGCATCGACCTTGCGCATCTCTTCGTCGCTCAAGCCTGAATAGGCTTTGGCGAATGGCACCAGGTTGCGTTGCGCTGTTCCTGCAGGGGCATCCCAGACGGCGAAGGTGTAGTCACTATAGAGGCTGGCGCGTCGGCCATGGCCGCGCTGGGCGTAGATCAGCACGGCGTCCACGCTGAACGGGTCGACCTTCCATTTCCACCACAGGCCCAGGTCCTTGGTGCGGCCGACGCCGTACAGGGCATCGCGCCGCTTCAGCATGAGCCCTTCCACCCCCAGGTTGCGCGACTGCTCACGTTGCTCGGCCAGGGCTATCCAGTTCGGTGCCTGCACCAGGGGTGAAAGCAGCACGGGGGCCAAGGGGTACTCGACCAGCACGCGTTCCAGTTGCCCCCGGCGCTCGTGCTGTGGGCGACTGCGCCAGTCCTCGCCGTGCCATTCCAGCAGGTCGTAGGCTTGCAGCACCACCGGCGCATCGGCCAGCAGTTTGCGGCCCAGGGTCTTGCGGCCCAGCCGCTGCTGGAGCAGAGCAAAGGGCTGCACTGCCAGACTGTCGTCGCCGGCGCCGGGCTTCCATACCAGAATCTCGCCATCGAGCACGGTGCCATCAGGCAATGTCTCTATCAGGCTGTGCAACTCGGGAAAACGCTCGGTGACCAGTTCCTCGCCCCGTGACCAGATCCACAGCTGGCCCTCGCGCTTGACCACCTGGGCGCGGATGCCATCCCACTTCCATTCTGCCTGCCAGTCATCGACCGGGCCGAGCAGTGTCTCGAACTGTTCCAGTGGCGCCTGCAGGGCGTGGGCGAGAAAGAACGGATAGGGCTGGCCGCCGCGCTGGGCGTGTTCGTCGTCGGACTCGGGGGCGATCAGCTTCAGGTAGCTTTCAGCAACGGGGCGATGAGCCAGGTCGGTATAGCCGACCAGGCGCTGGGCCACACGCTTGGCATCCAGCCCCGACAACTGCGCCAGCGCACGGGTGACCAGCAGCTTGGAGACGCCGACACGGAAGCTGCCGGTGATCAACTTCAGGCAGAGCATCAGGCTGGGGCGGTCCAGCCTTTCCCAGAGTGTCGGCAAGCGCTGGCGCACCTCATCCGCCGGTTGCCCGCGCAAGGGCAGCAGGTGCTGCTCGACCCACACGGCCAGACCCTCGTCGGTATCGTGTCGGTGCTGGGGCAACAGCAGGGAAATGGTCTCGGCCAGGTCGCCGACAGCCTGGTAGCTCTCTTCGAACAGCCAGTCGGGCAGGTCTGCCAACTGCGTGGCCAGCTCGCGTAGCAGACGGGTCGGCACCAGTTGGCGCGGGCGGCCTCCGGCCAGGAAGTACACCGCCCAGGCCGCATCGGCGGCGGGAGCCTCGGCGAAATAGTCGCGCAGGGCCTGCAGCTTGGCGTTGCTCGAAGTGGTGGCGTCCAGGCGCAGGTAGAGTTCGGCAAAGGCCTTCATGTGGCGCTCTCCGGCGCGGGCGTGTCGTCTTCCTCGCCGTACTCGGTGGCGAAGGCGCGGGCGTCCAGGCCCTGTTCGCACAGGTAGCGCACCAGCACGTTGACCGAGCCATGGGTGACCATTACCCGTTCAGCACCGGTTTCGCCGATTGCCCACAGCAGCCCAGGCCAGTCGGCATGGTCGGAGAGTACGAAGCCGCGATCGACACCACGCCGGCGTCGGGTGCCACGCAGCAGCATCCAGCCACTGGCGAAGGCATCGCTGTAGTCGCCGAAACGGCGCATCCAGCTACTGCCGCCTGCAGAGGGTGGTGCCAGCACCAGGGCTTGGCGCAGGCGTGGATCGTTGCGTGGCAGATCGCCAGCGTACAGGGTCTCGGGCAGGGCGATCCCGGCTTCGCGGTAGACGCGGTTGAGCGGCTCGACCGCGCCGTGCACCACGATCGGCCCTATGCCTGCGTCCAGCCCGTGGAGAATGCGCTGGGCTTTGCCGAAGGCGTAGCAGAACAGCACGCTGGCCTTGCCCTGGTCCCGATTGGCACGCCACCAGGCGTTGATGCCTTCGAACACCTCGGCCTGCGAGGGCCAGCGATAGATCGGCAGGCCGAAGGTGGATTCGGTGATGAAGGTGTGGCAGCGCACCGGCTCGAACGGCGCGCAGGTGCCGTCTGGCTCAACTTTGTAGTCGCCCGAGGCGACCCACACCTGGCCCTGGTGTTCAAGGCGCACCTGGGCCGAGCCGAGCACGTGGCCGGCAGGGTGGAAGCTCAAGGTGATGCCGTGATGCTGGAGGCGTTCTCCATAAGGCAGGGTTTGCAGGTCGATGTCCTGGCCAAGACGGCTGCGCAGGATACCGGCGCCGGGTTCGGCACACAGGTAATGGCCGTTGCCGGTGCGCGCATGGTCGCCGTGCCCATGGGTGATCACCGCACGGTCAACCGGGCGCCAGGGGTCGATGTAGAAGTCCCCGGGCGGGCAGTACAGGCCTTCGGGGCGGGCGATGACGAGGTCCATGGCGTTCGCGCTGGCTGAGGTTACAAGTTAGGAGCGCAGCGCTGGCCCGGAAGTTCGGATGACATGGTGCTGACGAGCGGCCCGGACGAGCCGCTCGGGGTAGCCGCCTACTTGCCCGGCACCAGCGTCAGGCGTTGGCTGCCATAGGCGCGGGCAAAGTTCTGCGGTTGCACGGGCAGGCTCATGAAGCGCCCCTTGAACCAGGCGTCCAGGCCGTCACTGTAGTGAGGGCTGGCGGGGTTGCCGGACTGGCCGCTGCTGGTCAGGATCTGCAGCGGTTCGGCCTGGCCGAAGTCGACGACCATGCGTGCGGAGGCTGGCAGGCTGGTTTCGAAACCGTTGCCCCAGGGGTAAGGGGTCAGGGCCAGGGTGCTGAAGTCACCGCCGGTGGCCATCGGCGCGCGGCTGACGGTGTCGCCGAGCCCGTGGTAGTTCGGTGCTGGCCAGCGGTACTGGTGCAGCTTGCCCCATTGCCAGGCACGCCGGTCGGCGCCCATCTGTGCGACACCGGCATCCACCGCGGCGGCCAGGCTGCGGGCGAGGATGGTCGGTTTGTCTTCTTTCTGCGGCGTGCTGCGGTCATCCCAGAACGGACTGTCTTCGCGACCAAGCAGGTGGTCGGCCTGGGCCGAGTACGACAGCCGGGCGTTGCTGACAAACGCTTGCCAGGCCGGGCTGGACTCGGGGCCAAGCTCGTCGAGGAAGGTCTGGCGGGTGACGGCCTGGAGGAACAGTTCGTACAGCGCCGCATCGGCCGAGACTGGGCTCAGGCGGCCATCGAAAGCCTTGAGCCGGGTCAGGGCTTCACGAGCCTTGTCGCGCTGCTCGGCGGGCAGGGCATCGATGGCCTGCTTGAGCGGCTGGGCCATGCCCGGGGCGTCGAACATGCGCTTGAGCTTGTCGGCCAGCAGGGTGACCTGGTCGTTCTGCAGGGCCATCAGGCTACGGCTGTCATGACGCCCGTTACCGGCCAACTGGCCCAGGCGCTCCGCGCGTTCGGGGTAGTACCAGGTGCTGGACAGCTGCATGCCGTAGCCCTTGGGCAGGCTGCGCTGGTTGGCATGGCCGATCCAGCCGCTGGGCGGGTCCTGGTCGTAGGGGTGGAGCATCGCATCGGCGAAACCGTCCCAGTCGAAGCGTCCGTCCCAGCCCGGCGAAGGCAGCAGGCCCTGGCCTTCGCGGCGATTGGGGTAACGGCCACTGACCTGCCAGCCAATGTGCTCGGGCTCGGCGAAGACGAAGTTCAGCGCAGCGGCGCCGATTTCGCGGGTGCTGTCGAAGGCGCGTTCGAGGTTGCTGGCGCGGGTCAGGTCGAACAGCGCATCGAGGCTCTTGTCGTCCTTGAGCTGCGGCAGGTGCAGGGCCAGGCCATAGCCGTTGCCGGGTTGGCCGAGCAGGGTGCCGTGGCGGGTGTCGTACAGCACTTCGCGCACCGGGCGCTGGCCGCGCACGAAGAAGGTTTCGTTACGCGCGCGGGCCGGCTGCCACTTGCCGTCGGCCAGGTAGGTGAGTTGGCTGCCCTGGCGGCGCAGTTGCTCAAGGAACAGGTCCTGGTTGTCGGCCATCACCGCGCTGCTGCTCCAGGCCAGCTTGCCGTTGTAGCCGGCCAGCACGATCGGCAGGCCGGGCAGCGACAGGCCGGCGACCTGGTACTTGCCTGTGTGAATCTGTACCGGGCTCAGCGCCCAGGCGGCGCGGCTGTCGCTGGCCAGCAGGCTCTTGCCGCTGCGGCTGCGCAGAGGGCCCAGGGCCAGGTTCGAGGAACCGGGGCTGCCCAGCAAGTCGAGGTCGGCGAGCTTCTGGCTGGCGGCGGCGACGTCGTTCAGGCCGGGGATCTGGCTGGCCAGGTTGATGCCCTTGAGCTTGTCGGTCTCGCCCTCGGCCAGAGGCTCGTCGGGTGCACCTGGCAGCAGCCAGGCGAGCTTGTCGCTGCCGACCTTCTGCGCCAGGGTCAGGGCCGAGAGTTCCTCCTGCAGGTTCACCGATTGGCTGAAGGCGTAGAGGCTGAAGATCAGCGCCGAGTCTTCGGGCTTCCAGTATTCGGGGCGATAGCCGCTGCGGGCGAGTTCGGCCGGCAGCTTGTCGCGGTAGCGGAACAGATAGGCGTTGACCCCGCGGGCATAGACCTCGAAGAAGCGCTTCAGGCGCGGCGAGGCGTCGGCATACAGCTGGCCGGCGCTCTGCTTGAGGTTGGCGGCGCGCATCAGGCGGTCGATGTCCAGGGCTTCGGAGCCAGCGATCTCGGCCAGTCGCCCCTGGGCGAGCAGGCGCATGGCGACCATCTGTTCGATGCGGTCGCCCGCATGGACGTAGCCGAGGCTGAACAGCGCATCGTGGAAACTGCTGCTCTCGATCAACGGTGCGCCCATGGCGTTGCGTCGTACCGAGACGTTCTGCGCCAGGCCTTTGAGTGGCTGGACGCCGGTGGTCGGTGGCACGCTGTCCTGGTAGCCGCCCATCTGGCAGCCGGCGAGCCCGAGCATGCCGAGCAGCACTGCGCTGGTGCCGAACCGAGGGCGGAAGGGAGGAAACACGGGGGCGGCCATGACGAAGGCTCCTGGGGGGCGTGGCGGGGTCGGAAAGGCGCTAAAGGTAGGGCGGCGCGCGCCGGGCTGCAAGCGGCAAACGCAGCGCCACCCGGAGCGGCGTTACGCGCCGTGGCACTTCTTGAATTTCTTCTCGCTGCCGCACGGGCATGGATCGTTGCGTCCGACGTCCTTCAGGGCGTTGCGCACCGGTTCCTGGTGGCCGTGGTTGCAGTGCGGGCCGTGCACATGGCCGTGGTCATGACCATGGTGATGATCGTGACCGTGGTTGCAGTCGGGGCCATGGACATGGGGTTGCTGGGTCATTGCGGGTTACTCCGGTTGAAGATCGCCGGGGATTATCTCACCACTGCGCGACAAGTGCAGGTCCCGTCGACTGATCAGGCCGGTATTGAGTTCGCCTTGCAGGGTGTAGTGCAGCGGATCGCCGCTTTTCAGCAGTTTGGCGAGGGGCTTGAGGTGCTGCCACAGGTTGGTGCGCGCGGTGATCTTGAAGGTACGCCGGGCATGTCCGCCGACACTGCGCCAGACACTGGTCTCGTCCTGCACCAGCAGCAGGTCGTTGAGCCGGATTGCGTACGACAGGTTGCGGATGAACAGGCGGCTGTCGTTGGGGTTGTCGATGCGCAGGTGCAGGATGAACTCCTGCTGATGCAGGCGCGCCTTGACGGTTTCCACCCTGACCAGGTGCACCTCAGGCTCGCGCCAGTGGTTGCCGCCCCATCCCGCACAGCCACCCAGCAAGGCCAGGGTGAGGCCAAGCAGGAGCAGTCGGGCCAGGGCGCTCATCATCGGTTACCGAGGTAGCTGGCGCAGCATTTCTTGAACTTCTGCCCGCTGGCGCAGGGGCAGGGGTCGTTGCGCCCCGCCTTGAGCTCGACGGTCGGATCGATGAAGTACCAGCGCCCGGCGTTCTGCACGAAAGCCGAGCGCTCGCGGTGCTGGTGGTCGCCCTGCTGGTCGTGCCAGCGTGCCGTGAAGGTGACGAACGCATGTTCCGGTTGCCCACCCAGGACCTGCGCACTTTCCACCTCCAACCCCAGCCAGGTGCTCTGTGCACTCCAGGCGGCAATGCCGGCGCGGTCCAGCCCGGCCTGCTGGGCGGGAAGCGTGGTGGCTACCAGGTAATCCACCAGCCCCAGCACATAGGCGCTGTAGCGCGAGCGCATCAGCGTCTGGGCATCCGGTGCCGGGGTGCCGGCATGGTAATGCCCGCAGCATGCGTCGAGAAGATTGCCGCTGCCACAGGGGCAGACCGAGACACTCATGAAATCACCACCAGTACTTGCCAAAGTTTTGCGGATTCGCCCAGAACTTGGCATTGAGCCAGTCCGGGACTTGCTTGTAGTCATGTAGATCATAGGTGAACAGGCTCAGTACCTGCTCGTCGCGACGGAATTTCTCGCTGGCCGACAGCGCCAGGGCGAAGAAATCGGTGTCCTGCCAGCCACAGGCGGCCAGGTCGGCCAGAACCGCGACCTTGCTGGCATTCAGATTGCGAATGCCGCCGAGCAGTTCCAGCCCGCTGCGCTTGGGCAAGTGCTCGAGGCAATCGACCAGCACCGCGAGGTCGAAGCGTTGCGCCGCCAGGTCGGCAGGCAACGGACCGGGCGCAGCCACCGACAGTTGCGCTGTCGGGTGGGCTGCGGCGAAGGCCTCCAGGGCCGGGAAACGTGTGCCGACCAATAGCAGGCGCGCGGGTGCGAAGCGCTCGAGAAGGGCCGCCAGGGCCTGTTGGGGGGTACGCTGGGAAAAACCGTCGGTCATTGCCAATCCTCGTTCAGGTCGCTCAAGACTAGCGGTCCCAGCCCTGACGGCAAAGAGGCGCAGCATCGCGTCGTGGCTAATTGCTGGCAGAGAGGGAATAGGCGGTCTTTACTCCCAGAGCATCGGTTCTGCACCGATCCCCCTAGGAGAAGCAACGAAAATGAGCATAGTACGCACAGCGATACCCCTGGTTCTGCTCACCAGTGTGTTGACTGGTTGTGCAGGTTTGCAAAAAACCGACTGGCCGAAGTGTGCTGCCGTCGGGGGCGTGGGTGGCGCAGCCCTGGGCGCCATCGAAAGCTCCAGCTGGGCCGGCTGGGGCGCGTTGCTCGGCGGTGGCCTGGCGGCGGGCTACTGCTGGGCCCATGGCGATGGCGACGAAGATGGCGATGGCGTGCCCGACAGCCGCGACAAGTGCCCAGGCACCCCGCGTGGCGTGCAGGTCGATGCCAACGGCTGCCCGCCCGAACCGGTCGCTGTGGTCGAGGAAGTCGTCGTGGTCGAGAAGGAAGAAGTCATCGTCATCCGTGACGTGCACTTCGAGTTCGATTCCGCGCGCCTGACCGCAACCGACAAGGAACGCCTGAACACCATCGCCACGCGCCTTAAGCAGGAGGCACCCAGCGCTCGCCTGAGCGTGACCGGCCATACCGACAGCGTCGGCTCCGACAGCTACAACCAGAAGCTCTCCGAGCGTCGTGCCCATTCGGTGACCGACTATCTGGTGACCAGCGGCGTACCGCGCAGCAGCTTCGTTTCGGTAGTGGGAGCGGGCGAGACCCAGCCTGTGGCTGACAACGCCACGGCCGATGGCCGCGCCATGAACCGCCGCACCGAGATCAAGATCCAGCGCTGACCGCCCGCGCCCACGTCTTTAGCCGTGGCGTGGGCGCATTCACCGGGGATATGACCCATGAATACCTTGTCGAAGACGGCTGTGTCGCTGCTGCTGGCCTCCAGCCTGCTGAACGGGTGCGCCACCCACAGTGATGGCAGCGCCCCCCTCAATCAACGGACCTGGCCGGTCTGCAGCCTGCTCGGCGGGCTGGTCGGTGGCGGTCTGGGCGCGATCGAAAGCTCCAGCTGGGCGACCGGTGCCGGTGTTGCCGGAGCCATCGCCGGTGGCCTGATCTGTTACGCCCAGGATGGTGACGAAGATGGCGATGGTGTGTTCGACCGTCGTGATCGCTGCCCGGACACCCCCAAAGGTACGGCAGTCGACCACATGGGCTGCCCGCTCCCGCAGTATCCGCCTTCGACGCCCAAACCCGAGGCCCCAGCACCTGCGCCTGAGGTGATCACCCTCGACGATCAAGGCCAGGTGCTGTTTGCGTTCGACTCCGCACAGCTGTCGGCCCCAGCCCAACAGCGCCTGCAAGCGCTGTTGCCGAAACTTGGCGACCCCAGCGTGACGGCCATCAGGGTGATCGGACATACCGATAGCGTAGGCGCCGACCACTACAACCAGGGCCTGTCCGAACGCCGCGCGGCCAGTGTTGCGCAGTACTTGATCGGGCAAGGGCTATCGCCGGCCAAGGTGACCAGTCAAGGTCGCGGTGAAAGCGAGCCGGTGGCCGACAACGACACCGACGAAGGGCGAGCGCAGAACCGACGGGTGGAACTGCACCTGAACTGAATCGCCTCTGGCGCGCGCCCTGGCGCGGCGGTACTGTTGTGCGCACGGCCCGCTCGAACGGGCCGCGCGCGCATAACAAAGACAGTACAAGACAGTCGGGGGGCGGGGTATGAAGTTCATCCTGGGCCTGGGCAAGGCCCTGACGGTGGTTTTCTGGTGGGTGGTGCTGGTCAATCTGTTGATGCCGCAACCCCTGCCGTTCAATCTGCTGATCAATGCGGCAGGCATCATGCTGCTGGGCTTGCATGTGCTGGAGGTGTTGTTCTTCAACGCCAGCCTGCGCGGGCGCAGCCATCGCTGGTTCGATCGCTTGCAGATCCTGCTGACCGGCATCTTCCATGTCATGTCCATTCCCCGTCCGCAGGAGGCTTCGCGCCATGCGTAAGTTGATGTTGCTGGCCGCGCTGGCCACCCCGCTGGCCCAGGCCGAGAGTCTCGAAGTCGCTGCCCATTCGATGCTGCGCCTGCCGAACAAGGCGTCCAGCGTGCACCTGGAGCGCGTGCAGGTGGCCGATTCGGCGACCTTGCTGCTGCCCGCCACGCTCACCACATTGAAGATCGACCACCTCGAACTGGGCCGTGACGCGCGCATCGCCATCGCCCCGGCGCAAAGCGCCTTGAGCATTGAAGCGAGCAGTGCCGTGCTGGGTGTCGGCAGTGAAATCAGCGCGCCTGGGGCACCGGGCAGCTACGAGCGTGCGGCGCGTCCCGGTCGTGACCTCGACTTGCGCCTGCAAACGCTGGAGGCCGAGCAGCTGTCGATCGACGCCCGTGGCGGCGCCGGGGCACCGGGCTATGCCGGCCTCGATGGCGGCAATGGCACGGCCGGAGGGTGTACCTGGGGCACCGCCAGCCGTGGCGCGAACGGTGACAACGGGGGCAATGGGCATGACGGCGCAGCCGGAGGCCGGATTCGCCTGGCCCTGCCGGCAGACTTCCCGCAGGAGCGTATCCAGGTACGCCTCGATGGTGGTGCACCGGGCAAGCCGGGCGCTGCCGGCAAGGCCGGGCAGGGTGGTGCGAGCAAGGGGTGCCTGGTGTATCGCACCGAGGCCGGTGCCAACGGTCGTCCGGGCCTGCCAGGGCAACCGGGGCTTGCCGGTACCGCGGGGGAGTTGATTCTGCAGCGGCTTTGACGGGGAGCGCGTTGCGCTCTCAAGCGTTTGCGATCCCAGGGGCCGCGTTGCGGCCCCGAGTCAATGACTTCAGAACATGACGCGAGCGCTGGCCACTGCCACCACGGCAATGCCCAGCAGCAGGTTGATCCCCACCATCCGTCGGATCCTGCCCAGCACCCCGGCACCCGCCGGCCAGTCCTCGGCCTGCACCGCAGCGCGCAGTTCCGGCAGCAGCAGCGCCTGCACGCGCAGGAACAAGGCAAACATCACGATCCCGCCGCCCATCATCAGTTGTACATAGCGGGGCGCGGTCTCGAAGCCGGAAAATCGCATGTGCAACATGCCGATACCACTTATCGCCAGCACCGCTATCGCCAGCCAGACCCATCCGAAGAAGCGTCGGAATACTTCCACCCACAGCCGCAGCCGCGCGGGCCCTTCCAGCGCTGCGACCGTTGCCGGGCGCAGTACCAGCCAGGCGAAGAACATCCCGCCAACCCAGACAAGGGCGGCCAGGACATGCAGTGTGTAGGGCAGGGCAAAGGCAAGCATCCGGATCTCCATGCGGCACAAAGGGCAATAGCGGGGTATGATAGCCGCCCCATGCGAAACACTGAAAATATATCCAGCCCTTCGGGCGCCCGCAGACCATGATCAGCAACGAACTCAAAGCCACCATCCAGGGCGCCTATTCGCGGTTTCTCGAAGCCAAGAGCCTCAAGCCGCGTTACGGCCAGCGCCTGATGATCGCCGAAGTGGCCAAGGTACTCGGCGACATCGCCTGCGATGATGAAGGTCGCCGGGCCGGCGAACCTGCCGTGGTTGCGGTCGAGGCCGGCACCGGTACCGGCAAGACGGTCGCCTACAGCCTCGCCGCGATTCCCGCCGCCAAGGCCGCCGGCAAGCGCCTGGTGATCGCCACCGCCACCGTCGCCCTGCAGGAGCAGATCGTCTTCAAGGACCTGCCCGACCTGATGCGCAACAGCGGCCTGAACTTCAGCTTCGCTCTGGCCAAAGGGCGTGGGCGCTACCTGTGCCTGTCCAAGCTCGACGTGCTGCTGCAGGAGGGCCACGCCCAGTCGGCGACCGCCCAGCTGTTCGAAGAAGAAGGCTTCCACATCGAAGTCGACGAGCGCAGCCAGAAGCTGTTCAACAGCATGATCGAGAAACTTGCCGGCAATCGCTGGGACGGCGACCGCGACAGTTGGTCGGAAACCCTCGAGGACCAGGACTGGGCGCGCCTGACCACCGACCACAGCCAGTGCACCGGCCGACATTGCCCGAACTTCCAGCAGTGCGTGTTCTACAAGGCGCGCGAAGGCATGGGCAAGGTCGATGTGATCGTCACCAACCACGACATGGTCCTGGCCGACCTGGCCCTGGGCGGTGGCGCGGTACTGCCCGACCCGCGCGACACGATGTACGTGTTCGACGAAGGCCATCACCTGCCAGACAAGGCCATCGGCCATTTCGCCCATTATTCGCGGCTGCGCTCCACGGCCGACTGGCTGGAGCAGACGGCCAAGAACCTCACCAAGCTGTTGGCCCAGCACCCGTTGCCAGGCGACCTGGGCAAGCTGATCGAGCAGGTGCCGGAGCTGGCGCGGGAAATCCGCACCCAGCAGCAGTTCATGTTCACCCTGTGCGAACAGGTTGCCGATTTCCGGCCCGGTGAAGACATGGAAGGGCGTGATCGTCCGCGCTACCGCTTCGAGGGGGGCGTCGTGCCGGAGCAGATCCGCGAGGTCGGCATCGAGCTGAAAAAGGGCTTCGCCCGCCTCAACGATCTGTTCACCCGGCTTGCCGACCTGTTAAAGGAAGGCATGGACGGTGAGGTCAATATCGGCATCGCCAGCCACCAGGCTGAAGAGTGGTACCCGCTGTTTGGCAGCCTGGTCACCCGTGCCCAGGGCAACTGGGAGCTGTGGACCGCCTTCACCGCCGAAGACCCTGAAGACAGCCCGCCCATGGCGCGTTGGCTGACACTGGCCGAAAGTGGGGCGCTGTTCGACATCGAGGTCAACGCCAGCCCGATTCTCGCCGCCGAAATGCTGCGCCGCAGCCTGTGGAGCGTTGCCCATGGTGCGCTGGTCACTTCGGCGACCCTGACTGCGCTGGGCAAGTTCGACCGCTTCCGCATGCGCTCCGGGCTGCCGCGTGATGCGGTGACCTGCGTCGTGCCCAGCCCATTCGTGCATGGCGATGCCGGCTTGCTGCGGGTGCCCGACCTGGGTGCCGACCCGCGCGATGCGGCGGGCCATACTGCGGCGATCATCCGCGAATTGCCGAACATCGTCGAAGACGCCCGTGGCGCGCTGGTGCTGTTCTCTTCGCGCAAGCAGATGCAGGACGTGTTCGATGGCCTGGACCGCGACTGGCGCAAGCTGGTGCTGATCCAGGGCAACCTGTCCAAGCAGGAGACGCTGAACAAGCACAAGGCCCGGGTCGATGACGGTCAGCACAGCGTGTTGTTTGGCCTGGCCAGTTTCGCCGAGGGTGTCGACCTGCCAGGTGCTTATTGCGAGCACGTGGTCATCGCCAAGATTCCGTTCGCCGTGCCAGACGACCCTGTCGAGGCGGCCCTGGCGGAGTGGATCGAGGCGCGTGGCGGTAACCCGTTCATGGAAATCGCCGTGCCCGACGCCTCCCTGCGCCTGATCCAGGCCTGCGGTCGTCTGCTGCGTACCGAGCAGGACCGGGGTGTCATCACCTTGCTCGATCGACGGCTGGTCACCCAACGCTACGGCAAGGCTATTCTCAATGCGCTGCCGCCCTTCCGGCGGGAGATCCAGTAACGGCCGGAGCATGATGCCTGGCCCGTTGTCCATGACTCGACCAGGTCCACGAGGGCCTTGAAGGAGAGCCACGTCCACATGATCCGCCGTACCTTGCCCGTCGTTTTCACCTTGTTGTTCAGTACCCCGTTGCTGGCAGCCCAGCAGACGTTGTTCAGCTTCGTACGCCCGAGTTCGGTCGTCACCGTGACCACCGAAGACACGGGGATGCCGCAGTACAACGCGGAGCAAACAGCCGAAGGCGAAGTGCTGCGGCGCGTGGTATTCAACCCGGTGGAGCGTCCGACCTTGCGCCTCAGCCCGCAGGCAGGGACCTGGGACTGGTCGACAGGGCAGTTTCTGACGCTACGCCTGCAAAGTGCGATGGACTGGGCCTTGACCGTGGATGTCACGCTGCTGGGCAGCGATGGGCGTACGCTCACCAGCCGCATCGACCTGCCAGCGGGCCCGGCGCAGACGGTGATGGTGCCGCTCAAGGCCAGTTCTCCGTTGAGTCAGGGCATGCGTGCCGGTCCGCCGATGCCTTGGACGTACGAAGGGCAACGCGTGCTGTTGACCAGCAGCGCGGGCGAGATAGATCTCAAACAGGTGGTTTCGATCAGCCTGAGCATTCCCCGACCCAAGGTCGCGCAGAACCTGCTGATCGAAAAGGTCGGGATACAGGATGATGACCAGGCATACCGGGCGGCCTACGGCGATTTGATCGATGCCTATGGCCAGTCCACCCGAGGCCGCTGGCCGGAAAAAATCGTCAACGATGAGCAACTCAAGGCCGCCGATGCCCGTGAGCGCCAGCAGCTCAAGGCCTGGCTGGCCGAGCGCGACAAGCAGAAACTGGACACGTACGGCGGCCTGGTGGCCGGACCAACCTTCGAAGCCACCGGCTTCTTCCGCACTGAAAAGCGCGACGGCCGCTGGTTCCTGGTGACCCCGCAGGGGCACCCGTTCTACTCGCTGGGCGTCAACGCGGTGGCCGCCGATGGCGGGCGCACTTACGTCGCGGGCCGAGAATCGATGTTCAAAGGGTTGCCTGGGGAGGGCGACCCGCTCGCGGCGTTCTATGGCCAAGGCAACAATAACGACGGTAATGCGTCTTCCCTAGGGCGTGGCTTCAAGCAAGGGCGTTGGTATGACTTCTATGCTGCGAACCTGCAGCGCACCTATGCCAAGCCCTGCGCCCCCGCGCCCGAGGGGCAGCCTCTGGTGGACTGCCCGGCCGCCGGTGTCGATGCCGAGCGCTGGCAGGTGCACAGCCTCGATCGTTTGCAGGCCTGGGGGTTCAACACCCTGGGTAACTGGAGCGATCCGGCCCTGAGCCAGGCCAGGCGCATGCCGTACACCCTGCCGCTGTCGATCGTCGGTGACTATGCCAGTATCAGCACCGGCATGGACTGGTGGGGGCGCATGCCCGACCCGTTCGACCCGCGATTTGCCATGGCTACAGAACGTGCGGTGGCCATTGCCGCGCGGGATCATCGCGACGACCCGTGGCTGATCGGTTATTTCGCTGACAACGAACTGGCCTGGGCGGCGCCGGGCGATGATCCCAAGGCGCGGTATGGCCTGGCTTATGGCACCTTGCGCCTGACCACCGATGTGCCGGCCAAGCGCGCCTTCCTCAAGCAGTTGCGTGACAAGTACCGAAACCAGGAGGGGCTGTCGAAGGCTTGGGGTATCGAACTGAAAGCCTGGGAGCTCATGGAGGACCCCGGTTTCGAGGCGCCACTGCCCAACCCTGAGCACCCGGAAATCGAGCGTGACTATCAGTACTTCCAGCAGGTGTTCGCACAGACCTACTTCAAGACCATCTCCGATGCGCTGAAATGGCATGCGCCCAACCATTTGTTGCTGGGTGGACGCTACGCCATCAGTACACCTGAGGCAGTGAAGGCCTGTGCCGAGTTCTGCGATGTGCTCAGCTTCAACTTCTATACCCTCAAGCCCGAGGACGGCTACGACTTCGCCCGGTTGGCCGAGCTGGACAAGCCGGTGCTGGTCTCGGAGTTCCAGTTCGGCTCCCGTGACCGTGGCCCGTTCTGGCCAGGGCCGCTCGAGGTCGCGCGTGAAGAGGACCGTGGGCCTGCCTACGGCAATTTCCTCAAGGCAGCCCTGGCTCAACCGATGATCGTGGGTGCTCACTGGTTCCAATACCTCGACCAGCCAGCCAGCGGGCGTTTGCTCGACGGGGAGAATGGGCATCTGGGCCTGGTCGGTATCACCGACGTGGCCTATCCGGGGTTTGTCGAGGCGGTAAGGCGGAGCAACCAGCAGGCATTGGAGCAATTGCGCAGGGGGCTCGAGGTCAAGGCGCCCTGAGCACAGCAGTTGGGTTCCGGCCAGTACTGGCCGCCTAACCTCTGGGGTTTTGCTTACAACCTTCCAGCCACATTCAGTAGGCAAACCCGCCAACTACTGAAACAATGCACGACTTTGTGAGACAGGTCGTACGGAGAGTAGGCGGGTGCAGATCCAGGGTCACTATGAGCTGAAGTTCGAAGCGGTGCGCGACGCGTTTGCCGCATTGTTCGATGATCCCCAGGAGCGTGGCGCGGCGCTGTGCATCCAGGTTGGTGGCGAAACCGTCATCGATCTTTGGGCGGGCAGCGCCGACAAGGACGGCCAGCAGGCCTGGCACAGCGATACCATCGCCAACCTGTTTTCCTGCACCAAGACCTTCACTGCTGTGACTGCGCTGCAATTGGTGGGCGAGGGCAAGCTGGCCCTGGACGTGCCGGTGACCCGTTATTGGCCGGAGTTTGGCCAGGCGGGCAAGGACGGCATTACCCTGCGCCAGTTGCTGAGCCATCGCGCCGGCCTGCCGGCAATCCGTGAGTTGTTGCCGGCCGAGGCCCTCTACGACTGGCAGGTCATGGTCGACGCCCTAGCGGCCGAAACGCCGTGGTGGACCCCTGGCAGCGAGCATGGCTATGCCGCCATCACCTATGGCTGGCTGATCGGCGAACTGATCCGCCGCGCCGATGGCCGTGGCCCGGGTGACTCGATCGTCGCCCGCACTGCACGCCCGTTGGGCCTGGATTTTCATGTGGGGCTGGCCGATGAGGAGTTCCACCGCGTGGCGCATATCGCCCGTGGCAAGGGTAATCCTGGTGATGCCGCAGCCCAGCGTTTGCTGCAGGTCACCATGCGCGAGCCCGAGGCGTTGTCGACCCGCGCCTTCACCAATCCGCCAGCGATCCTCACCAGCACCAACAAACCCGAGTGGCGACGCATGCAGCAACCGGCTGCCAATGGCCACGGCAATGCCCGCAGCCTGGCGGGCTTCTATGCCGGCCTGCTCGATGGCAGCCTGCTGGAGTCCGAACTGCTCGATGAACTGACCCGCGAGCATAGCCTTGGGCAGGATCGCACCCTGTTGACCCAGACCCGTTTTGGCCTGGGCTGCATGCTCGACCAGCCGGATGTCGCCAACGCCACCTTCGGCCTGGGTGCTCGGGCTTTCGGTCATCCGGGGGCAGGTGGATCGGTCGGTTTCGCCGACCCCGAGCACGACGTGGCCTTCGGTTTCGTCACCAATACCCTGGGCCCCTACGTATTGATGGACCCCCGTGCGCAGAAACTGGTGCGGGTACTGGGTAATTGCCTTTGATCGGGTAATGCGGGTAATGCCCGATTCCTTTGACTATCCTCAATGCCAACGCCTCGTGTGTGTGGGCAAAATTTCTTTCTAATTCATGGTGTATCGCTGATGTCTTCACAAAAAACCTTAGCACTTGCCCTGTGCCTGGCCATGACCGGCTGCGCCAGCCACTCCCAGGACGCTTCGAAGGACGGCGGCCTCAACTGGTGGCCCTTCGGTTCGGACAAGGTTGCCGAACAGGACGTGAAGGACGCGGTGACCGAGAAGGTCGTCCAGGCCGATGCCAAGTCTGAAAGCAGCAGCCGCTGGTGGTGGCCGTTCGGCTCGAGCGACAAGCAGGCCGAGGCGCCGGCAGTGCCCAAGATCGACCAGAAGGCCACCCAGGCCTGGCTGGACGAGTACGAACCGAAGCTGCGCGAGGCCGCCAAAGACAGCAAGCTTGAAATCGAACGTCGTGACAACGTGCTTGCGGTGACCCTGCCGGTCGACGGCTCCTACAACCCGGACCGCCCGAACATGCTGCTGCCGTCTTCTCTGGGCCCGATCACCCGTGTGGCCAAGATCGTCGAAGGCGACCCGAAGACTGCCGTGCTCGTACTTGGCCATGCCGATACCAGCGGTGTCGCCGTCGCCAACCAGAAGCTCAGCCTCGAGCGTGCCGCGTCGGTCTCGGCGATCTTCCGCTTGAGCGGCTTGCAGCGTGACCGCCTGACTCTCAAGGGCATGGGTGGCGTGATGCCACGCGCGGCCAATGACAGCGTCGAGGGTCGAGCCCTGAACCGCCGTGTGGAAATGCTGCTGACCCCGCAGAACACCATGGTCGCCTTGCTGGCCAAGTACCAGCAGGCAGCTCCGGCGCCGGTGCCTGCGGCGATGGTTGCCACCCAGGATGCCAAGGCACCCGCCAAGGCCGCTGATGCCAAGCCCGCCGCGAAGAAGACTGTCGCCAAGGCCGCAGCCAAGCCCGCCGCGAAAAAGCCTGTCGCCAAGGCTGCAGCCAAGCCGGCCGCGAAAAAGCCGGCAACCAAGCCCGCAGCCAAGAAAGCGGCGCCTGCTGCCGACAAGAAAGTCGCCGCCAACAGCCCTGCGAAGACCAATTGATCGTCTAAGGAAACGCAGCCATGACTCAATCCCTGGCCGACATGCGGCGCGACTACACCCGTGATGGCCTGGCCGAGGCCCAGGCACCGGGTGAGCCGTTCGCGCTGTTTCACCATTGGTTCGGCGACGCGGTGAAGACTGAACAGCCGCCCGTCGAGGCCAATGCCATGACCCTTGCCACGGTTGACGGCGAAGGGCGTCCGCATTGTCGGGTGCTGCTGCTCAAGGGGCTCGATGAGCGCGGATTCACGTTCTTCACCAACTATGAAAGCGCCAAGGGCCAGCAATTGCTGGTCAATCCGTTCGCTGCGATGACGTTCTTCTGGCCGGCGCTCGAGCGCCAGGTGCGCATCGAAGGGCGAGTGGAAAAAGTCAGCGCAAAAGAGTCGGACGACTACTACCAGGTACGTCCTCTGGGCAGTCGGCTGGGGGCCTGGGCCTCGCCACAGAGCCGAGTGATCGCCGATCGCGCAGCGCTCGAAGGTTTGGTCAAGGCTACCGAGGCGCGGTTCTCCGACACTCAGCCGCATTGCCCGGACCATTGGGGTGGTTACCGCTTGCTACCTGAGCGGATCGAGTTCTGGCAGGGGCGCTCCAGCCGCTTGCACGATCGCCTCAATTACCGGCTGATCGATGGTCAGTGGCAGCGCGAGCGGTTGGCTCCGTGATTGCCAGGGGGCCGCTTGCGGCCCTCGCCATTACCCGGTAAGGCTTGATCTTCATCCCGCCTTCAGCGGCGAAAACACAGTCCAACGCCCCCTGTCATTGCGACGATGAAGTAATCCACGACTATTCTTGGTCTCATTGGTGAAGTGGGCGGCAAGGTGCTTGGCGCCTGTACTCGAGCTGAATGAAAACAATTTAATAACGTTTGTGTCGTGACACCCATCAACACGGGGAGTCTAATGGACACCTGACTTATGGAGATTCCCCATGCGTAAATCCGTTTTGATGGTGGCAAGCTTCACCACCATGGCGCTGTTGCTCGGTGGCTGCCAGTCCAGCCTGACCGGTGACAGCTACTCTCGAGATGAAGCCCGTCGCGTGCAGACTGTGCGCATGGGCACGATCGAATCCCTGCGCCCGGTCAAGATCGAGGGTACCAAGACTCCGATCGGTGGTGGTGCCGGTGCCATTGTCGGTGGCGTCGCGGGCAGCGCCGTAGGGGGTGGTCGCGGCAGTATCGTTGCTGCGGTGATCGGTGCCGTGGCCGGCGGCCTGGCAGGCTCGGCCGCTGAAGAAGGCCTGACCCGCACCCAAGGCGTTGAAATTACCGTGCGTGAAGACGACGGCAGCATGCGCGCCTATGTGCAGCAAGTGCAGCAGAACGAGATCTTCCGCGTTGGTGAACGTGTGCGCATCATGACCGTCGATGGCACCAGCCGCGTCACTCACTGATTTCGCAGCGCAAAGAAAACCCCGATCCGGCGAGGCCGGTCGGGGTTTTTTTGTGCCTGATGCTATCAGCTGGTTGCAACCGATACTTGTCGCTTGCGGCTGGCCGCCGCAGTCACGGCATAGCCGATCAACGCCGCGAAGAGCGAGCCGGTGAGGATACCCATGCGGTCCTCCCCGGCATACTCGCTGACACCGGATGGGAAGGCCAGGGAGCCAACGAAGAGGCTCATGGTGAAACCGATACCGCACAGAATCGCGACGCCAAACACCTGGCCCCAGTTGGCGCCCGCGGGCAGGGCGGCCAGGCGCAGCTTGATGGCCATCCAGGTCAGGCCGAACACACCAACCGTCTTACCCAGCAGCAATCCGATGGCGATGCCCATGGGCACCGAATGCGTGAAGCTCTCCGCGCTGGCATTGGTCAGCGATACTCCAGCATTGGCGAACGCGAACAGCGGCAGGATCGCGTAGGCCACCCAGGGGTGTAGCGCGTGCTCCAGGGTGAGCAGTGGAGAGGCATTTTTCTTGTCGCCAGTGCCCAGGGGAATGAACATTGCCAGCGCCACGCCGGCGAGGGTGGCATGGACGCCGCTCTTCAGCACGCAGACCCAAAGCACCAGCCCGACGATCAGGTAGGGTGCAAGCTTCTTCACCCCGAGGCGGTTCATGCCCAACAGTGCCAGCAGACAAGCTCCGGCAAGCATCAATGCCATGTTCGAAAGCTCGCCGGAATAGAACAGGGCGATGATGATGATCGCGCCGAGGTCGTCGATGATCGCCAGGGTCATCAGGAACAATTTGAGCGATACCGGCACACGCTTGCCGAGCAGCGCCAGCACGCCAAGGGCGAACGCGATGTCGGTGGCGGTAGGGATGGCCCAGCCAGCCAGTGTGGCGGGGTTGTCACGGTTGATGAACCAGTAGATCAGCGCCGGTACCAGCATGCCGCCGACCGCCGCAGTGGCAGGAAGAATGATCTGCGAGGGCTTTGACAGCTGGCCTTCAAGTACCTCGCGCTTGACCTCCAGGCCGATCAGCAGGAAGAACAGCGCCATCAGGCCATCGTTGATCCACAACAGCAGCGGTTTGGCGATCTGCAGGGCACCGATCTGCACCGCGACAGGAACGTCGAGAAAGCCCATGTACAGGTGCGACAGGGGTGAGTTGTTGACGATCAGGGCAATGACCGCCGCGATGATGAGCAGCAGGCCGCTGGCAGACTCCAGCTGCAGGAAACGATTGATAAGGCTGCGCACGGGCGAGCGTCTCCAGTACGTATTTGAACGGAACGGGCGTACACCCTAACGTGCGGCGATATTCTTTAAAACAAAAACTATATTCTTTTTTGTTATAAATAATTGCGCTTTGGCTATCTGACTCCTGGGCGGAGGTATCCCTCTGGATTCTACGAATATTCAGCCGACTGCCGAGCCGTTTCACCGTTGAAATCTGCGCTGGAACGCTTTTCTTCCAAACAAGCGTCACGGAGGGGGACTTGGGGAATGCGCATTGGCCTACATCCTGCTCGGATCGTTCACCCGCTCTCTACAGAATTGGGTGTCTGCCTCTTAAGAATATGGCTGGTGAAATTTCAAAAAATCCCACTAATTGTTTGATTTTATTAGCTAATTATTTCCAGGAAACCTAATTGTAATGCGCTCCCAACAGGCTCTGCTGCCACCGATCGGCTGTGGTCCGGCGGTAGAAAACCATTACTTTGGGAGAAGTTGCATGAACGCTATTCACCGCCTGGCAAGCTGTCGTTTCGGATGTGCTGCGGGCGTTCTGGGATTGATGATCAGCACCCAGGCAGCAGCCGGTACCGTCACGACCGATGGGGCTGATATCGTCATCAAGACCAAGGGGGGGCTTGAAGTTGCCACGACCGACAAGCAATTCGCTTTCCAGATAGGTGGCCTGTTGCAGGCTGACTACAGTGAGTTCGACGGTCTCTATAGCAAGAACGGCAAGCGCGCGAACGAGGCTTTCCTGCGTCGTGCCAGGTTGGAGCTCAATGGCAAGGCCTATGGTGATTGGTCCTATGAGTTCTCCATCGATTTCGCCGACGACGGTGCGACGTCATGGAAGGAAGCCTCTGTCAGCTACCTGGCGCTGGAGCCGGTGACGATCAAGGTGGGGCGTTTTGATCCCGACTTCGGGCTGGAGCAAGCTACCAGTTCCAAATGGACAACCGCCATGGAGCGTAGCCTGCTCGGCGATCTGGCCCCGTGGATAGCCGACCATGCAGACGGCATGGGCGTGCAATTGAGCGCCAGCACCGATCTGTTCTATGGCGTCGCCAGTGTCAATCGCCCCAAGGGGCAGGAAGACAAGAACGGCAAGAACACCAACACCTATAACCTCCGCGCCGTCGTCGCTCCCTGGGCCGAGCCTGGCAATGTGCTGCACTTTGGTGTCAATTACGCCATGAGTGATATCGACAACGTTGCCAGCAACGGCCGTATCCGTTCACGCCTGGGCGCGCGCGCAACCTCCGAGGACGCCGTCAACGGTAACCGCGTGGACCTCGCTCCTGGCGTTGCCGGAGCCTACGACGGTGATGCGGTCTGGGGCCTGGAAGCCGCCTGGGCGCAGGGGGCTTTTTCGGTGCAGGCCGAGTACCTGCGCCGGGATCTCGATGCAGTAACGGATACCAGGCGCAATGATCGAAAAGCTGAGGGGTACTACGGCCAGTTGGCCTACACCCTCACTGGCGAGCCTCGGGGTTACAAACTCAACGGTGGCAAGTTCGACAAGGTCAAGCCGTCCGACAAGCAACTGGGGGCCTGGGAGGTCTTCTACCGCTTCGATGCCGCGCGAGTCGAAGAGCGCGGTTACCTGGATAACCGGGCGAAGCTGCACACCTTGGGCGTCAACTGGTATGTAAATGATCAGGTCAAGGTTTCGGCCAATTATGTGAAAACAAACGTCGATGGCATCAGTAACCAGGTCGGTGATGACTCTGGCGACGCCGTGGCGATGCGCCTGCAGTATGTTTTCTGAGCCCTGCACCAGACATGTAGCAGCCCCGGTGCTCCGGGGCTTGCCTGACCGCGAGGAATACCATGATCCGCTTCTGCACTACCGTTTTGGCGCTGTTTCTGCTCTGTGCCCAAGTCCGAGCCGATGGCGAGCCTGCCCGCATCGGACAGCTGCTGGAGGTCAGCATCGAGCAGTTGCACCCAACCCAGGCTGTCATCGGATTCGACCAGATCTATTACAAGCTGGGTCGTTATGCCGCCGAGCCGAAAAGGGCCTTCGATGACTATTGTGAAGTCAACGGGCAGGGCGAGGCTCGTGCGGTGGGCAAAGGCGCCGAGTTGAGCAATCCCGACAGCTTTGCCTGTGAGGCCCCCATAGGCACTCGCAAGGCCGACATGAAGACGGTCGTCGTCGGCCCGGGCGGGCGCCTTTATCTCACCGATGGTCACCATGGTTTCACCAGCCTCGCCGAGTGGGCCGGTCGTGGCTTGAAGGTCTGGGTGAGAGTTACCGACGATTTCAGCGACAGCACCGACCTTGCGCAGTTCTGGCAGCGCATGCAGCAGGCCCGCAAGACCTGGCTGCGCGATGCTGACGGCAAGCCGATCACACCTGCCCAGCTACCCGCCCATGTTGGCTTGAGTGATATGGCCGATGACCCGTATCGGTCCCTGGTGTACTTCGCCCGCAAGGTTGGCTACGACAAACCGCGCTCCGGTGACGTGGCGCCTGAGTTTCTCGAGTTTTACTGGGGCAACTGGCTGCGGGGAACGTTGCCGCTGGCAGCTTTCGATCTTGATGAGCGCAGCGGTTATCGGCAGGCGGTTGCCGCAGCCGCCAGGTTGATGGTGACGCTGGCCCCAGACGAGGTTGTTGGCGACAGCGGCTTCACTGCGCGCCAACTGGGTGGTTATCACAGCGTTGACCGCAAGGAACTGGACAAGACTGCGAGCCGCAAGCTGGGCTATGTGGCCGAGTACCGCAAGAACCGCAGTACTCGGCAATAGCCCGTGCAACTGGCCTGGCTCGGGGCGTCAGGCCTCGATTCCCAGCATGTCGCGCGCGACCGCTTCGGCGATCCGAATGCCATCGACGCCCGCCGACAGGATGCCGCCGGCATAGCCTGCCCCTTCACCGGCCGGGAACAGCCCTTTGAGGTTCAGGCTCTGGTAGTCCTCGCCACGGGTAATGCGCAGTGGCGACGAGGTACGTGTCTCGATGCCGGTCAGCACTGCATCGTGCAGGTTGTAGCCCTTGATCTGGCGATCGAAGGCCGGTAGCGCTTCGCGAATCGCCTCGATGGCGAAGTCTGGCAGGCTGGGAGCCAGGTCACCGAGAGTGACGCCTGGTTTGTAGGAAGGTTCGACGCTGCCCAGCGCCGTGGACGCACGACCTGCGACGAAATCGCCGACCAGTTGCGCCGGCGCCTGGTAGTTGCTGCCGCCCATGACATAGGCGTGGGCTTCCAGGCGTTCCTGCAACTCGATGCCGGCCAGCGGGCCGCCCGGGTAGTCACGCTCAGGGTCGATGCCCACGACGATGCCCGAGTTGGCATTGCGCTCATTGCGCGAATACTGGCTCATGCCGTTGGTGACTACCCGCCCCGGCTCGCTGGTGGCGGCGACCACGGTACCGCCCGGGCACATGCAGAAGCTGTAGACCGAGCGGCCGTTCTTGGCGTGGTAGACCAGTTTGTAGTCGGCGGCGCCGAGTTTGGGGTGCCCGGCGTACTTGCCCAGGCGCGCCTTGTCGATCAGCGATTGCGGATGCTCGATACGGAAACCCACCGAGAAGGGCTTGGCCTCCATGAACACGCCCCTGGCGTGGAGCATACGGAAGGTGTCGCGGGCACTGTGCCCCAGGGCCAGCACCACATGGCGCGAGTGCAGCTGTTCGCCGCTTTCCAGAACGACGCCGGTGAGCTGTTCGCCATTGAGCAGCAGGTCGGTGACCTTCTCCTGGAAGCGGATTTCACCGCCCAGGGCAATGATCTCCTCGCGCATCTTCTCGACCATGCTGGTCAGGCGGAAGGTACCGATGTGCGGCTTGTTGATGTAGAGGATTTCCTCCGGTGCGCCTGCCTTGACGAATTCTTCGAGCACCTTGCGGCCATGGTGCTGCGGGTCCTTGATCTGGCTGTACAGCTTGCCGTCGGAGAAGGTGCCGGCGCCGCCTTCGCCGAACTGCACGTTGGATTCGGGGTTGAGCACGCTCTTGCGCCACAGGCCCCAGGTATCCTTGGTGCGCTGGCGTACTTCCTTGCCGCGCTCGAGCACGATCGGCTTGAAGCCCATCTGCGCCAGCAGCAGGCCTGCAAAGATGCCGCACGGGCCGAAGCCGACCACGATCGGACGTTGCTGAAGATCGGCCGGGGCATGCCCGACGAACTTGTAGCTGACGTCCGGCGCCACGCTGATATTGCGATCATCGGCGAACCTGTGCAGAAGCTCGGCTTCGTTGCTGGCTTCAAGGTCGATGGTGTAGATAAACAGCAGTTCGCTGTTCTTCTTGCGTGCGTCGTAGCTGCGCTTGAACAGGTTGAAGCCGAGCAGTTGCTCGTCGCGGATCCCCAGGCGCTGGACGATAGCCTCGCGCAAGGCTTCGTCGGGATGGTCCAGGGGCAGCTTCAGTTCGGTGATTCGTAGCATGGCAGGGTCCAGTATCCCGGCCATGGGCGGCCGGCGGCTTTACTCAAACCGCCAAGTATAAGCTGTTCGCCGCCCCGACTGGCAGGATAAAAGTACCCGATGATCAGTTGTCGCGCGCACCGCCGTAGTAGGCACAGCCTTGCAGGGCCTGGCCATCGATGCGCAGTTCGGCGCGCAAGTGACGCACGGCACCGGTGCCAGGCTCGACACAACGCTGCGGCGCGACCCACAGCTCGACGCGCTGGCCGTTGGCTTCGCTGGACAGGCTCAGGCCGCCGCCGGGCATCTGCTCTTCGAGGAAGGGCAGCGGCAGCGGATCCTTGCCTTCACGGTTGATCACCATGCCCTTGCCGCTGGCCTTGATGTCCCAGTCGGGTGCGTGCCCGCCAGCACGCAGGGTCAGTTGCTTGAAGTTGGGGTCTTCGCAGGCACTGGCGGAGGCTTCGACTCGGTACAGCCGGGTAACGTCCAGCTGGCCGTCACTGTTGGCCTCGCGACTGCCGGCCAGGCGCCCGCGGATATCGGCGAACAGCGTGGTCTTGGGGCCACTGGCGAGGTTGGCGGCTTCCTGCAGGATGCCGGTTCCAGCGGCATCCTTGACCACGAAGCGACGTGCCTCGCTGCAGGGCTTGAACAGCAACTGGCCATTGGCTGCACTGAGTTCGCCTTGCATGCGGGTAGTGCCGACGTTCGGGTCGCTTGGTTGTTCGGCGAGCATCTGGCAGCCGGCGAACAGGGGCAGCAGGGCGGCGAGCAGCAGGGGAGGGGTGAGACGCATCGTGCAGACTCCGGGGTCGCGGGTATCGAGGGGAGTCACGTTACCCAGCGAGCGTTGGCTTCACAAGGGTCATCACCCAGTGTCGTATTTCGCGGGATCATGAAAAAAGGGCCCGCAGGCCCTTTGATCATTCAACCACCCAGGTACGCGTCACGCACCTTCGGATCGGTCAGCAATGCCTCACCAGTCCCTTGCATCACCACCTTGCCGTTCTCCAGCACATAGGCGCGGTCGGCGATCTTCAGCGCCTGGTTGGCGTTCTGCTCTACCAGGAACACCGTCACGCCATCACGGCGCAGCTGTTCGATGATGTCGAAGATCTGCTGGATGATGATCGGCGCCAGGCCCAGCGACGGCTCGTCGAGCAGCAGCAGCTTGGGTTTGCTCATCAGCGCCCGGCCGATGGCCAGCATCTGCTGCTCGCCGCCGGACATGGTGCCGCCGCGCTGGGTGAAGCGCTCCTTCAGGCGCGGGAACAGTTGCAGGACCTTGTCCATCTGCTCCTGGTAATCGCCCTTGTCGGTGAAGAAACCGCCCATGGCCAGGTTTTCCTCGACGGTCAGGCGGGCGAACACGCGGCGGCCTTCCGGCACCACCGCGATGCTCTTGCGCATGATGTGCGAGGAGGGCTGGCCGACCAGCTCTTCGCCCAGGTACTTGATGCTGCCGCTGTGTGCCTGTGGCGAACCGCACAGGGTCATCAGCAGGGTCGACTTGCCGGCGCCGTTGGCGCCGATGAGCGTGACGATCTCGCCCTGGTTGATTTCCACGTTGACGCTGTGCAGCGCCTGGATCTTGCCGTAGAAAGTGGAAACGTTCTCGAACTTCAGCATTTACGCTTCCCCCAGGTAGGCCTTGATCACATCAGGGTTGCCGCGGATTTCCTCCGGCGTGCCATCGGCCAGGGGCGTGCCCTGGTTGATCACCACGATGTGGTCGGAAATGCTCATCACCAGTTTCATGTCGTGCTCGATCAGCAGCACGGTCACGTTGTGGGATTCGCGCAGGTAGCCGATGAGGGCCTTGAGGTCTTCGGTTTCCTTGGGGTTCAGGCCTGCTGCCGGTTCGTCGAGCATGATGATCCGTGGCTGGGTCATCATGCAGCGAGCGATTTCCAGCCGGCGTTGCTGGCCGTAGGCGAGGGTGCCGGCGGTACGGTTGGCGAACTCGGTCAGGTTGACCTTCTCCAGCCAGTACTGGGCCCGCTCCATGGCTTCCTTCTCGCTGCGGCGGAACGCCGGGGTCTTGAACAGGCCTGCGAAGAAGTTGGTGTTCAGGTGGCGGTGCTGGGCAATCAGCAGGTTTTCTAGCGCGGTCATTTCCTTGAACAGGCGTACGTTCTGGAAGGTCCGCACCACGCCCTTGCGGGCGATCTGGTGGCCGGCCAGGCCCTGGATCGGCTGGCCGTCGAGCAGGATGGTGCCGCCACTTGGCTTGTAGAAGCCGGTCAGGCAGTTGAACACCGTGGTCTTGCCGGCACCGTTCGGGCCGATCAGGGCTACCACCTGTTTTTCCTTGACGGTCAGGCCCACGCCGTTGACCGCCAACAAGCCGCCGAAGCGCATGCTCAGGCCGCTGACTTGCAGAATTTCGCGGCTCATCGACGCAGCTCCATGTGTGGACGTTGCATAGGCAGCAGGCCTTGCGGACGCCAGATCATCATCAACACCATCAGCGCACCGAACATCAGCATCCGGTATTCGCTGAACTCACGCATCAGCTCAGGCAGCAGGATCATCACGATGGCCGCGAGAATCACGCCCAACTGAGAGCCCATGCCGCCAAGCACGACGATGGCGAGGATGATCGCCGACTCGATGAAGGTGAACGACTCCGGCGTCACCAGGCCCTGGCGCGCGGCGAAGAAGCTGCCGGCGAAACCTGCGAAGCAGGCGCCCAGGGTGAAGGCCGAGAGCTTGATCACGGTAGGGTTCAGGCCCAGCGCGCGGCAGGCGATCTCGTCTTCGCGCAGCGCTTCCCAGGCACGCCCGATCGGCATGCGCAGCAGGCGGTTGATCACGAACAGCGCGAGCAATGCCAGCAGCAGGGCGACCAGGTAGAGGAAGATGACCTTGTTGATCGAGTTGTATTCCAGCCCAAAGAACTCATGGAAGGTCTGCATGCCCTCTGTCGCACGGCGTTCGAAGGTGAGCCCGAAGAACTCGGGTTTGGGGATGTTGCTGATGCCGTTGGGGCCGCCGGTCCAGTCGGTGAGGTTACGCAGGAACAGGCGAATGATTTCGCCGAAGCCGAGCGTGACGATCGCCAGGTAGTCGCCGCGCAGGCGCAGTACCGGGAAGCCGAGCAGGAAACCGAAGGTTGCGGCCATGAGGCCCGCGATCGGCAGGCAGACCCAGAAGCTCCAGCCCAGGTAGTGCGAGAGCATGGCGTAGCTGTAGGCACCGACGGCGTAGAAACCGACGTAACCCAGGTCGAGCAGGCCGGCCAGGCCGACCACGATGTTCAGGCCCAGGCCCAGCAACACGTAGATCAGGATCAGGGTGGCGATGTCGACCGCGCCGCGCGAGCCGAAGAACGGCCAGATCAGGGCGGCCACGATCAGGCCCAGGATGATCCAGCGCTGGGTCTTGGGCAGGGTCAGGAAGTTGCTTACCGAAGGCGGGATCAGTTTGCGATCGGAACGCCCGCCCATCACTGAGCTCCACTGCTTGTCGAACAGCACACGCAGGAACATCAGTATCGAACACACGGCAATGATGCTGATGGTGAAGCTGCCCTGGCTGTGCACGATCAGGCTGATGCCATCGATGCTCAGCTTCAGGCCCAGCACCGGGAAGGCGACGGCCCAGACCAGCAAGGCGCTGAAGAACGCCTGTTTGAGATTTCTGTTCATACTTTTTCAACCTCCGGACGGCCCAGGATGCCGGTCGGCCGGAACAGCAAGACGAGAACCAACAAGCCAAACGCCACCACATCCTTGTACTGGTCGCCGAAGATGTCGGCGCCGAAGGCTTCGGCCACACCCAGCACCAGCCCGCCGAGCATGGCGCCCGGGATGCTGCCGATGCCGCCCAGAACCGCTGCGGTGAAGGCTTTAAGGCCTACCAGGAAGCCGGCGTTGGGGTTGATTACCCCGTACTGCATGCTCAGCAGCACGGCCGCCACGGCTGCCAGGGCGGCGCCGATGACGAAGGTCAGGGCAATGATGTTGTTGGTGTTGATGCCCAGCAGGTTGGCCATCTTGATGTCCTCGGCGCAGGCGCGGCAGGCGCGGCCCAGACGGGAACGGGAGATGAACAGGGTCAGGCAGGTCATGGCCACCAGCGTGACGACGAATACCAGGACCTGCATGTAGGACACCAGCACTTCCTCCGCACCGCCCGGGCCGAACGAGAAGGCGCCCGGAATCAGGTTGGGGATGGATTTGTCCTTGGAATCCTGCGACAGGAGCACAGTGTTCTGCAGGAAGATCGACATGCCGATGGCGGAAATCAGCGGGATCAGGCGGTTGCTGTTACGCAGCGGCCGGTAGGCGACCCGTTCGATGCTGTAGCCATAGGCACTGGTCACGCAGATGGTGGCGACGAAGGCCACGGTCATGAGGATCGGCAGCGAGTGGATACCCATCATGGCCAGGCCCGCGAGGGCGATGAAGGCCACATAGGATCCGATCATGTACACCTCGCCATGGGCGAAGTTGATCATCCCGATGATGCCGTACACCATCGTGTAACCGATGGCGATCAAGGCATAGGTGCTGCCGATGGTCAATCCATTAACCAGTTGTTGGAAGAAATGGTAGATCTCAGGCATTACAGCGCTCCTAAAAACCTGATTTGCATTTCGCTGGCGGGCGATGGGCCCGGCCCGTTTCGTGGTCTTCGCCAAGTCAGTGGGCACAGCCAGGAAACCGCGGGTGACGGTTTTAAGATTTTCAGGTGAACCGGCTCCCGGATCGCGGGAATCAGGTCCATGAACCTCGTAAAACAAAGCCCACTGCTCGCACAGTGGGCTTCTCGGTCAGCTATTAGTCACGCAGTTACTGAGGGGAGACTTCGGTCTTCGGCTTGCCGAAGTGCCATTCGTAGACCACGAACTTGAAGTCTTTCAGGTCGCCTTTCTCGTCGTAGGACAGCTCGCCGGTCGGGGTCTTGAACTTGCCGGCGTGGATGGCGGCTGCCACCTTGTCGGTGTCTTCGGACTTGGCGGCTTCGATACCCTTGGCGATCAGCTCGACAGCGGAGTAGGCCGGGAACACGAACGGACCGCTAGGATCCTTGCCGTCAGCCTTGATGGCGTCGACGATGGCCTTGTTCTCAGGGTCAGCGTCGAACGACTTCGGCAGGGTGACCAGCAGGCCTTCCGAAGCGCCCTGGGCGATCTGCGAGATGGAGTCGTTGCCGACACCTTCCGGACCCATGAACCTGGCTTTCAGGCCCTTCTCTTGCGCCTGGCGCAGGATCAGGCCCAGCTCTGGGTGGTAGCCACCGTAGTAGACGAAGTCGACGTTGTTCTGCTTGAGCTTCTGGATGATCGAGGAGAAGTCCTTGTCACCGGCGTTCAGGCCTTCGAAGACGGCGACCTTGGTGCCTTTCTTCTCAAGGGTCTGCTTGACCGCGGTGGCGATGCCTTCACCGTACTGCTGCTTGTCGTGCAGGACGGCAACGACCTTGGGCTTGACGTGGTCGGCAATGTAGTTGCCGGCTGCCGGGCCCTGGGCGCTGTCCAGACCGATGGTGCGGAAGATCAGCTTGTAGCCACGGGCGGTGATTTCCGGGGAGGTGGCGGCGGGGGTGATCATGATCACGCCTTCGTCTTCGTAGATGTCGGACGCAGGCTGGGTGGAGCTGGAGCACAGGTGGCCGATGACGAACTTGACGCCGTCGTTGACCACTTTGTTGGCGACTGCAACGGCCTGTTTCGGGTCGCACGCGTCGTCATATTCCTTGGCCTCAAGCATCTTGCCGTCGACGCCACCCTTGGCGTTGATGTCTTTGATGGCCTGTTTGGCGCCGATGAACTGCATGTCGCCGTACTGGGTTACCGGACCGGTCTTGGGACCGGCGATGCCGATCTTGATGGTATCGGCGGCAAACGAATGGCTGGCTACCCCGGCCAGGACCATTGCGGCGAACAGCTTGGAAATCTTGATCATAGTGCTCCACTCATTCTGTTGTAATTCTTATAGTCCTGGCGGCCAGGGCTACAGACCGGGCGGGATTTGCGGCACGCTCGTGCCATGTCGCAAGCCCACCTTCCCCCGGAACATGTCCCGGAACTGTACCGGTACAGTGTAGAGCGCTGTCCGAGCGCTTGAAAAGCGGGCAAAAAGCGCCTGTTTCCCGGGGTGTCGCATGATCGACATAAAGATACAGAAAAGCGCCATCACTTTGCCTCTATCCCGGGCCCAACCCCATACAACCGGGGCCCGTCGATCAAATTACGTATTTGAAACCGGGTTTTTCTGCAAAAATGCCGGCCTTTTCAAATGGCCATTCTGTCGGCAGGAACCCCCATGACTGATCACACAAGCACCCTCTATGCCAAATTGCTTGGCGAGACCGCGATTATCGAGTGGAAAGCCTTGGAGCGTTTCTGGGCCAAGGGTGACCTGATTTGGGTCGACCCCAGCCTTGACCTGATCGCCGTTGCCGAGGCGATGGCCGAGAATCGCAGCGAAATCTTCGCCAAGTGGCGCAATGATGGCGTTGTCGGACCGCTCACTGCAGAGCAGGCGCTAGACCTGCAAACCCGTGATCCTGAGATCTGGGCGGTGGTGGTTTCGCCGTTCATCGTGATCCAGGCGAAGAAAGCGGAATAATCGCGGGCTTTTTTAGTGCGAAAAAGCAGTTGATCGCACCTTGTTGGTGCGTGTTGACGCTGACGTAAGGTGGAAGTAAGTAACAGGTCGCCGGGGCGTTCGCCAGTGCGGTAACAGTTTACGGGATGCGTAATATCTCTGTAGGAGCGGGCTTGCCCGCGAATGCGTCCGTACCGTCACTATCGCATTCGCGGGCAAGTCGCAGCGGCGAACCGCCACTCCTACAGGAGTCAGATGCCAGCCCTCAGTAATCCACCCGCCCGGTATGGCTGTTGAGCGAAATCACCCGGGTCTTGCCGATCCGATGCCTGAAGATCTCGCGCAGGTACTTCACCGCTTTCTTCACGCATTCGCGCGACAGGCGGATGTCGTTGATCGAGACGAAGCGGCTCTTGTCGTTGATCAGCTCGCGGTACTTCTTCTCGTACATCGGTTTGATCGCATACCAGTTGGTATCGAGGATTTTCGCCGGGTTCTCGAACTCGTTGAGCAGGTCATCGATACGGTCTTCGTCGAAATGCTCGCTGGTGATGAATTCCAGGATCGCGTTGTCCAGCGTGTCGTCGAAACGGTAGGGCGTGCGCGCGAAGCAGCGCTTGATGAAGGCCACGATCAGCGTCAGGAAGTCGTCCGACAGGCATGGGCTCTTGGCGATCAGGGTGGTCAGCGACAGGTTGGCCGAGGCGCCGATCACCAACGCGTAGCGCTTGAGCGTGGTGTTGGGGAACAGGCTGTTGAGGTGGGTCTTGAGCCGGTTCAGGTCCATGTACGACAGCTTGTAGTCCTTGGGCAGCGACACGATCGATACCACCGACGAGCAGTTCTTGAAGAAATGCAGGTCGTGCAGTGCCGCCGCGTCGAAGCCCGAGGCCTGGTACTGCTCCAGTGCCGCGCGATAGCGGCGCGACTCGATGGGCAGCAGGCTGATGCCCTCGATGGCCTGGGTCTGTTTGTTGAAATGGGGAAGGTCGATGGAGCGCAAGAACAGGTCGTCGATGTCCAGGCGCGGCGATTCGCGTTCGAACACCTTGAACTTGTCCGAGCCCTGCGCGGGTGCCTCCGGCACAACCGATTCGGCATAGGCGATGGCTACCGGGCCCGCGAGGCTCATGAACAGGTCGTTGGCGTCCAGACGGATGGTTTCGCCAATGTCGATGCCGGCGCGGCGGAAGTAGTTCTGGTCGTAGTCGGTGGTCACGGCCTGAGCGGTGAGGATGTTGAAGATCTGCTGGGAGATGTACTGGTTGGCGTGCTTCTCCATGGCATTGACGTCGATGTTCTGGATCGTTCCGTCATCGCTCTCTTCGGCGTAGCGCATGATGTCGTTGGAGATCAGCATCATGGCGTTCCACGGGCGGATGCGCCCCATGACGCTGGCTTCGCTGCTGTCTTCGTTATCGAAGTTGTACGAGAAATCCCATTCTTCGGACAAGTACTTGCACAACAGGCGCCCGGCATTGATGTGCAAGGCCTCGGACATTTCACTGCGGTGGTCGGAGGCATTGGGCAGCACACAGATGCCGCTGGTGAAGATCGGCTCGAAAACGAAAGAATGCCCGCCCTTGCCGTCGTTCTCGTCAGCCGGCTTGGTGTCGAAGGTCTTGTTCATGTACGAGTACTGCTGGGCCAGGCCGAACTCCGATGCCATCCCTGAGCCGGTGCCACCGCCAGCGCTGAAGATGTAGAAGTACAGGCGCGATTGGTTGGCCTTGATGCCGCAGGAATCGATCAGGTAGGAGTGGATCAGTTTCCAGTCGGCGCTCGAGAAGCGCTGGGTATCCTTGTTCAGGATGATCTTGGCCAGGTACTGGCCGAGGATCGGCGCATTGCCGGCGCCGCCGGCGTGCACCTCGGACAGGTCCATGATCTTCATCTTGCTGTAGTCGCGCAGGAACCCGCCGCGCTCACCCTTGCGCGAGAAGCGGATGCGCCCGGCGATGTCCTTGTCCAGGTCGCCGAGCATCACCAGTGGCTCGACCAGAAATACCGGTTTGGCGCCCTTGTTCTGTACCAGGCGCAGGTTCTGTCGGATCCAGCGTGCAGGGCTGTAGCCGCCTTCGTTCCTGTTACGGTCTTCGTTGTTGAACTCGTTGAGGAAGAAGGTGCGCGCGTTGTACACCAGTTCCGCCACGTCCAGGGCAATGTTCGAACCACAGCGCCCCAGGCCGATCAGGCATACCGAGGGGAACTGCTGGTCCAGACGCAATTGGCTTTCGTCTTCCGCGTGCAGGCCCTGCGGGAATACCAGGTCACGCAGGCCGTCGAGGTTGTCGAGGATGCGCTGGATATCGCTCTCGGTGAAGTACAGGTATTGCGCGGGGACGTTGCGGGTGGCCTGGCCGCCACCGAGGGTCAACGAGGTGCTGCTGGTGGAGGGCTCGGGCACTGCATTGGCAGAAGTATTATTGGAGGTCATAGTGCGCCATTTGCCTGGAGTGGTGGACGGTCGGAAGATATGTCATCTGGCCATTACGTAAATCCGGCGACTGTAGCAGTGCGCCTTTTGCCTATGCGATAGGGGTTTACCCTATGGTCGTTAGGGGTTTGCGCTGGCATCTGCACTGCATCGTCCGAAGGTCGCGCTTCTTTAATCCTTGCCTGGAGTCGTTCATGAGTACTGCATTGCCTTCCCTGGGATTCGCCGGGATCGGCCTGATGGGCCTGCCGATGTGCCGTCGTCTGTTGGCTGCCGGCTACCCGCTGACCGTGTGGAACCGCAGCCCGCAGAAGTGCGCCGAGCTGGTCGCCGCTGGCGCACGCCTGGCCGAGAGCCCGGCGGCGTTGTGCCGTGACACTGACATCGTGCTGCTGTGCCTGGCCGACACGGGCGTGGTCCGCGAGGTGGTGTTCGGCGAGCAAGGCATCGCCCAGGGCGGGCGCAGCGGCCAGTTGCTGGTGGATTTCTCCAGCCTCGAGCCAACCGCTACCCGTGACATGGCCGCGGAGCTTGCGGCCCTGTGCGGCATGGCCTGGCTGGATGCGCCAGTGTCCGGCGGTACGCCAGGCGCCGAGGCGGGTACCCTGGCGATCATGGTGGGCGGTGACGCTGCGGACCTGGCGCGCGTGCGCCCGGTGTTGCTGACCCTCGGCCAGCGCGTGACGCACATGGGGGCGGTTGGTGCCGGCCAGGTGACCAAGGCCTGCAACCAGATGATCGTTGCCTGCAATGCCCTGGTGATTGCCGAGGTTGTGGCCCTGGCCGAACGCTCAGGGGTGGATGCCAGCCTGATCGCCGAAGCGCTTTGCGGTGGATTCGCCGACTCCCGGCCGCTGCAGATCCTCGCGCCACAGATGGCGCAAAGTCGCTACACCCCGGTCAAATGGCATGTGCGCACCTTGCTCAAGGACCTCGACACTGCAGTGAAGTTTTCCCGCGAGCAAGGTTCGGCAACACCCATCAGTGGCCTCGCCGCGCAACTGATGCGCCTGCACGGCAGCCAGGGGCATCTGCAAAACGATCCGGCGACCCTGGTAGAGCTGTTCCGCGCTCGGGACTGAAGTCGCTGTCCAGATTGTCGAGCCGCTCCAGCACCGGCGGCAGGTCGGTCAACGGTACCGGACGGCTGAGCAGGTAGCCTTGAAGGAAATCGCAGCCCTGGGCGGCGAGAAATGCGCGTTGCTCGTCGGTTTCCACGCCCTCGGTGACGACCTGCAGGTGCAGGGTGTGGGCCATGATGATGATGGCCTGGACGATCTCTCGGTCTTGCTGGCTGCCTGGCACATCCTGGATGAACGAGCGGTCGATCTTCAGCACGTCCAGGGGAAGGCGCTTGAGGTAGGCCAGCGATGAATAGCCGGTGCCGAAGTCGTCGATCGACAGGGCCACGCCCTGGGCGCGGATGCGTTTGAGCAGGTTGATGGTGCGGTGGATATCGCCCATCAGGGCGTTTTCGGTGACTTCCAGCTCCAGTTGGCGAGCAGCCACACCGGCCTGGAACAAGGCCATCTCCACTTCGCTGGCCAGTTCCTCGCGCCCCAGTGTCACGGCGGAGCAATTGACCGTGACCTTGAGGTGTCCGTAGCCCAGGCGGTTGAGCTCAGCCACGTCTTCGCAGGCGCGGCGCAGTACCCAGAGATCGAGTTCGGCGATCATGCCATTGGCTTCGGCAATACCGATGAAGCGGTCGGGGCCGAGCAGGCCATGCTGCGGGTGCTGCCAGCGTACCAGGGCTTCCAGCTTGGCGACCCGTGCGCTGTGCAGGTCGAAGATCGGCTGGTAATGCACGCACAATCCGCGCTCTTCGAGCAGTGCCACGCGCAGTTCCTCTTCCAGTTGCAATTCGAGCGTGGCGCGGGTCTTCAGGCTGCTGTTGAAGAAATTCAGGTTGTTGCGCCCGCCACCCTTGGACTGGTACAGCGCCAGGTCGGCATTCTTCAGCAGCTCCTCGGCGCTGCGTCCATCGTCGGGAAAGATGCTGATACCGATACTGGTGGTCATGACCATGCGTCGCCCACCGAGATTGATGGGCTCCTTCATGCGCTGCATGATGCGTTGCGCCAGGTGCCGGGCTTCGTCGCGGTTGTGCAGGCTGGTGACGATGCAGAACTCATCGCCGCCAAAGCGCGCCACCACGTCCTGGGAGCGGGTCGCCGCCTTGATGTGTCCGGCGATCACCTTGAGCAGTTCGTCGCCAGCAGCATGCCCGAGGCTGTCGTTGATGCGCTTGAAATGGTCGATGTCGAGGAACATCACGGCCAGCATGCCTTCGCTTGCGGTCTGCTCGGCCAGGCGTTCGGCAAAGACCTGGTTGAAGCCGCGGCGATTGATCAGGTTGGTCAAGGCATCGTAGTGGGCGGCCTGTTGCAGCGAGGCACGGGCCTGGTCGAGCTGGCTGAGCAGCACATTGACCCGCCGCAGGTCATGTTCCTTGCTTTGCAGTTTCTTGTCGGCCAGTGCAGCGCTGATGCTGCTGCCACTGATCAGCAGGGTGATGAACGCGATGGTCAGCCCCAACTGCAGGCTGTTGTTGGCCGAGGGCAGTTGCAGAGGCATGTTGTCTGGAATGACCAGCGACAGTGCCGCCATGCCCGTGAAGTGGGTGAGGACGATGCCCGCCGCCATCATCAGGCTGGCGCCGTACTTCATCACCAGATGCTGGGTGCCGCTGCCACTGCGAAAGTGCCGGGCCATCAGCAGTGCCACCAGGCTGGTGACTACGGCGATGCCCAGCGAAGCGAGCACCAGTGGGGTCTGGTAGTACTGCAGGGCGCTGGTCTGCAGGGCGGCCATGCCGACGTAATGCATCACGATGATGCCGAGGCCGATCGCCAGCGCAGCCTGCAGGTAATGACGCCACTGCATCACAGTGCGATCGAGGCTGTTCATCGCCAGCCACGCGGCGAGCAGGGCGATGATCAGCGAGAGGGCGGTCAGCGGCATGTCGTAATGCACTTCAAGTGGCGCCTGGAACGCCAGCAGGCTGATGAAGTGCATGGCCCAGATACCGCTGGCCAGGCAGCAGGCACCGAGGATCCGCCATTGGCGGCGGGCGTTGAGCGCCTCGCTGTGACTTTGCCGTTCGGCCATGTCCAGGGTGGCGAAGCATGCAGCGCAGGCCACCAGGTAGGCGAGCATGACCAGGAAAGGGTTATGACGGCAGTCGAGGATGATTTGTCCGCTCGCCGGAAGCTCGGCGAACAATTGAAGTCCCAGCCACTCCATTGCCTGTCTCTTCGTCGAGTTTGCACTCGTCCCCAAACAGCGTGGTGGAGACCGTTGAAACCGGAGTATAGGAAAGGGGCGCTAGGCCTTCCTGATTAATGGCAGTTTGATCTCTACCATTTGGACATGAGGTCAATAGCGGAAGGTTATAAAAACAGATGAGGCGGCGCGTGCTTCGCGGGTAAGCCCGCTCCTGCATGTACAACGCTGCGGGAGCGGGCTCGCCGTTTTGTCAGCCGGCCACCAGCACGCGAATCGCTTCCAGGCGCAGCGCGGCCTTTTCGAGCATCGCCAGGCCCTGTTCGCGCTGCTTGCGCAGGGCATCGATCTCGCTGTCACGCACGCTCGGATTGACTGCCTTGAGCGCCGTCAGGCGAGCCAGCTCCTCGTCGGCTTCAGCGGCCAGGCGACGCTGCGCCTCGGCGACACGCTCGTCATGCACCGGCAGTACCTTCGCCTCGCCAGCGGCGATGCGCTTGGCCAAGACATCGCGCTGGGCCTGGATGAACTTGTTGGCGCTGGCCTTGGGGACGCTTTCGAGCTGGTCGTTGAGGGTTTCGAAGGCAACCCGCGGCGCCAGGTCGTTGCCATTGGTATCGAGCAGGCAGCGCAAGGCGGCCGAGGGCAGGTAGCGACCCAGTTGCAGGCTACGCGGTGCCACCACCTCGCTGACATAGAGCAGTTCGAGCAGCACGGTGCCAGGCTTGAGCGCCTTGTTCTTGATCAGCGCCACGGCGGTGTTGCCCATCGAGCCGGACAGCACCAGGTCCATGCCGCCCTGCACCATCGGGTGTTCCCAGGTCAGGAACTGCATGTCCTCGCGCGACAGGGCCTGGCCACGGTCGTAGGTGATGGTCACGCCTTCGTCGTCGCCCAGCGGGAAGCTCGCGTCGAGCATCTTCTCGCTGGGTTTGAGCACCAGCGCGTTTTCCGAATGGTCTTCGCTGTCGATGCCAAAAGCGTCGAACAGGGTTTCCATATAGATAGGCAGGGCGAACTGGTCATCTTGCTCGAGAATCGCCTCGACCAGTGCCTCACCTTCGCCAGCGCCGCCGGAGTTGAGCTCCAGCAGGCGGTCGCGGCCGCTGTGCAGCTCGGCCTCCAGGCGCTCGCGCTCGCCGCGGGCTTCAGCGACCAAGGCGCTCCAGGCGGCATTGTCGCCGCCGACCAGTTGCGCCAGCAGGCGCGTGCCGAACTGGTGCTGCAGGGCGCTGCCGGTCGGGCAGGTGTTGAGGAAGGCATTCAGGCCTTCGTGGTACCACTGGAACAGGCGCTCTTGCGGGCTGTCCTGCAGGTACGGGATGTGTAGCTGGATGGTGTGTTTCTGACCGATCCGGTCGAGGCGACCGATGCGTTGCTCGAGCAGGTCCGGGTGCGCCGGCAGGTCGAACATCACCAGGTGGTGGGCGAACTGGAAGTTGCGGCCTTCACTGCCGATTTCCGAGCAGATCAGCACCTGCGCGCCAAATTCTTCGTCGGCAAAGTACGCGGCGGCGCGGTCACGCTCGAGGATGCTCATGCCTTCATGGAATACCGTCGCGGGGATGCCGGAGCGCACACGCAGGGCGTCTTCCAGGTCCATGGCGGTCTCGGCATGGGCGCAGATCACCAGAACCTTGGTGCGCTTGAGCATCTTCAGGGTGTCGATCAGCCAATCGACCCGTGGGTCGAAGCGCCACCAGCGTTCGTCGTCGCTGCCTTCGCCTTGGGCCTGGAAGGCCACTTCCGGATACAGCTCGGCACGCTCACTGGCGGGCAGCGCGCTGTACGGTTCGGGGTTGGCGAGCGGGTAGGGGTGCAGTTGACGCTCGGGGAAGCCCTGGATCGCGGCGCGGGTGTTGCGGAACAGCACGCGGCCGGTGCCATGGCGGTCGAGCAATTCGCGAATCAGGCGTGCGCTGGCCTGGCTGTCGCCATCGCTGACTGCGGCCAGCAGGGCCTCGCCTTCGGCGCCAAGGAAACTGTGAATGGTGGCGTGGGCCTTTGGCGACAGGCGGCCTTCGTCGAGCAACTCCTGGACGGCTTCGGCTACTGGGCGATAGTGCTCGCTCTCGGCGCGGAAGGCGGCCAGGTCGTGGAAACGGTTGGGGTCCAGCAGGCGCAGGCGGGCGAAATGACTGTCCTGGCCAAGCTGTTCGGGGGTTGCAGTGAGCAGCAGCACGCCAGCAATGACCTGGGCCAACTGCTCGACCAGCGCGTATTCGGCACTGGCCTGCTCCTCGTGCCATACCAGGTGGTGGGCTTCGTCGACCACCATCAGGTCCCAGCCGGCGGCGAACAGGGCGTCCTGGGCCTTTTCATCGTCGACCAGCCACTCCAGCGCCACCAGCGCCAGTTGGGCATCTTCGAACGGGTTGCTGGCATCGCTCTCGATGAAACGCTCGGCGTCGAACAATGCCACCTGCAGGTTGAAGCGCCGGCGCATTTCCACCAGCCACTGGTGCTGAAGGTTTTCCGGAACCAGGATCAGCACGCGACTGGCACGGCCCGTCAGCAATTGGCGGTGGATGACCAGGCCCGCCTCGATGGTCTTGCCCAAGCCTACTTCGTCGGCCAGCAATACCCGCGGGGCGATACGGTCGGCGACTTCACGGGCAATGTGCAACTGGTGGGCGATCGGCTGGGCGCGGCAGCCGCCCAGGCCCCAGAGCGAGGAGAGCATCTGCTTGCTGCTGTGCTGCAGGGTGTTGTAGCGCAGCGAGAACCACGACAGCGGGTCGATCTGTCCGGCGAACAGACGGTCGCTGGCCAGGCGGAACTGGATGAAGTTCGACAGTTGCGTCTCAGGCAGGGTACGCGCCTGGTTCTGCCCGTCCAGGCCATGGTAGACCAGCAGGCCATCGACATCCTCGACCTCGCGCACGGTCAGCTTCCAGCCATCGAAGTGAGTGATCTGGTCACCCGGCGAGAAGCGCACGCGGGTCAGCGGCGCGTTGCGTAGCGAGTACTGGCGGGTATCGCCAGTGGCCGGATAGAGCACGGTCAGCAGGCGGCCATCCTGCGCCAGGATGGTTCCCAGGCCGAGCTCGGCTTCGCTGTCGCTGATCCAGCGTTGCCCCGGTTGATACTGCTGCGCCATACTGCCTGAACTCCCGCGATGAAAAAGCGCACTATCTTAACGGATAGGCCCGGCGGACCAAAGCGTTCAGCCACTTCATCGACGAATACCCTTTAGTCAACGAGGGCCTCGCGCCAACATGCCTGTCACGCACCGCTGGTTGAACCTCTCCCTGGCCGTGGGCAGCCTGGCGCTGCTCGCAGCCTGTGACCAGAAGAAGTTCGAGATCCTCGCGCCGATTCCGGCCGAGCAACTGGAAGTCCTGGGCGTTCAGACGCCGCTCAAGAGCGTGCATTTCCACGACCGCGAAGGCGAAGGCCTGCTGGTGCTCAGCCGTGTAGACGGTCAGGCGACCGATGCCGACAGCGAACAGGAAGTCGACAAGGTCGTGCTCAAGGCCACGCTCTATGGGCGTGCGAGCGAAAGCGAGGCGTTCAAGCCACGCTGGCAGGTCGATCAGGAGACAACGTGCCCGGGGCTAGACCTGGATGTCGACTTCTACACCGATGTCAGCGACGTCACCGACCTGAACAAGGATGGTGTCGCCGAAGTCACCGTGGCCAGCCACGCCTTCTGTGGCGGCGGCATCGACCCGCATGACATCAGCATCGAAATGCGCGAAGGCGAGGCGATCTACAGCATCAGTGGTCAGTCGCAGATCAGCCCGGCGGGCGAGGAGCCCATCGGCGGCGAGCGCGAGGACAGTGCGTCATTGAAGAACGCGCCGCAGGTGTTGCGCGAACACATGGACGCGGTCTGGCAGCAGGTCTACAAGCGGCCCTGGAGCGAAACCAGCCAGCCCGCTGACGACGATCCCGACGACGAAGGCGAATGATCGCGGTCTATACTTTGCAGACGGTATTGTGACCGGCCGCACAAACCCTTGCCCATGTGCTCAAGGCGCACCTTGGCTGGCCGACACAGTGGCTACAGGAGAACCGACTCATGCTGCCGCCGATCATTCCGCTCAGTGCCGTCCCCGTGACCTCGCAACAAGACCCCGTCAAGCAGAGCCCCAATATTCCTCCGGTGGTTCCGGCCCAGCCTGCCTCCAGCGATGGCACTATCGACCTCAAGCAGCAGCGCGACCCGCAGGATGAAGCCTATCGGCTGCGTGAGGAACAACGCCGCCAGCAGCAGCGCCGTCAGCAACGCCGCCAGGACGAGCAGGAAGAACTCTACAGCGCCATGCCCGGCGATGAACTCAATGCCGACAATACCGTGCCGGTGGCGCCACTGGGTGAGCGGCCACGCCAGGGGTTGCTGGTGGACATCGAAGTCTGAGGCGGGGCTGTTCAGCGTCGCCATCAGGCTTCATCATGAGCGCATCCGCTGTCAGTCGAGCCCGCCCATGAGCCAAGACAACCTGATCGACTTCGGCGCCGAGCGCGCCAAACGCATCCACGACATCAAGGACAAGCGCCTGGATGAAATGCGCCAGGCCTTCGAACAGGCCATGCCGTTGAGCAAAAGCAATAAAAAGAAAGGCAAAAGCAAGCCCAAGAAGCGCTGAAAACTGATGCAGGTCAAACCTGCGCCCCCTCTTGTGCCCGGTCCCGGGCCCTATTGACCCTGGTCAATTTCTCCTCCCCGCACATTCGTTACCTTGCACACATCGGACAACGGCAACGAATCGGGAGGCCGACATGTTCTTCGACAACGTGGTGATCGCCGGTGTGGTGACAGTCGGGTTGATGTTGACGTTCTTTGCCGGTCTGGGACTTTTCATCTGGAAGGATGCGAACAAGCGCAAATCGCGCTGATCCTTCCGGGTATACGAGCACGCAAGGCATTTAGGGCGACTTCGGTCGCCTATTTTTTTGCCGTTTTAAAAGATGATTAGCTAGCTAATTAGTTGATGGCATTTTATTCTTCCGTTCGTTGTCTATCGTTCTATTCAATATCCCCCCGCAAGGTCCGCTTCGTGCCCATCACCCTCCAGGCCCTGTTCGCACCCACTAGCCCTGCTCTGAAGTTCGCCATCAAGACCCTGCTGGGCGGTGGACTGGCGCTGTGGCTGGCGCTGCGCTGGGGGTTGGAACAACCCGCCTGGGCCTTGATGACTGCGTTCATCGTGGCACAGCCGCTGTCGGGCATGGTAGTGCAGAAGGGGCTGGCGCGACTGGCCGGCACCCTGGTCGGTACGTTCATGTCGGTGGTGTTCATCGGCCTGTTCGCCCAGACCCCGTGGTTGTTCCTGCTGACCCTCGCCTTGTGGCTGGCGCTCTGTACCGCCGCATCAACCCAGCTACGCAGTGCCTGGGCGTACGCCTTCGTGTTGGCGGGCTATACCGCAGCGATCATCGCGTTGCCGGCGATCGACCACCCTTTGCAGGTGTTCGACCAGGCGGTGGCGCGCTGCACCGAAATCTGCCTGGGCATCGTCTGCGCCACAGCCACCAGCGCGCTGATCTGGCCGATGCGCGTCGAGCAGCAACTCGGCGGCCAGGCGCGGCAGGCCTGGCAGAACGGCATGCAGACCGCCAGTGCCATGCTCGGCGGTGAAGACGAGGCGCGCCAGGGGCTGCTGGACATCCTTGGGCGCATCGTCGCCATCGACGTTCAGCGTGAACATGCCTGGTTCGAAGGCAGTCGTGGCCGCCAGCGGGCCCGCGCAATCCGTGGCCTGAGCCAGAAGCTGATGGTGCTGCTGCGCATTTCGCGTTCGGTGCGTCGTCAGTGGCGTCAGCTCGACGAACAGCAAGCGGCGCACCTGGCGCCCTGGCTGGAGGAGGTTCGGACCCAGTTGGCCAACCCCGATCAGCCCAGCCTTCTGTTATTGCGCCAACGTATCTGGGACGCAGCCCACGACGAACAGATCAGCCCCGCCGAGCATTTCTGCCTGGCGCGCCTGGCCCTGCTGCTGGACTTCGCCATGGCCGCCACCCAGGCGCTGCTCGATGTGGAGGAAGGGCGAACGCCCAAGGACGTATCGCTGGGCCTGGCGGCGCATCGCGACCTGCCGCTGGCGCTGCTGTTCGGTTCGCGCAGTGCGTTGGCGTTTCTGGTCATGAGCAGTTTCTGGCTGGCCACGGCCTGGCCCTCGGCCCCCGGAGGCCTGGTGCTGACCTGCGTGGTCTGCAGCCTGTTCGCCAGCCGCGAGAACGGCGCGCAGATCGGCTTGAGCTTTCTGCGTGGCATCTTGCTGGCGATTCCGGTGGCGTTTTTCGTCGGGCAGATCCTGTTGCCACAATGGAGCAGTTTCGCCTTGCTGTGTCTTGGCATGGGCGTACCGCTGTTCTTCGGTGCGCTGGGCATGGCCCATCCGCGCACGGGGCCGACGGCGACCTCGTACTGCCTGCATTTCATCGTGCTGGTGGCGCCTCTGAACGCCATGCACTTCGACGTGGCCAGCATGCTCAACAGCGCCCAGGCCATGCTCATCGGTGTGGGGGCGGCGGTACTGGCGTTTCGGTTGGTCGTGCTGCGTCATCCGAAGTGGCTGGGTCGGCGCCTGAGGGCCGCCACCCAGAGCGACCTGGTTCGCCTGACCCATCGCGACCTGCGGGGCGCCGACAGTTGGTTCGGTGGACGCATGGCCGATCGCCTGATGCAGTTGGCCCGTCATGCCAGCGAGTTGCCCGAGGCCGAGCGCAAGCGTTGGGACGATGGCCTGCATGGCTTGGACATCGGTGACGAACTGGTGCACCTGCGCATGTGCCTGGCGGTGGCCCAGGTACCGTTGGCCGGTGCCGAGCGCCAGTACCTGCAGCAACTGGAGGCGGTTCTGGCCAGTGGCCCTGCGCCTGGGCGCGGCCAGCGTCTGGATGCCGCCAGCGAGCAGTTCATCGAGGCCCTGCGCCGCCAGCCGTCGAGCGACCCGCTGCGCCTGGCTATCGGCGCGGTCCTGCAATTGCAGAAGAGCTGGGGCAAGTGGTGCCGTTGGCAGGAGGAAGTCCATGGGGTTGCGTGAGTGGGCGCTGGGCGGCGTATTGCTCAGCCCGTTTCTGATCTACGTGTTGATGGCGTTGGTGCTTACTGGGCTGTTGCGCTGGGTGGTGCAGGCGACGCCACTAGGTCGCTGGATCTGGCATGAAGCGCTGTTCGATGCGGCGTTGTTCGTCTGTGTGCTGTCGTTGGTGGTACATCTGTTGGGACCTTTGTAAGGAGTCAGTCCATGCGTACAGCGGTACGTACCCTGGTCACCCTGTGCGTGGTGGCCATTGCCGGGTTTGCCGGATATCACCTCTGGCAGTACTACATGCTTACCCCCTGGACGCGCGATGCGCGGGTGCGGGCCGATGTGGTGGTGATCGCCCCGGACGTGTCCGGCTGGGTGCGCGAACTGCGGGTACACGACAACCAGCCGGTGAAGGCCGGCGATGTCTTGATGATCATCGATCACGAGCGCTTCCAGGCGGCTTTCGACCAGGCCAGTGCCGTGGCTGAAACCCGCACCCAGCAGTTGCGCCTGCGTGAGCGCGAAGCGGCTCGGCGCACGGCCCTTGGGCCGGAGGCGATCAGCGCCGAGCTGCGCGAGAACGCCCAGATCAATGCTGCCATCGCCCGTGGTGAACTGCACGAGGCGCAAGCGCAACTGCAGGTGGCCAAGATCAACCTGGCCCGTAGCGAAGTGCGCGCACCGCGCGACGGTCACATCACCAACCTGCGACTGGCCCAAGGCAACTACGTCAATACCGGGCAATCGATGATGGCGCTGGTGGACGACTCGACTTTCTATATCCAGGCCTATTTCGAGGAAACCAAGCTGCCGCGCATTCGTGTCGGGGATCCGGTGAAGGTCTGGCTGATGGGGGCGGGGGAGGCCATGCATGGGCATGTGGAGAGCATCAGCCGGGGCATCACTGACCGCAACTCGACCCCGGACGGACAGTTGTTGCCGGAGGTGGAACCGACCTTCAACTGGGTCAGGTTGGCGCAGCGGATACCGGTGAGGATCAGGCTGGACGAGATCCCCGCAGGGGTGAATCTCAGCGCCGGGATGACCGCAAGCGTGCAGGTTCGGGAGGATGAAGTACAGCGCTGAGCAAGCGCCCCCACAGGCACCTAGCGTGCCTGTGGGGGCGCTTGCCGATCAGGGTTGCTGGGCAGTGGCTGCCAGGACGATCTCGCGGATGCACACATGTTGCGGCTGCTGGTACGCCCAGACGATCGCCCCAGCCACATCCTCGGCCTTGAGCACTACACCGCCCATGTCATTGGCTTTCCACGACTCGTAGTCGCGCTTGATGCCCTCGTCGGTGGTGTGGCCGAGCAGCTCGGTCTCAACTGCGCCCGGCGCGATGGTGACGACACGCACGTTGTGTGGCGCCAGCTCTTCGCGCAGGTTTTCCGACAGGCCATGCACGGCGAACTTGGTGCCGACGTAGGCGACATGGTTGGGGAAGGTCTTGCGCCCGGCGACGGAGCTGACGTTGATCAGGGTGCCGGCTCGACGCGCGACCATGCCGCTGGCCAGTGCATGCACGCCGTTGAGCAGGCCTTTGACGTTGATGTCGATCATCCGGTCCCACTGCTCAGGATCCTGCTCGTGCACCTGGCCCAGCAGCATCACGCCGGCATTGTTCACCAGCGCGTCGGCCGGGCCGTACAAGGCTTCGGCTTCGTTCACCGCCGCCACCAGCGCGGCACGGTCGCGAATGTCCACGGCGCGACACAGGCAGTTGGGCAGGGCCAATGCTTCGAGACGTTCCAGGCGACGAGCGATCAGCAGCAGCGGGTGACCTGCGGCCGAGAATTGCTGGGCCGTGGCGGCCCCGATACCGGAGCTGGCGCCGGTGATGATGATCAGAGGTTTGTTCATGAGCGCCTCCAAGGCATAATCGTTTTCGATGGCCAGGATTGTAAGCATCGATCCAGACCATGAAAAACGGCTTATTCCTCTGGCTGGCATCGGTTTTATCTATGGATATTCGTCATCTCAAGGCGTTCATCGCTGTGTTCGAAGAGCGCAACATCACTTTGGCCGCGCAGCGCCTGTGCGTGGCTCAGCCGACATTGTCAGTGACCATCCGGCAACTCGAGGAGGACCTCGGCGTCAGCCTGTTCCTGCGCCAGGCCCGCGGTGTGGACGTCAGCGAGCACGCGCGGGCGCTGTATCCGCAGGCGTGCCGCATGGTTGCCGAAGCCGAGGCGCTGCGCCTGCGCTTTCGCCAGGAACAGGAGCGTGTCCCGCTCGCGCTGGGTATCGAGGCCGATATCGCCCCGGCCCAGGTCGAAGCATGCGTGCGTCTTGCGGCTCAGGCCGTGCCTGGGCTGCAATTGACGTTGCTGGACGGTTGCGAGGGCGATGCGCGGCTGGCCGATGAAGCCGAGCGCTGTGAGGATGAGCTCTTCCTTGCGCTGTGGGAAGAATCGTTTGTCCTGGTCATGGCCACCGGCAGCCAGCCCGACGGTCGCTGGATCACCTGCCCGCAGCATCCTTCGCACCAGCGCCTGATGGGGCTATATGGCGAGGGTGAGCAGGTGGCACAGGCCGGATCATTGCAACTGGCGTTGGCGTTGGTCGCCGCCGGGCTGGGCGCGGCCTGGTTGCCGCAGTCGCTGGCCGAGCGCCACCCAGGGGTCTACTGGCAACCAGGGCCCGGCCCGGCGCTGAGGCGTCGGGTCGGGTTGTGCTACGCCGCCCAGGCGCTGGACATTCCTGCCCTGGCGAGCTTGCAGCAGGCGCTGAGCGGCAGCAGCCTGGGTTAGAGGAACATGCCGCCGGAGACTTCCAGACGCTGCCCGGTAATCCAGCCATTACTGTCCTCAAGCAACAGGGCGATGGCTGCGCCGATATCGTCGGGCAGGCCGGCGCGGCCCAGGGCAGTATTGCTGGCCACGAAGGCGTTGGCCGATCAGCTCGATCCGGCGTTATCCGGCGCTCGCTGAAAAACCTTGGCGAAGGCGGCGCAGGTTGCGTTAGGCTGCGCAACAAACGATCTGCGCGTTGCCCGATAGAGGCAACCGTTCCCGCCTGGCGTGCGTTCCTTCCGATTTCTTTGCGAGGTAACGTCATGGCCATTACATCCCAGGATATCTGCACAGCTGCCGAGCAGCTCAACGGCTTCGTCGGTTTTCACGGCAAGCGTGGCACGCATATCGTGCGCTTTTCCGAGGACGCATTCGGTATGGATGTCGCGGATGCGAGCATCACGCCCTGCAGCGAGTTCGTCTGGCGTCCCGAGTCGGGGCGGCGCATGGCGCTCTGCCGTGAGCGTCTGGCACTGTTGCTGCGACAGCATGTGGACGATCGCCTGAACATTGGCGAGCCGCTGCGGATCTATCTGCGCCGCACCGACCTGCCGGAGATCGTCGCCGAGCGTAGCCTGCGCTGAGCCAGCAGGTTCAGTCGGGGTAGGCCAGCTTGAGAGGGCCAGCCTCGCTGCGGGCGACGTTGACCTGGTTGCGGCCTTGATGCTTGGCGGTGTAGAGGGCCTTGTCGGCGTCTTCAAGCCACTGCTCGGGCGTTTTCAGCCCAGGGTGATAGGCCGAGAGGCCTATGCTCAGGCTGATGCGCAATTCCGGCAGTTGCGGGTTGCGATAGGCGCTGACCTGCTCACGCAGGCGCTCCATCGCAACGCCCGCCTGGTCTTGATCGGTGGCAGGCAGGATCAGACAGAACTCGTCACCGCCGTAGCGCCCGGCCAGGTCATCGTCGCGCAGGACGCGCTTGAGCTCGTGGCTCAGCTGGCGGAGCACGCAATCGCCGACCACGTGGCCGAAGGTGTCATTGATGGTCTTGAAATGGTCGATGTCGATCAGGGCGATCACGGCCGGGGCCTGCTGCTGGTGGCAGATCTGGAACCTCAGCAGCAGCAAGTCTTTCCATGAGCCATGGTTGAGCAGCCCGGTGAGGCTGTCGGTGCGGCTCAGGGCGCTCAGTCGACGCTTGTGGTCGGCCAGTTTGATTGCCAATTGATAGCAGACCCAACCGAGCGCCAGCGGGTAGAGCGTCAACATTGGCAGGCAGGCATAGACCTGCAATGCCGAGGCTTGCAATTGCAGCCCGGGGCCGAACAGCGCCATGGCCAGCAGCATGCCTGTCAGCTGCGCGAGCAACCCGCGCAGTACCATGCGCTTGCCGCCTGCAGCGACGTTGTTCATGGTCATCATCGACAGGATGGTCACGGTCGGCAACGGATTGAAATGAATGGCCGCGGCCCAGAAACCGCCGCTCAGCGAATCGAGCAACAGGTTGCGCTGTTCGGCGCGGTAGGGGGCAGGGGAGCGGATCGCCCATTGATAAGCCAGGTGCGGCCAGGCCAGGCCGTTGAATAGCATCAGCAGCCACACCCAGGTGGGTGGTTGCAGCGGGGCAAGTGCCGCCATGACGCTGAACAGGCCGATGCCCATGCCGATGGTCCGCGGCAGATAGATGCGCCTGACGAAGGAGAGCCCCTTGCCGCTTCTGTTGTCGATCATGTCTATCGTTCTTTTTCTGCAGAAGCCGTTTATCGCATAAGTTGCATGAATATTGTTGAACAATGATTCACGGCGGAAAAATGACCTTACAAGCCAATTCACGGTTGATCCGATCATTGTGAGGTAGCATGAAGCCTTTGTTCCTCCTCGGAGTGCTCCTGCTCATGGCCCCCATGGCTTCCCCCGCCGGCGAGCCGGCACCTTACAGGGATGGGCGTTTTCACAACCAGGCCGAGCTGCCCAAGGATGGCGTGCTCAAGAAGTTGCGCATCGGCCTCAAGTATCTGCTGCTGCGCAAACCTCCCGAAACACGTCCTGCCATTCCCCCGAGCCTGCAGCCAATGACCCGCCAGCAGGTACTCGATGCCCCGGACCACAGCCTCTGGCGTCTGGGCCATTCCACGGTACTGCTAAAACTGCGTGGGCACTTCTTCATTACAGACCCGGTATTTGCCGAACGCGCCTCGCCCGTGTAATGGGCCGGCCCGCTGCGCTTCCACGCTTCGCCGCTGGCAGTCGACCAGCTTCCGCCGCTGGCAGCGGTGATTCTGTCCCACGACCATTTCGATCATCTCGATGAGTCGGCCATACGCCAGCTGGCGCCAAGCACCGGCCAGTTTCTTGCACCGCTGGGCGTGGGCGATCGTTTGGTCGAGTGGGGCGTGCCGAGCGACAAGGTGCGTCAGCTGGACTGGTGGCAGGAAACCGAAGTCGCAGGCGTGCGTTTCGTCGCCACACCGGCGCAGCACTTTTCTGGGCGCGGCCTGTTCGACAGTAACAGCACCTTGTGGGCGTCGTGGGTGGTGATCGATGAAGGGCTGCGCCTGTTCTTCAGTGGTGATACCGGATATTTCGAAGGCTTTCGCGAAATCGGCGAGCGCTTCGGACCCTTCGATCTGACATTGATGGAGACCGGTGCCTACAACCTGGCCTGGCCCAATGTGCATATGCAGCCTGAGCAGAGCCTGCAAGCGCACCTGGATCTGCGCGGACGCTGGATGCTGCCGATCCACAATGGAACGTTCGATCTCTCCCTGCACAGCTGGCAGGAGCCTTTCGAGCGCATCGTCGCGCTCGCGGCGCAGGCCCAGGTACCGTTGAGCACGCCACAGATGGGCGAGCGCGTCAGTCTGGATTCGCCCCATGCAGGGCAGAACTGGTGGCAGCCCAGGCCTTTGCGTCAGCGAGGCGACAGCACCGAGCGTGCAGTGGCGGTGCGCTGAGTATCAGCTTTCACGGCCCTTCTTTATTGGCGACTCCTGTTCATCATCCAGCAGCTTCGACGGCGGCTTGCCGCTGTCGCTGCGTACCTGGGCGTGGCTGATGAGGGCGAAGATGAAGCTGCCACCGATGATGTTGCCGGCCAGGGTCGGCAGGGCGAACTCCAGCCAGAAGCTGGGCCAGGTCTGCTCTCCGGCCCAGACCAGATAGGACACTTCTACCGAGCCGACGACGATATGGGTGAAGTCGCCCAGAGCCATCAGGTAGGTGATCATCAGGATGATCCAGATCTTGGCGTTCTCCATGGATGGGATCATCCAGACCATGGTCGCGATCATCCAGCCCGAGATGATGCCCTTGGCGAACATCTGGCTCGGATCGTTGTGCATCACCTTGCGCCCGATTTCGAGGAAGGCCACATCGGTCTTGCTGTCGAAGATCGGCAGCTCGAGCATCACCCAGGCCACCAGCAAGGTGCCGGCGAGATTGCCCATCAGCACCACTGTCCACAGGCGTATCAGGCGGCCGAGGTTGGCGAGGGTAGGGGCGGTCATTACCGGCAACACGGCAGTCAGGGTGTTTTCGGTGAACAACTGTTGGCGAGCGAGGATCACGGCAAGAAAACCGGCAGCGTAGCCGAGGCTGGCAATCACCTGGCTGCTGTCGTTGTCTGGCAGGCGTGCATAGAACAGTCCCATCGCCATCAGCGACAGGCCCATGGTCAGGCCGGCGGCCAGTGCCGACCACCACAGGGCTGCCAGGGTGCGTTCCAGTTCCTGATCGCCCTGGGCGCGGATGATCTCGTGCAGTACTGCTGCGCGGGGTGGCTGGTTATGGCTGACTTCCTGCTCTTCATCTGCCGACAGGCCTGGGGTTTTCTCGTTCTGCGCTTTGCTCATCGTGTCGCGCTCCTGGGATGTTTCTCTACAGATCGATTGCGCTCGGATTAGTTGCCGGTGAGCTCATGGAGGCGGATAAAAGTTTTTTTGGATCAAAGTGTTGACTCTGATTTCAAACCACGTATTATTCGCCTCCTCGCAGCGATGAACGCAGCGAGGCAGTCGGTAAGTCGTTGACGTTGAAGGCTTTTGAAAGAAAGCGGTTTGAAAAAACTTCAAAATAAACGCTTGACAGCAAATGAGGAAAGCGTAGAATGCGCGCCTCGGTTGAGACGAAAGGCTCTTAACCAAACGCTCTTTAACAAATCGAATCAAGCAATTCGTGTGGGTGCTTGTGAGTACGGACTGATAGTCGCCAAGATTATCAGCATCACAAGTGGCCATGCGAGAAATCACATAGTCATTTGAGATTGCTGAGCCAAGTTTAGGGTTTCTTAAAAACCCAAGCAGTATTGAACTGAAGAGTTTGATCATGGCTCAGATTGAACGCTGGCGGCAGGCCTAACACATGCAAGTCGAGCGGATGACGGGAGCTTGCTCCTTGATTCAGCGGCGGACGGGTGAGTAATGCCTAGGAATCTGCCTGGTAGTGGGGGACAACGTTTCGAAAGGAACGCTAATACCGCATACGTCCTACGGGAGAAAGCAGGGGACCTTCGGGCCTTGCGCTATCAGATGAGCCTAGGTCGGATTAGCTAGTTGGTGAGGTAATGGCTCACCAAGGCGACGATCCGTAACTGGTCTGAGAGGATGATCAGTCACACTGGAACTGAGACACGGTCCAGACTCCTACGGGAGGCAGCAGTGGGGAATATTGGACAATGGGCGAAAGCCTGATCCAGCCATGCCGCGTGTGTGAAGAAGGTCTTCGGATTGTAAAGCACTTTAAGTTGGGAGGAAGGGCAGTAAGCTAATACCTTGCTGTTTTGACGTTACCGACAGAATAAGCACCGGCTAACTCTGTGCCAGCAGCCGCGGTAATACAGAGGGTGCAAGCGTTAATCGGAATTACTGGGCGTAAAGCGCGCGTAGGTGGTTCGTTAAGTTGGATGTGAAAGCCCCGGGCTCAACCTGGGAACTGCATCCAAAACTGGCGAGCTAGAGTATGGTAGAGGGTGGTGGAATTTCCTGTGTAGCGGTGAAATGCGTAGATATAGGAAGGAACACCAGTGGCGAAGGCGACCACCTGGACTGATACTGACACTGAGGTGCGAAAGCGTGGGGAGCAAACAGGATTAGATACCCTGGTAGTCCACGCCGTAAACGATGTCAACTAGCCGTTGGAATCCTTGAGATTTTAGTGGCGCAGCTAACGCATTAAGTTGACCGCCTGGGGAGTACGGCCGCAAGGTTAAAACTCAAATGAATTGACGGGGGCCCGCACAAGCGGTGGAGCATGTGGTTTAATTCGAAGCAACGCGAAGAACCTTACCAGGCCTTGACATGCAGAGAACTTTCCAGAGATGGATTGGTGCCTTCGGGAACTCTGACACAGGTGCTGCATGGCTGTCGTCAGCTCGTGTCGTGAGATGTTGGGTTAAGTCCCGTAACGAGCGCAACCCTTGTCCTTAGTTACCAGCACGTTATGGTGGGCACTCTAAGGAGACTGCCGGTGACAAACCGGAGGAAGGTGGGGATGACGTCAAGTCATCATGGCCCTTACGGCCTGGGCTACACACGTGCTACAATGGTCGGTACAGAGGGTTGCCAAGCCGCGAGGTGGAGCTAATCTCACAAAACCGATCGTAGTCCGGATCGCAGTCTGCAACTCGACTGCGTGAAGTCGGAATCGCTAGTAATCGCGAATCAGAATGTCGCGGTGAATACGTTCCCGGGCCTTGTACACACCGCCCGTCACACCATGGGAGTGGGTTGCACCAGAAGTAGCTAGTCTAACCTTCGGGAGGACGGTTACCACGGTGTGATTCATGACTGGGGTGAAGTCGTAACAAGGTAGCCGTAGGGGAACCTGCGGCTGGATCACCTCCTTAATCGAAGACATCAGCCTGCTGATGAGCTCCCACACGAATTGCTTGATTCATTGTGAAGACGATCAAGACCCTATATAGGTCTGTAGCTCAGTTGGTTAGAGCGCACCCCTGATAAGGGTGAGGTCGGCAGTTCAAATCTGCCCAGACCTACCAATATGCGGGGCCATAGCTCAGCTGGGAGAGCGCCTGCCTTGCACGCAGGAGGTCAGCGGTTCGATCCCGCTTGGCTCCACCACTTACGCTGTACCTTGATCAGAACCTAGAAATGAACATTCGTCGATGAATGTTGATTTCTGGCTTTTGTCAGATCGTTCTTTAAAAATTCGGATATGTGATAGAAATAGACTGAATGCCAGTTTCACTGCTGGTAGTTCAGGCTAAGGTAAAATTTGTGAGTTCTCACGAATTTTCGGCGAATGTCGTCTTCACAGTATAACCAGATTGCTTGGGGTTATATGGTCAAGTGAAGAAGCGCATACGGTGGATGCCTTGGCAGTCAGAGGCGATGAAAGACGTGGTAGCCTGCGATAAGCTTTGGGGAGTCGGCAAACAGACTGTGATCCAGAGATCTCTGAATGGGGGAACCCACTCAGCATAAGCTGAGTATCTTGTACTGAATACATAGGTGCAAGAGGCGAACCAGGGGAACTGAAACATCTAAGTACCCTGAGGAAAAGAAATCAACCGAGATTCCCTTAGTAGTGGCGAGCGAACGGGGACCAGCCCTTAAGTTGATTTGAGATTAGTGGAACGCTCTGGAAAGTGCGGCCATAGTGGGTGATAGCCCCGTACACGAAAGTCTCTTTTCAATGAAATCGAGTAGGACGGAGCACGAGAAACTTTGTCTGAACATGGGGGGACCATCCTCCAAGGCTAAATACTACTGACTGACCGATAGTGAACCAGTACCGTGAGGGAAAGGCGAAAAGAACCCCGGAGAGGGGAGTGAAATAGAACCTGAAACCGTATGCGTACAAGCAGTGGGAGCCTACTTTGTTAGGTGACTGCGTACCTTTTGTATAATGGGTCAGCGACTTATATTCAGTGGCGAGCTTAACCGAATAGGGGAGGCGTAGCGAAAGCGAGTCTTAATAGGGCGCTTTAGTCGCTGGGTATAGACCCGAAACCGGGCGATCTATCCATGGGCAGGTTGAAGGTTAGGTAACACTGACTGGAGGACCGAACCGACTACCGTTGAAAAGTTAGCGGATGACCTGTGGATCGGAGTGAAAGGCTAATCAAGCTCGGAGATAGCTGGTTCTCCTCGAAAGCTATTTAGGTAGCGCCTCATGTATCACTGCTGGGGGTAGAGCACTGTTTCGGCTAGGGGGTCATCCCGACTTACCAAACCGATGCAAACTCCGAATACCAGCAAGTGCCGAGCATGGGAGACACACGGCGGGTGCTAACGTCCGTCGTGAAAAGGGAAACAACCCAGACCGTCAGCTAAGGTCCCAAAGTCATGGTTAAGTGGGAAACGATGTGGGAAGGCTTAGACAGCTAGGAGGTTGGCTTAGAAGCAGCCACCCTTTAAAGAAAGCGTAATAGCTCACTAGTCGAGTCGGCCTGCGCGGAAGATGTAACGGGGCTCAAACCATGCACCGAAGCTACGGGTATCACCTCTGGTGATGCGGTAGAGGAGCGTTCTGTAAGCCTGTGAAGGTGAGTTGAGAAGCTTGCTGGAGGTATCAGAAGTGCGAATGCTGACATGAGTAACGACAATGCGAGTGAAAAACTCGCACGCCGAAAGACCAAGGTTTCCTGCGCAACGTTAATCGACGCAGGGTTAGTCGGTCCCTAAGGCGAGGCTGAAAAGCGTAGTCGATGGAAAACAGGTTAATATTCCTGTACTTCCAGTTATTGCGATGGAGGGACGGAGAAGGTTAGGCCAGCCTGGCGTTGGTTGTCCAGGTTTAAGGTGGTAGGCTGAAATCTTAGGCAAATCCGGGATTTCAAGGCCGAGAGCTGATGACGAGCGCTCTTTAGAGTGCGAAGTGGTTGATACCATGCTTCCAAGAAAAGCTCCTAAGCTTCAGATAACTGGGAACCGTACCCCAAACCGACACAGGTGGTTAGGTAGAGAATACCAAGGCGCTTGAGAGAACTCGGGTGAAGGAACTAGGCAAAATGGCACCGTAACTTCGGGAGAAGGTGCGCCGGCGAGGGTGAAGGACTTGCTCCGTAAGCCCATGCCGGTCGAAGATACCAGGCCGCTGCGACTGTTTATTAAAAACACAGCACTCTGCAAACACGAAAGTGGACGTATAGGGTGTGACGCCTGCCCGGTGCCGGAAGGTTAATTGATGGGGTTAGCGCAAGCGAAGCTCTTGATCGAAGCCCCGGTAAACGGCGGCCGTAACTATAACGGTCCTAAGGTAGCGAAATTCCTTGTCGGGTAAGTTCCGACCTGCACGAATGGCGTAACGATGGCGGCGCTGTCTCCACCCGAGACTCAGTGAAATTGAAATCGCTGTGAAGATGCAGTGTATCCGCGGCTAGACGGAAAGACCCCGTGAACCTTTACTATAGCTTTGCACTGGACTTTGAGCTTGCTTGTGTAGGATAGGTGGGAGGCTTTGAAGTGGGGACGCCAGTTCTCATGGAGCCATCCTTGAAATACCACCCTGGCAACCTTGAGGTTCTAACTCAGGTCCGTGATCCGGATCGAGGACAGTGTATGGTGGGTAGTTTGACTGGGGCGGTCTCCTCCCAAAGAGTAACGGAGGAGTACGAAGGTGCGCTCAGACCGGTCGGAAATCGGTCGTAGAGTATAAAGGCAAAAGCGCGCTTGACTGCGAGACACACACGTCGAGCAGGTACGAAAGTAGGTCTTAGTGATCCGGTGGTTCTGTATGGAAGGGCCATCGCTCAACGGATAAAAGGTACTCCGGGGATAACAGGCTGATACCGCCCAAGAGTTCATATCGACGGCGGTGTTTGGCACCTCGATGTCGGCTCATCACATCCTGGGGCTGAAGCCGGTCCCAAGGGTATGGCTGTTCGCCATTTAAAGTGGTACGCGAGCTGGGTTTAGAACGTCGTGAGACAGTTCGGTCCCTATCTGCCGTGGACGTTTGAGATTTGAGAGGGGCTGCTCCTAGTACGAGAGGACCGGAGTGGACGAACCTCTGGTGTTCCGGTTGTCACGCCAGTGGCATTGCCGGGTAGCTATGTTCGGAAGAGATAACCGCTGAAAGCATCTAAGCGGGAAACTTGCCTCAAGATGAGATCTCACTGGGATCTTGAATCCCCTGAAGGGCCGTCGAAGACTACGACGTTGATAGGTTGGGTGTGTAAGCGCTGTGAGGCGTTGAGCTAACCAATACTAATTGCCCGTGAGGCTTGACCATATAACACCCAAGCAATTTGCTTTGCAGATTGTGGTGGTGAAGACGAAACGAACCGAAAGTTCGAAGCAACCCACAAAGATCACATATCCGAATTGGCTGGCGTGTCTGCAAAGACGCACTGGCAACCGAATTTCTTGACGACCATAGAGCATTGGAACCACCTGATCCCATCCCGAACTCAGCAGTGAAACGATGCATCGCCGATGGTAGTGTGGGGTTTCCCCATGTGAGAGTAGGTCATCGTCAAGATTCATTTCGCAAAACCCCTATCTGCGCGAGCAGGTAGGGGTTTTGTCTTTCTGGCGTTCGCCAGATCTCATCGCTCCCCCGCGCCGACACCGCGCACGCCACGGGACAAGCCTGCCTCTACAGGGTATGGTGCACCTCTATTCCTCCCTGACCCGGCCCGCATGCGCTACGACCTCACCAGCCTGGACCTGTTCATCACTGTCGCCCAGGAGCGTAATCTGACGCGCGCTGCCGGTATCAAGCACCTGGCAGTCTCGGCGATCAGCAAGCGCATCAGCGAACTTGAGGCTCAGATCGGGTCGCCGCTTCTGATTCGCAACGCGCGCGGTGTCGAGTTGACGCCTGCCGGCCAGTCCCTGCTCTATTACGCCCGTCAGCTCAAGCAGACCATGGCACAGCTGGACAACGAACTCAGCGAGTTCGCCGCAGGGGTCAAGGGTCATATCCGCATCCACGCCATCACTTCGGCGCTGTCGCAGTTCCTGCCCCAGGACATGGCTGGCTTCGCCCAGCGTTACCCACAGATCAAGTTCGATATCGAGGAAGGTATTGGCTCGGCGGTCGTCCGGGCTGTCGCCGACGATCACGCCGACCTCGGTATCATCTCCTCGCACACCGCCCCTCTGGGGCTTGAAACCCTGCCTTACCGGCACGATGAATTGGTGTTGGTGGTGCCGGCAGAACACGATCTGGCCAAGCGCCGCACCGTGCACTTCAGCGAGGTGCTGGCGTATGAGTTCGTCGGCCCGCACCTGGACAGTACCCTGCACGGCCTGCTCACCGAACAGGCCAAAACAATGGGGCAACCGCTCAAGCTACGCATCCGTATCAGCAGCTTCGACTGCATGTGTCGCATGGTCGCCAATGGCCTAGGTATTACCGTTCTGCCGCGTAGCGCGGTTGAGCCCTACGTGCGCAGCCATCGCCTCAAGCGTGTGACCTTGTCGGAGCCCTGGGCCCATCGTTCATTGCTGCTGGTATTCAAGAAGTACGAGGTCGCCTCGCCGACGCTCAAGACCTTCATCGATCACCTGCGCGCACCCACCCAGCCATAACATCCCTTCGAGCGTTCTCCGATGGAGAACGCTGACGTGGCAATCGATCAATTTTCACTCCGCGCTCCAGCGCCTAGCATTGGCCGACCTGCAGCGTCGTCGCCTGGACGACGACATGACAACGACAAGAAGCCGAGCGACACGCATGATCGACAATGCCCACCTGATGAGCCCCCTGCAGATCGACCAGGATCACTTCACCTACCTCGATCTCAAGAAACTGCTGGCTCCCACCCAATTGCAACGCCTGCCCTACGCCATCCGCATCCTTCTTGAGAACGTGGCGCGCTGCGCTCCCGAGGCGCTGGACGCCGTGCTTGCCCGCGCCATCGGCGATGGCCCTGACTGCGAGGTGCCATTTCAGCCCAACCGCCTGATGTTTCACGACACCACGTGCCTGCCGGCCTTGGCCGATTTTGCTGGAATGCGTGATGTGGTCGCCGAGCTCGGCGGTGACCCGGCGGCGATGAACCCGCTGATTCCTGCGGTGCTGACCATCGACCATTCGGTGATCGTCGAACACTACGCAGAAGCCGATGCGGTGGAGCAGAACCTCGAGATCGATTTTCGTCGCAACAGCGAGCGCTATCGCTTCATCAAATGGGCGCAGAAGAGCCTGGACAATTTCGCTGTCATTCCACCGGGTACAGGCATCATCCACCAGATGAACATGGAGGCCCTGGCCAAGGTGGTGTGGGAAACCCGCACCGCCGAGGGGCAGCGTTTGCTGCACCCTGACGACATGGTCGCCACCGACAGCCACACGCCGATGATCAACGCCATCGGCGTGCTCGGCTGGGGTGTCGGCGGCCTGGAAGGGCAGGCGGCGATGGTGGGGGAGCCGGTGCCGATCAACTTCCCCCAGGTTATCGGTATTCGCGTCAGCAACGCCCTGCGCCCTGGGGTGACCGCCACCGACCTGTCGCTGCACGTCGCCGAGATCCTGCGCCAGCGCTCGGTGGTGGGCAAGTTCGTCGAGTTCACTGGCCCGGGGTTATCGAACCTCGGCTGGGCTGCGCGTGGCACGGTATCGAACATGGCGCCCGAGTATGGTGCCACCGTGGTGTTCTTCCCCTTCGATGACCAGACCCTCGATTACCTCAAGCTCAGCGGTCGCTCCGCCGAGCTGTGCCTGCAGGCCGCCACCTACCTGCAGGTTCAGGGGCTCTATCGCCACGACGACCTGCCGGAGCCTGAGTTCGACGAACTGATCGAGCTCGACCTTGCCAGCATCGAGCCCAGCGTCGCAGGCCCCTACCAGCCGCACCAGCGTCAGCCGCTGTCGCGCGCCGGTGAGTCGTTCCGTGAACAGGTGCTGGGCGCAAGCGAGCTGATCGGTAATCGCTACCTCGAGCCCAGCTTCGGCGAGGCCATCGACCATGGCGCGGTGGTGCTTTCGGCTATCACCAGTTGCACCAACACCGCCAACCCCGCGCAGATGATCCAGGCCGGTCTGCTGGCCCGTCGCGCGCGGCACTTGGGGCTCAAGCGCAAGCCTTGGGTGAAGACCTCGCTGTCGCCCGGTTCGCAGGTGGTGGCTGACTACCTGAGCGAAGCCGACTTGCTGCTGGACTTCTCCGCCCTGGGCTTCGACCTGGCCGGGTTCGGCTGCATGACCTGCATCGGCAACTCCGGCAAGCTCGAGACGCATGTCGAGGCCTTTGCCGATCAAGGCCTGAAGGGGGTGGTGGTGCTTTCGGGCAACCGCAACTTCGAAGGTCGGGTAAACCCCAAGGTACCTGCAGGCTACCTGGCGTCGCCTGCACTGTGCATCGCCTTCGCCATTGCCGGGCGCATCGATATCGACCTGACCCGCGAACCGCTCGGTCAGGATAGCGCCGGTAACCCGGTTCACCTGCACGACCTGATGCCCCCCGATGACGAAGTGCAGGCGCTGGTGGCCCAGGTGGTCAAGCCCGAGTTCTTCCAGCAGCGCCTGGCCACGGTGTGGGACGGCACCCATCATTGGCAGGCCCTTTCGGCCGAGGGCAGCGTGCAGTTCCCCTGGGATGCGCGCTCGACCTACCTGCGCCGCCCGCAGTACCTGGCCGATATCCAGGCCGAACCCAAGGCGAGCCTGGCAATCGAGAACGCCCGCACGTTGATAGTGCTGGGGGACAACGTCACCACCGACCATATCTCTCCGGCCGGCGCCATTCCCGCCAGTAGCCTGGCTGGCCAGTGGCTGCTGGCTCGCGGCGAACAACCACAGGACCTCAATCAGTATTCGACCCGGCGCAGCAACCACGAAGTCATGCTGCGCGGTGCCTTCACCAACACGTCGGTGAAAAACCGTCTGCTCGGTGACACCCACCCAGGCGTCGGCGCCTGGGCCTGGAATGCCGACCACAGTCAGTGCCTGCCGCTTTACGAAGCCGCGCAGAGCTATGCCGGTACCCCCATGGTGGTGTTCGCCGGTATCAACTACGGCGCGGGCTCCAGTCGCGATTGGGCGGCCAAGGCCCAGGCATTGCTCGGCGTGCGAGCCGTGGTGGCGCGCAGCATCGAGCGTATCCACCGCAGCAACTTGATCGGCATGGGTGTGCTGCCGTTGCTGTTCCCGGCAGGGCGGGGTGTCGAAGACCTGCAGCTCGACGGCAGCGAGCAGTTCGACTTCATCGGCCTCGACGAACTGAGGGTCGGTGACAACCGTATCCGCCTGCAGGTGCGCCGCGTCGATGGCGGTGTCGATGAGGCCGAGCTCATCGCACGGTTCGACTCGCAGCAGGAGATCCGCTACCTCAGCAATGGCGGTGTGCTGCCCTACGTCATCCGCAAGGTGGTGCAACGCACCCGCGGCTGAGGCCCCGGCACGAACGGTTGAACAGGGCGCGGACTTGCCTGGCAGCTCCGCGTCACTGACCATGGGCAGCCAGCCAGGTGATCCACCTATCCGCAACTGGGAGAATGACCCCTATGTACGCCTATGTCGGTTCGCGCACCACCCGGGAGCGCAACGCCCGCGGCGATGGCATCACCGTGTACCGCCTCGATCAGGGCAACGGCAGCCTGGAGCAGGTCCAGGTCGTCGGCGACCTGGTCAACCCGTCCTTCCTGGCGCTGAATCGAGCTGGGGACCGGCTCTATACGGTGCATGGCGACCTCGACGAGGTCAGCGCCTTCACCGTCGACAAGGCCACTGGTCGACTCACGTTCCTCAACCGGCAGCGCTGCGAAGGCAAGAATCCGGTGCACCTGGCACTGGACCCGAGCGAGCGCTTCCTGGTGGTCTCTAACCACATCACGGGCACGCTTGCCGTGCTCAATGTCGAACAGGACGGCCGCCTCGGCACCCTCAACCAGTTGCTCGAGCTCGAGGGCCCGATCGGCCCGCATCGTATCGAGCAGCCCTTTGCCAAGCCGCACTTCAACCTCTTCGATGCCTCGGGCCAGTTCGTCCTGGTGCCGGACAAGGGGCTGGATCGGATATTCAGTTTTCGCTTCGACAACGGCCGGCTGCATCCCGCCGAGCAGCCTTTCGTCACTACCCGCGAAGGTGCCGGACCGCGTCATGTCGCGCTGCACCCGAAGGCGCCGTTCGCCTATGTGATCAATGAATTGGATTCGACCGTCACCACCTACCGCTTCGACCCCCACAACGGGGCACTGCAGCCGTTGCAGATACTCCCGTCGCTTCCGTCGAGCTACACCGGCAACAGCCGTGCCTCGGAGATCGAGATCGATTGCAGCGGTCGCTTCGTCTACGCCTCCAACCGCGGCTATGACAGCCTTGCCGTGTATGCGGTCGATGTCGCCAGCGGCCTGCTGAGCCTGATCGAAGTGCAGCCCAGTGGCGGCAAGACCCCACGCTTCTTCGCCCTCACTCCCAATCAGCGGTTCCTCTTCGCGCTCAACGAAGACAGTGACAGCATCGTGGCTTTCGCCGTCGATCCCGAGCAGGGGAGGTTGCGCCAGACCGGTTTCTCGGTGTCCACCGGCAGCCCGGTGTGCATGGTCTTTTCTGCCTGAGCTGATTCCTGGATCGGTGAGGGCCTTTTCGCGGGCAAGCCCGGTCCCACAGCCAGTCGCTGTAATCATCAGTCCCATTCATAGCCCAGCGGAGTTCCAATGACTCTCACTATCCCCAAGGCCGTCCTCGAAGAACTCGCCCCCGATGGCGTCCTGCGTGCTGCCATCAACTACGGCAACCCGGTCCTCGCCCAACGCGGCCCTGATGGCGAGCCCCAGGGCGTCTCGGTCGCCCTGGCCAGGCAGTTGGCTGAAGAACTGGGCGTGTGCCTTGAGATGCGCACCTTCGACGCTGCGGGCAAGGTATTCGCCGCGCTGGAGGAGGGCGCCTGGACCTTGGCTTTCCTCGCCATCGAACCGGTGCGCGAGGCGCAGATCGCCTTCAGCGAGCCCTACGTGCTGATCGAGGGCACCTACCTGGTCAGGAAAGACGCCCCCTTCCAGCACGTCGACGAACTCGACCAAACCGGCTTGCGCCTGGCCGTCGGCAAAGGCGCGGCCTACGACCTCTACCTCAGCCGCACCTTGCAGCATGCCGAACTGTGCCGCGCCGACACCTCCGCCGCAGCCGTCGATCTGTTTGTCGAAGAAAACCTCGACGCCGCCGCGGGTGTGCGCCAGCCTTTGCAGAAGGTCGCCGACACTGATTCACGCTACCGTGTGCTCGACGGTGCGTTCACCGCGATCCGTCAGGCCATGGCTGTTCCGAGGGGCTGCGACAATTCGGCTGCATTCGTACGTGACTTTGTCGAGCGTTGCCTGCGTCAAGGCTTTGTTCGGGGGGCTTTGCTGGCCACCGGACAGACCGATGTCAGCGCACCGCGCTGACCGTCCCTGGACTCCACCCACGTCCAATCAATTGAGGTAACAAGCAAGATGGCCAAGGCCGCCGATGTCGTTGTGCAATGCCTGGAAAACGAAGGTGTCGAGTATGTATTCGGCATTCCCGGCGAGGAGAACCTCGACCTGCTCGAATCCCTGCGCAAGTCGAAGATCAAGCTGGTACTGACCCGCCACGAGCAATCCGCAGGCTTCATGGCCGCCACCTATGGTCGCCTGACCGGCAAGACCGGCGTCAGCCTGTCGACCCTGGGCCCTGGTGCGACCAACCTGGTGACCGCCAGTGCCTACGCCTACCTGGGCGGCATGCCGATGATGATGATTACCGGCCAGAAGCCGATCAAGAAGTCCAAGCAGGGCCGCTTCCAGATCATCGACGTGTGCGGCATGATGGACCCCATCACCAAGTACACCCACCAGTTCGCCTCGGCCGACAACATCCCGGCGCGCATGCGTGAAGCCTTCCGCCTGGCCGAGGAAGAAAAGCCCGGTGCCGTGCACCTGGAACTGCCTGAAGACATCGCTGCCGAGCAGACCGACGCGCTGCCGATCCCGCGCAGCCTGCACCGCCGCCCGTTGGCCGAGCACGTGGCCATCGAAGCCGCCGTGCAGAAACTGCAGAACGCCCGCAACCCGATTCTGGTAATCGGTGCCGGTGCCAACCGTAAGATGACCGCCAAGGTCCTCAAGCAACTGATCGACAAGACCGGCATCCCGTTCATCACCACGCAGATGGGTAAAGGCGTGGTCGACGAGCGCCACCCGCGCTTCCTGGGCAACGCGGCGCTGTCGTCCGGTGACTTCGTACACCGCGCTGTCGAAGCCGCTGACCTGATCATCAACATCGGCCACGACGTGATCGAGAAGCCGCCGTTCTTCATGGTCCGTGGCGGCACCGAGGTCATTCACATCAGCTTCCGCTCCGCCGAAGTCGATGCCGTGTACTTCCCACAGGTCGAAGTGATCGGCGACATCGCCAACGCCGTGTGGCAGATCAGTGAAGCGCTGACCGACACCTCGCACTGGGACTTCACTCGCCTGATGGCGATCCGTGAAGCCAACGAGGCGCAGATCGCCGAAGGTGCCGACGACGACCGCTTCCCGGTCTACCCGCAGCGCCTGGTTGCCGACATCCGTCGCGTGCTGCCCTCCGAAGGCATCGTCGCGCTGGACAACGGCATCTACAAGATCTGGTTCGCCCGCAACTACAAGGCGCACAAGCCCAACACCGTGCTGCTGGACAACGCCCTGGCGACCATGGGCGCCGGTCTGCCGTCGGCCATGGCTTCGCACCTGGTGTACCCGGAACGCCCGGTGATCTCGGTGTGCGGCGACGGTGGCTTCATGATGAACAGCCAGGAGCTGGAAACCGCGGTACGTCTGGGCATGCACATCACCGTGGTAATCCTGCGTGACGACGGCTACGGCATGATCCGCTGGAAGCAGGCCAACATGGGCTTCACCGACTTCGGCCTGGACTACGGCAACCCGGACTTCGTCAAGTACGCCGAAGCCTACGGCGCCAATGGCCACCGCGTGGAAAGCGCCGAAGGCCTGCTGCCGCTGCTCGAGCACTGCATCAAGACCCCAGGCGTGCATGTGATCGACTGCCCGGTCGACTACAGCGAGAACGACCGCATCCTCAACAGCGAGCTGCGTGAGCGCGCGCTGGCGGTGTAAGGCCTGAGGTGTCTTCGCGGGCAAGTCGGCTTCCCAGCAGGTTGGGGAAGCGGGCTTGCCCGCGATTGCATTGTGGTGGGCAACAAACGCTTCACCTTATTTTTCCCTGTGCTAGGGTGCACGCACATCCGCTTTACAGGACACCCGCACCATGCTCCCGCCGCTCAGCGAAAAAGAACTCCACCGCCTCGAAGACCTCCTGATCACCTACGGCAACGATTACTCGGTACTCAACCTCGCCGAGCTCAACGGTTTCTTTACTGCGCTGGCCAGCTCCCCTGTCAGCGTAAATCCCGAGCAATGGCTGCCAGCCGTTGCCGGCGGAAAGGTGCCCAAGTTCAAGAAGCCCGCCCACGAGGAAGCCTACACTGCGCTGATGCTGCGCTACGCCGACCAGGTCGCCGAGCAGTTGGCCGAGAACCTCGACGGCTTCGAGCCGCTGTTCGAGGAAAGCGAGGGCGAGGAAGGGCCAGCGATCATTCTCGAAGAGTGGTGTTTCGGCTACATGCGCGGCACCCAGGTTGCCGAGTGGAGCGAGTTGCCAGCGCAGCAGGACGCCCTGCTCAAGGCCATTTCCCTGCATGGCCTGGAAGACAATTTCGAGCTGCTCGATGCGATGAGCTTCGACGAACATCAGGCCTGCGTGCCAGGCGTGATCGAGGCGGCCCGCGGTCTGTATCGCTATCAGAAGCTGATACGCAACTGATCACTGGCGCTTCATGGCGAAGTCGAGACTCAGCGCAACCGGTGGCCATCGACCTGCTACCGCTGACATGTATTGCCGCGGCTGCTTCGCGGGCAAGCCCGCTCCCACCGGGTTTTAGGCAGCGCAGAGCTTGTATTATTCCGATCAGCGAAATTATGGATTGCTGGCCACGCGGATTCTGTTGAACGGCGAACAGGTGCAGGATTCACTCCAGCAGCGCCACTCTTGGATACCGGCGCTCAGACCTCAACCCTTTGAACCGGAGTCCAGACCATGTCCAACCCTATCAAGCTCTATCACTTCCCCAAGTCCGGCCACGCTCATCGCGCCCTGCTGATGCTGTCGCTGCTCAAGGTGCAGCCGGAAGTCATCTTCGTCGACCTGGCCAAGGGCGAGCAGAAAAAGCCTGAGTTCCTGGCCCTCAACCCGTTCGGGCAGGTGCCTGTGATCGACGACAACGGCACCGTCATCGGCGACTCCAACGCCATCCTCGTCTACCTGGCCAAAACCTATGGGCAGGGCCGCTGGTTGCCCCAGGACGCTGCCGGTGAAGCCCGTGTACAACGCTGGCTGTCCATCGCCGCCGGCCCCGTCGCCTTCGGACCTGCCGCTGCCCGGCTGATCACCGTGTTCGGTGCAGGCTTCAATGCCGACGAAGTCATCGGTCGTGCCCACAACCTGCTCAAGGTGCTGGACGCTGAGCTCGGCAAGACGCCGTTCCTCACCGGCAGCGAGCCGAGCATCGCCGACGTCGCCAACTACTCCTATATCGCCCATGCGCCGGAAGGCAACGTGTCGCTGGAGGCCTACCCGAATGTGCGAGCGTGGCTGGCACGGATCGAGGCACTGGACGGTTTCGTGGCGATGCCGCGCACTGCGGTAGGGCTGCAGGCCGAGGCCTGATCCACGCGACAGGAGATGAGTGATGAACGTCGTCGAACCGCTCGAGCCGTATGCCGCGTGGCCTGGGGACAGCTGCCCTGATATCGACACGCTCGATGTCCCGGCGCTGCCCTGTGCTGCAGAGTGTGAGGCCAGTTACCTGCTGCCGCAGGTCATCACTCATCCCGACCTACTCATTCGCCCCGGCTGCTGAAATAATCGCACATCGTTTCCAGGCAGAAGGGCAGGGCATGGACCACATCCACCTGATGAAGGTATTCGTCGCCGTCGGCGAGCTGGAAAGCTTCGCTGGCGCGGCACGGCGGCTGGACATGTCGCCCGCTGCGGTGACCCGTGCGGTCAGCGCCCTCGAAGAGCGCCTGGGGGTCAAGCTGCTGCTGCGCACCACCCGCAGCGTGCGCCTTACCGAGGCCGGTGGCCGTTATCTGGAAGACTGCCGCAGCATCCTCGCCAGTATCGCCGAGGCCAACGAGGCGGCTGCCGGTGTCAACGCCACGCCCAAGGGCGAACTGGCGGTGACCGCGCCGATCCTGTTCGGCAAGAAGTTCGTCATGCCCAGCATCGTGCGTTACCTGCAGCAGTACCCTGAGGTTGACGTGTCGGCCTACTTCCTCGATCGGGTGGTGAACATGGTCGAGGAGGGCATGGATGTGGCAGTGCGCATCGGCCAGTTGCCCGACTCCGGGCTCAAGGCCCTGCGTGTGGGCAAGGTCAGGCGCATGCTCTGCGCCTCGCCCGATTACCTTGCCAGGCACGGCGTACCGACTCACCCCTCCGAACTGCACGAGCATGTGGTGATCGCCACCACCAACCTGTCGCCACGTGCAGGCTGGCGCTTCGGGCTGACCGACGAGCCGACCATGGTGCGCATGAAGCCGCGCCTGACCGTGACCAGTAACGACGGTGCCATTGCCGCAGCATGCGCAGGCCTGGGTATCGCCCGGCTGCTGTCTTACCAAGTGGTCGAGGAGGTCGCCAGCGGTCGCCTGCAGGTGGTGCTCGCCGATTTCGAGGAGGCGCCCTGGCCCATCCATATCCTGCACCGCGAGAGCAAGTACGGCTCGGCCAAGGTGCGCGCGTTCATCGACATGCTCGCCGCCGACGTGCGCGCCAAGGGCCTGGACTGACTGTCCGTCAGCCTGGCAGATAACGCAGGCGCAACCCCAGGCTGGTCTGCTCGCCCTGTTGCAGCAAGCGCAGCCCCGGGCGCCCGGGCAGGTGATGGGCGTTGATCGGGTGGCTGACCGGCTCGAAGCAGAAGAAGTCGCGATCCTGCGGACAGAACAACAGAAAGTGCTCGGCGCCGGTGGCCTGGCATTCCAGGCGATAACCCGCGTCGGGTTGTTCGATGGTGCACGTGCCTGTCCAGCCTGCGAAGGCGTGATCGATCTGAGTCGGTGGCAGGTGGCTGGCGCTGTCGAAGCGCCAGGCCTGCGGAATGGGCGCCAGCCGTGATGGCAGCTCACCGGTCTCGCCAAGCCACACCTGGCTGGCGGACGCCTGCAGGCGGGTGTCCGGATACCGCGGAAAGTACGGATGCAGGCCCAGCCCGTGCCAGGTCGCCTGAGCGGCAAGGTGAGTGACGTGCAGCTCCAGGTCAAGACGCCCCTCGTGCAAGTGCACATCCAGCATTGCCTGGTAGGCGAAGGGCTGCTGACTGTCGAGGATCAGACGTGCTCGCCGCTGGCTGTGGTGCTCCACGCGCCACGGTTGCTGCCAGGCGCTGCCGTGGATCGGGTAGGGATCGTGGTCGGTGTTCGCGGTCAGGGTCTGCCAGCCGTCCGGGCGGGCGAAGCCGCCAGCGGCGATGCGATTGGACCAGGGCACCAGCGGATAGCAGGCCAGGCGCCGGGGTGAGCCGCTGGCGCGTGCTGCGGCGTCGCTGTGGCGCAACAACGCCTGGCCGGTGGCCTTGACCTGCCAGTTGACCAGGCTGGCGCCCAGCGCGGGGGCCAGGGTGAGGCGGGTCAGGCGGTCTTGCAGGTGCAGTTCGGTCATTGCGCTGTTCTCCGGCAGGGCCGTGATCATTTCGCCGCGGGCTGACGGCGGTACGTCAGCAGCACGATGCCACTGACCACCACCGCCCCCCCGAGCAGTTGCAGGCCGCTCAACTGTTGGTCGAGCAGGGCCCATCCCAGCAGCAGGGTGGCGATCGGTTCGATGTTCATCACTGGCGCGTTCTGCGCCATGTTCAGCCGTGGCACGCAAACGAACAGCAGGGTGAATGCCACCCCGTACAGCACCACCAGGCTGGCCAGGGCCATCCATCCTCCTGCGCTGCCCGGCAACGACAGCCCCGCCGGCACCCAACCACCAGCGCCTGCCACCAGCATGCTGGTGAACACGATCAGCAAGGTCAGCAGGCTGCGGACCGGGCCATGCACAGCGGCCAGCTTGTTGTCGGTGATCCACAACGCACAGGCGAATACGCAGGCGGCGCAGAAGGCGAGGCTGACCCCGAGGGTCCAGTGCGGATTGCTCGTGCCACTGTCGGCCAGGCGTCCCGGCACATCCAGGGCCAGCACCAGGCCGCAGAGGATCAGGGCCATGAACATCACTGTGCGCCCGGTTGGACGTACGCCGTTGAGCGCCCAGTTGAGCAGTGCCAGCAGGATCGGGAAGGTGTTGCCCACCAGCAGTGCCAACGCCACCGGGATGCGCGCCACCGCCGAGTACAGGCACAGGCTCTGGGTGGCGATCAGCAGCCCCAGCAGCAATTGCCAGCGCCGGGTGCCGCTGGGCAGCCCCAGGGCCTGGCGTTGCCAGAGCACGAGGCTGGCCAGGGCCAGGAAGGTGATGCCCGAGCGGCAGAGGATCGCCAGCAGCACGCCGGTGCCGTCATCGAAGGCGATGCGTGCGGCGATATGGTTGCCGGCGAACGAGCAGGCCAGCAGCGCCAGGAGGGCGATGGCCAGCTTGCGTGGGAAGAGGGAAGGTGACGCGGGAACAGCCATGTGCAGGGTCCATTTGCAAAAGAGGTCGACAGTGGGGGCTTGCAGAAGCGGGGGCCTACGCCAAGGACACCGCACTGCATGGCACCCGCTCTGCCGGTGATCGCGGGACAAGTCGGGGCGCCGAACCGCCGCTCACACCGGGATAGAGCGGCTGTCCGCGAACTTACAGCACCACGCTTGGCAACCACAGCGAGATGGCAGGGATGTAGGTCACCGCCATCAGCACCAGGAACAGCGCCAGGTAGAACGGCAGCAGCGCCTTGACCGTCGACTCGATACTGACCTTGCCGATCGCCGAGCCGACGAACAGTACCGCCCCCACCGGCGGGGTGATCAGGCCGATACCGAGGTTGACCAGCATGATCATGCCGAAGTGCACCGGGTCCACGCCGATGCCGGTGATCACCGGCAGCAGGATCGGGGTGAGGATCAGGATCAGCGGCGCCATGTCCATCACCGTGCCTAGCATCAGGAGCATGAAGTTGATGCACATCAGGATCACGTAGCGGTTGTCCGACAGGGTCAGGAATGCCGTGGTGATCTTCGACGGGATCTGCATCAGCGTCATCACATAGCCGAAGCTGGCTGCGAAGCCGATCAGGATCATCACGATGGAGATGGTCCGCACCGTGCGATGCATCAGCTTGGGCAGGTCGCGCCATTTGTAGTCGCGGTAGATGAACATGGTCACGAAGAACGACCATACCACCGCCACGGCCGCCGACTCGGTGGCGGTGAACACGCCCGAGAGAATCCCGCCGAGGATGATCACCATGGCCATCAGACCCCAAAGCGCTTCACCGGCGATCTTCAGCGCCTGGCGCATCGGGATCACTTCGCCCTTGGGGTAGTTGCGCTTCTTGGCGAACAACAGGCACAGGCCCATCATCACCGCGCTGAGCAGCAGGCCAGGCATCACTCCGGCCATGAACAGCGAGGCGATCGATACCGTGCCGCCTGCGGCCAGCGAATAGAGCACCGAGTTGTGGCTTGGTGGGGTGAGCAGTGCCTGCACCGAGCCGCTGACGGTCACCGCCGTGGAGAATTCACGCGGATAGCCCTTGCGCTCCATCTCCGGGATCAGCACCGAGCCGACCGAGGCCGTGTCGGCCACCGAGGAGCCGGAAATCGCGCCGAAGAAGGTCGAGGCCATGATGTTGACCAGCGACAGCCCGCCACGCACGAAGCCCACCAGCACCCCGGCGAAGGCCACCAGGCGCCGCGACATGCCGCCCTCGGCCATGATCGCACCGGCCAGCACGAAGAACGGAATGGCCAGCAGCGAGAACTTGTTAACCCCGCTCGCCACCTGGATCATCATCGCCTGCAGCGGAATGTCGATCCACCAGGCACCGATCAGTGCAGAGAGCCCCAGGGCATAAGCCACCGGCATGCCCAGCAGGATGAGCGCGATGAAACTGCCCAACAGAATGAACGCATCCATTTATGCCGCTCCTTCGCTTTCTTCCACCAGGTCGAAGCGCACCACCTTGCGGTTGCTCTGATCGCCCAGCACGAGTTTTTCCAGCACGAAGATCAAGGTCAGCACGCCGCCCACCGGGATCGGCGCATAGGTCATGCCCACCCGCACACCCGGCAGCGAGGCCAGAAACTGGTTCCACGTCGTGATGCACAGCTTGGTGCCGTACCAGGTCATGAACAGGCACACCACGATCATCAGCACCTGCACCAGCACGCCAACCAGCTGGCGCAGTGGCGCGGGCATGCGATCGGTGAGCATCGCCACCGCCATGTGCGCGCCGGCGCGGTAGCTGGCGGCGGCGCCGACGAAGGTGAACACCACCATCAGCAGGATCGCGACCGGCTCCGGCCAACTGGAGCCGGTGCCGAGTACGTAACGGGCGAAGATGCCCCAGGGAATGATCAGCGACATGGTCAGGATCGACAGGCCAGCGATCCAGATGCAGCTGCTGTAGAGCCTGTCGTTCAGGCGCAGGAAAAACGTTTTCATGGGCATCACCAAGGCGGCGGCACGGCGGGCACCGTGCTGCCGGGGTCGTCTGGAAGAAATGGCTTACTCGACCGCGTCGATACGCTTCATCAGGTCGGCGTACTGCGCACCGTATTTTTCGCGCACCGGGGCGGTGGCGTCATAGAACGGCTTGGTGTCCACGGCGATGAACTCGACACCCGCGGCCTTGAGCTTCTGTTCGCTGGCGGCAGACTTGGCGTCCCACAGTTCGCGCTCTTCCATCTGTGCTTCACGTGCGACCTTCTTCACCAGCGCCTGCTGGTCGGCCGTGAGCTTGTTCCAGGTGGTCTTGGACATCACCACCGGCTCCGGCAGGATCAGGTGGTTGGTCAGGGTGAAGTACTTGGCGCTCTGGTAGTGGTTGTGCTCGAGCAAGGTCGGCGGGTTGTTCTCGGCGCCGTCGATCACCCCGGTCTGCAGGGCGCTGAAGATCTCGCCGGTGTCCATGGCGATGCCGTTGCCACCCATGGCGTTGATCATGTCGATGAACAGCGGGTTGCCCTGCACGCGGATCTTCATGCCCTTGAGGTCATCGATGCTGCGCACCGGCTTCTTGGTGTAGATGCTGCGCGAGCCGCCATCCATCCAGGCCAGGGCCACCAGGTTGAATTCGGAGTTGGTGATCTTGTCGAGAATCTCCTGGCCGATCTCGCCATCGATGATCTTGCGCATGTGCGCCTGGTCGCGGAACACGAATGGCATGTTGAACACGTTCACATCCGGCACCACCGGGCCGACGATGCCCAGGCTCACGCGGGTCATCTGCACCGCGCCGATCTGCGCCTGCTCGATGACTTCCTTTTCCGAGCCGAGCACCCCGCCGGCGAACATCTTGAAGGTGATATCGCCATTGCTGGCCTGTTCGAGTTTCTTGCCCATGTTCTGCTCGGCGACCACGGTCGGGTAGCCGGCTGGGTGGATCTCGGCGAACTTGATGTCCAATGCGCTGGCGGCACTGGACAGACCGAGGGCCAAGGGGAGGGCGGCAAGAAGCAACGTGCGTTTGAAGGTCATGATGAAACTCCGTGGTTTTTATTATCTGGTTTCGGTCGTGCAGGTGTTGGTGAGGTGGGCGCTCAGCCCTGCCAGGGTGTTTCCTCCAGGCCCGTGACGCCGGGGTTCAGGGCGAACACGCCGCCGGCCAGGGGCTGGTCGGCGAGGTCGATGCCGCCGGGGCGGATCGAGGTGACGAACAAGGTATCGAGGTGGGTGCCACCGAAGGCGCACATTGCCGGCTTCTTCACCGGCACGCGCAGCGAGCGGTCCAGGCGGCCGTGCGGGGTGAAGCGGTGGATCACGCCTTCGTCGTTGCCGCAGATCCAGTAGCAGCCGTCCTGATCGACAGCCGCGCCATCGGGGCGGCCGGGATGCTCGCGCATGTCGACGAACAGCTGCCGGTTATGGGGCGTGCCACTGTCGATGTCGTAGTCGAACGACCAGATCGCCTGCACCGTCGGGTGCGAGTCGGACAGGTACATGCGCGTGCCGTCCGGGCTGAAGGCCAGGCCGTTGGGCACGATCATGCCCTCGAGTTGGCGGTGCAGACGCTGGCCGTCGTATCGGTACAGCGCGCCGACCTGGGCGCCCTGCTGCATGTCCATCAGCATGGTGCCGGCCCAGAAACGGCCCTGGCGGTCGCAGCGCCCGTCGTTGAAGCGCATCCCTTCGCGGGCGTGCTCGACGCTGGCCAGGCGGGTGCCGAGCAGGCGCCCATCCTCGGTCGGGTCGAGGGTGAACAGGCCGCTCTCCATCGCCCCGACCCAGCCCTGTGCGCCATGGGCGATGCAGGCCAGCATTTCATCGCCCTGCCAGACGTCGTGGTTGCCATCGGCCAGGCGCCAGCGGTGCAGTTGGCGGGCGGGAATATCGACCCAGTACAGGGCCTGCTCGCCGGCATGCCACACCGGGCTTTCCCCGGTGGCGTTGCGCGCGTCGACGATCAGTTCACAGTGCTGCATGGTGCTGCTCCTTGCACGCAGTGGCGGTCAGTCGAAGGGGCCGGCAGCGACGAAGGCGCCGCCCTGGTAGACCATGCTTGGATCGTCGGCGGGAGGCGCGGGCCTTGATTCGACGTCGGCGCGGAACACCTCCGAACTGTCCTTGGGCTGGTAGCCCAGGTGTTCGGCGTGGCGGTTGTCCCACCAGACGGTGCGGTTGTCGGAGGCGCCATAGACCACGGTGTGGCCGACGTCAGGGGTGCGCAGGCTGCGTTCGATGAGTTGCAGCAGGTCGTCGTAGCTCAGCCAGGTGCAGAGCATTCGCGGGTTCTGCGGTTGCGGGAAGGACGAGCCGATACGGATGCTGACGGTCTCGATGCCGTAGCGGTCGAAGTAGAAGCTGGCCAGGTCCTCGCCGTAGCTCTTGGACAAGCCGTAGTAGCCATCGGGGCGGCGAGGGGAGTGGGCATCGAGCCGCTCGTCCTGACGGTAGAAACCGATCACGTGGTTGGAACTGGCGAAGACCACGCGTTTTACCCCGTGCTTGCGCGCCGCTTCGTAGATGTGGAACACCCCGCAGATATTGGGGCCGAGGATATCCTCGAAACTGTGCTCGGTGGACACCCCGCCAAAATGCAGGATGGCATCGACGCCTTCGACCAGCGCGTGTACCGCAGCCTTGTCGGCCAGGTCGCAGGTGATCACTTCTTCATACGGACCGGCAGCAGGTGCCATTGGAGCGATATCGGAAAGGCGCAGGACTTCGGCGCTGCCTTTGAGGCGTTCGCGAAGCACCTTGCCCAGGCCGCCTGCCGCTCCGGTGAGCAGCAGGCGTTTGAAGGGAGTAGTGGTCATGGCCAGCTCTTGTCGTTGATTGTTGTAGGTTGTCGTACGACATGGGTCGATTATCGACAGCGAATTCGCGGCTTGTCAATGCATGGATGGCATCGCTTTACAGGATCGACAGCGGATAGTTGAAGATCAGCCGGTTCTCGTCGAACTCGTTATTGCTGAAGCTGCGGCGGATATTGGAGTTGCGCCACTTCACGCTGAGATCCTTGAACGGGCCGCTCTGGATCACGTAGGCCAGTTCCGATTCACGCACCCATTCCTTGCCATCGCTCACCGCGCCGCTGTGCACATCGCGGCCGCTGATGTAGCGGTTCATCATGCTCAGGCCGGGGATGCCGACGGTGACGAAGTTGAAGTCGTGGCGCACCTGCCAGGAGCGTTCGTTGGCGTTGTCGAAGCTGGCGTTGTAGCTGTCGTTGGCCAGGGTGCCGCCGCTGGTACCGTTGACCCGCATCCAGGTATCGCCGCTGACCTTCTGCAGGCCGACCCAGAAGGTATGGCCGGCATAGCGCGCCGAGAACATGCCCGAGTAGGTCTTGTTGTCCAGCTTGCCGGCGCGTTCGGCGCCGTCGTCCTCGCCCTGGAAGTAGCCGAGGTTGGCGCCCAGGGTCCAGTCGCCCAGTGGCTGGCTGTGGCTCAGTTGCAGGTACTGCTGCTGGTAGACATCCTTGAGTTGGGCATTCCAGAGCCCGACCAGGGTGCGCTTGTCGTTGAAGCTGTACTCGCCGCCGACGAAGTTGAAGCGGTCGGACACCCCACGGCCGAAACTCATGTCCTCCATGCTCGCATCGTTGCGCGGGCTGTTGCCGCGGAACTGCCCGCCGTAGAGCGTCAGACCGGCGATCTCGCTGGACGTCACCTGACCCCCACGGAAGGTCTGCGGCAGCGAGCGGCCATCGTCGGAGCGCAGGATCGGCAGTACCGGCATCCACTCGCCGATCTTCAGCTCGGTCTTGGAGATGCGCGCTTTACCTGCCACGGCCAGGCGTCCGAAATCGTCTGCCGGGCGGCCGTCGTCATGGCGTGGCAGCAGGGCCGTGCCATAAGTGCCGCCACCACCGTCGAGCTTGACCGACCACAACCCCAGCACATCCACACCGAAGCCGATCGGCCCCTCGGTGAATCCCGAGCGGGCGTCGAGGATGAAGCTTTGGGTCCATTCCTCGGCCTTGCTTTGCGGGTTGCTCGGGTCGACGAAGTTGCGGTTGATGTAGAAGTTGCGCAGGTTCAGGGTCGCCTTGGAATCTTCGATGAAGCCGGCGGCCAGTGCTGCGTCGGGCAGTGTCCCCAGGGCGGTGGCGCCGAACAGGGCGAAGGGCAGGGTCTGGCGGATTTTCATTATTGTTGTGCTCCCAGCAGTGAGGCAGCCGCCTGCCAGGCGCGCGCAAGCGACCGATGACAGGGGCGGTGGGGTTGATGGCCGGTCGTGGGCCAAGGTGCAGCGCGCGGATCGGGCGCTCAGGTGCCCGTCGCTGCCAGCGATGTGGCGCGGCGGCGAATGTTGGAAAGAGGGGGAGGCGAATAGCGTGGGTAGGATGTCGACATGATGGGCTTCACTGGTTGTTGTTTTTGTTGTGTGTTGTCGTACAACTGTGGCGATTATTAACAACCGATGAAAATGCTGTCAACGCTTTTGCGCAAAGGAATTGATGGGCTATACCGAGTGTTTCAGAGGTTTTTTTTGCCAAATTGCAAAGGAAGGGCTCTAGATCGGTTACGGCAAAGAGATCCTATAACTATGATTTGTCTTCCGAAGTCCCATTGCTTTTTTCGCGGGTAAACACCTGCCCCCGGTACAAGCTGGCCCCATCCCTATGGGGCGGGTTTACCCGCGAAAAGCACAATTGCCCTACTGCTGATCAATCCCTGTCATGGCGCCAGCAAGAAGCCTGTCACCTCGGCATTGAGGGCGCCGCTGCATTCCTCCGGCAGCCAGTGCCCACAGCCTTCCAGCACTTTGCCGGTCACATCGGTGCCGTAGCGGCGCATCTGCTCGGCCTGGAACTCACCCAGGCCACCGTTGCCGCCACCACCGATGGCCAACGCCGGAATGCTGATGCGGGTCTTGCTCAGTTGCTTGTTGTCGCGGGCATTCTGGTTGAGCACGCGGTAGTACTCGAACGCTGCGTTGAGGCTATGCGGCTTGGCGTACGACTTGGCATAGAGATCGAGCAACTGCGGTGTGAACACCGAAGTATTGGTTGCGTGCTGCTTGATGAAATGCTCGAAGAACACCCGCTCCTTGCCAGCGATCAGCGTCTCGGCCAGGTTGGGCTCGGCGGCGAAGAAGCTGAAATGCCAGACCAGCGACTCACCCTGCGGCGTGAAGGCGGGGAACTGGTAGAGACTGTCGTCGGGAATTGGCGCTTCCATGTAGATCACCCGACGGATGTTCGCCTGGTTTTGTACCAGCATCGGGAAGGTGTTCCAGATACCGATGTCGTGGGCCACCAGGTCGAACTTCTGGCCATTGCTCATCTGTGCGGCGAGCTTGTACAGCAGCGGCGCCACGTCGGTTGCGCGATACGACGGCGGTGTCTGCGACTGGCCAAGGCCAGGCAGGTCTGGCGCGACAACGGTGAAGTGCCTGGCGAGTTCCGGCATCAGTTGGTGCCATTCGTACCAGGTCTGGCCGAAGCCGTGGACCAGGTACACCAGGGGCCCCGAGCCGCCCTTGACGTAGTGCAGCTTCACGCCATCGACGGTCTGGTAGTGGCTGGTGAAGCCTTTGGGGACGGGGAACTCGTCGGCGGCGTGGGCGCCGACGGCAAGCGTGGTGGCGGCAGTCAAGGCCAGGGAGCGCAGTAATTGGCGAAGCATGGTGATGAACCTCTGGGTGGTTGGAAATCGTGGCTTGATCGTTCAGTGGCCGCTGGCCACGCTGGCGCCGGCAGCGCGCGCGCCGGGGCGAAATCCGTGTGAGCGGGCAGTCCAGGCAATGGCGAAGGCGATCAGCAGCAGGATGAGTACGGCAGGTGCGAAGGCGCGTGCGCCCCAGCCGTCGAGCAGCGCGCCGCCCAGCAGCCCGGCGCCGGCGATGGCGCCATTCCAGGCGACGACATTCATCGACAGCGCCACATCCGCGCCGTCGCCTGCGCTATCGGCAAGGGCGGTCTGCAGCAGCGTCGCGGCGCCGCCGAACGACACGCCCCACACCGCAATGCCGACGAGCACGGCGAGGGGCGCGCTCGACAGCCAGACGAACATCAGTGCGACCAGCGCAAATGCGCCAAGGCTGCCCAGCACGGCGCTGCGCAGGTGCCGATCGACCAGGCGCCCGGTGATGGCGATGCCGACAAGCGCCGCAACCCCGAACACCAGCAGCACCAGGTCGACGCGCTCGAGCAGGCCGGCCTGGGCGGCAAATGGCGCGACGTAGGTGTAGAGGATGTTGTGCGCCAGCATCCAGGTGATTACCGTGGCCAGGACCGGTCGTACGCCCGGCGTGCTCAGCACGCGACGCAGCGGCATGGCCTGGCGGTCGGTCTGGCCTGGGTAGTCCGGCACTTTCGCCAGCACCCAGACGATCAGCACCAGGGTGAGGGCCGACATGATGGCAAAGGCGCTGCGCCAACCCACTGCACTGCCGAGCCAGGTGCCCAGCGGCACGCCCAGCGAGAGCGCAATCGGCGTGCCGACCATGGCAATCGCCATGGCCTTGCCCTGCTGGTGCGGCAGAACCATCCGCCGGGCATAGCCCGCCAGCAGGCTCCAGGCCAACCCCGCCGAAGCTCCGGCAAAGAATCGGGCGATCAGCGTCAACCAGATGTCGGGTGAAAGGGCGGTGAGCGAATTGAACACCAGGAAGCCGATGATCGTGGACAGCAGTACGCTGCGACGCTTCCAGCTTCGGGTCAGGATGGTCAGCGGGATGGCGGCGACCAGCGAGCCCACTGCATAGGCGGTGACGGTCTGCCCGGCCATTGCCGAGGTGATCGACAGGCCGTCGCTGATCTGTGGCAGCAGGCCTGCGGGCAGGGTTTCGGTGACGATGCAGATGAAGCCTGTCATCGCCAGGGCCAGCAAGGCGGAGACCGGCAAGGGCTCGGCCGTGTCGAGCGTGGTGGCGGTAGAAGAGGTCACGAGAGCTCCTGTGATCGCTGGTTAAATATATCGATCGATACATAAGTGAGGCAGCACCAACCCGACGGCATCGAGCCGTCCCGGATTTACATATCGATCGGTATATAAGTTAGGAGTGCTCGCGTGTCGTTGTCAATGACTTATGTATCGAATAGTATCTATGTCATTTGGAGGAGCAGTTGATGGCGCGGATGGGCAGACCCAGAACCTTCGACCGCGATAACGCGATCGACCAGGCCATGCACCTGTTCTGGGAGCACGGCTACGAATCCACATCGCTGGCGCAATTGAAGGCGGCGATTGGCCCAGGCATTTCCGCGCCCAGCTTCTACGCAGCCTTTGGTTCGAAAGAGGCGCTGTTCCAGGAATGTGCCCAGCGCTACCTGGCGACCTATGCGCAGGTCACCGAGTGCTTGTGGAACCTGGACCTGCCACCGCGTCAGGCGCTGGAGCAGGCACTGCGCCAATCCGCCCGCATGCAGTGCGAGGACGGACACCCGAAGGGCTGCATGGTCGGCCTGGCAGTGATGAGCGCACCCTCTGCGGAACTGGCGCAGGTCACCGCACCCTTGAACCGCTCCCGGGCACGCACCCGCGCCGGTATCGCCGGCTGCGTCAGCCGTGCGCTCGAAACGGGTGAGCTGCGCCAGGACGTTGATGCCCAGGGGCTCAGCGTGATGTTCGACAGCTTTCTGGTCGGGCTTTCGACCCTGGCGCGGGACAACATCGGCATCGAAGCGATGGAGCGTGCGATCACCCAGGTGATGCGGCTGTGGGACCTTTCCACGACGGGTGTGCAAAACACCGCGTCGTGATCATTCGAGCACTTGAACATCCAGTGCCTGGCACAGGGCACGTAACTTTGGGGTCAGGTTGCCTTCCCGGATCGGCTCGAGAGCGTCGTGCTGTTTGTAGTACTTGGCGTAGATGGCTTCAGTCACAGGCCTCTGCTCACCCTCGGCGTTGAGCTCGATATCCGAGAATTTCACCACGCCAACCGGATTGAATCCGGCCCGCTCGACCATCTGCTGCATGCCGCGGGTCTTCGTGGTGACGTAACCCCAGGCCATCGCGATGTCCAGCTTCGCTGCCAGCGCATCGATGGCGTAGCCTGCGAAGAGCGTGGCGCCGGTGCCCCTGTGTTGCGGTGCACACGCACCGAACTTGTTGAACAGGGTGCGGTTGACCAGATTGATCTCCAGGCACATGACGCAGATCATCTCGCCCTCGTAGACCCCGACGTAGACGATGGTGTCCTTGTCGGCTTCGCCGGCGAGCGACACGTTCTGCAAGTAGTACTGCGGGTCGCTGAAGACCCGACCGATCCCCACGCCCACATCCGGGTGCCAGCGCCTGACCAATTGGCTCAGCCGCTCGACATCGCTGCGCGCCAATTGACGGTAGCTGTATTGCGCCGGGGTGACAGTGTTCTCGGGCAGCTCGTGCAGGTCTGGCCAGATCCTTTCTTGCATGTGTTCACCTTGTCTTGGACAGAGAGATTGCGACAGCGCAAAAAAAGCCTACCTTCCAGATGGTAGGCTGGTCAATCCATAGCGAGGCTAACGCACAGGTGCGCTCAGCCTCGGGTCGGGAAAAACAATATGAAGCAGACGGTGCCCGGCTGGGGCTGCTCCACGCTAGCCGTTCCTCCGTGCAACTGCATGATTGCGGTGACGATCGCCAGCCCCAGCCCATTGGAGTCCGAACGCTCATGGCGCGAGGCATCGCCGCGGTAGAAACGGTCGAACAGCTTGCCCAAGGTGGCTTCGCCCAGCGTCGGGCCCTGGTTCTGCACCTCGATGCGCATACCGTTCTCGACGGCACGCACCTGCATCAGGACGGTGCTGCCCTCATCGGCATAGCGGATCGCGTTGGCCACCAGGTTGCTCAACGCCCGGCGCAGCAGCAGAGGGTCGGCCAGCACCGTACCGTTGCCCGAGGTCTGCATCGACAGTTGCCGCTCTTCGGCGAGCCCTTCGAAATATCCCGCCACGCGCTGCAGTTCATCGTGCAGCGACAGCTGCTGGCGCTCCAGCACGGCCTGCGCTTCGTCGGCGCGGGCGAGGAACAGGATGCTCTCGACCATCCGCGAGATACGCTCCAGCTCCTCGAGGTTGGATGCCAGCAGGGCCTGGTATTCATCTTCACTGCGTGATTGGCGCAAGGCGACCTGGCAATGGCCCATCAGCGAGCCCACGGGGGTGCGAATCTCGTGGGCAAGGTCGGCGGAGAACTGATTCAGGCGCTGGTAACCGGCGGCGAGGCGGTCGAGCATGGCGTTGTACGCGTGGCTCAGGCGCAGCAGTTCGACCGGCGTGTCGTCGCTGTCCATGCGGCTGTCCAGCCGCTGTGGGGTGATCCTCGCCGCGTGCGCGGCCATCTTGCGCAACGGGCGCAGGCCACGGTACAGCGACAGGTACCCCAGCAGTGCCGTCAACAGGAACGCCAGGCCTGCGGCCAGGTAGATGCGCTGGCGGAAGGCTTCTAGCATGGCCATTTCCTTGGTCATGATATGTGCCGCCGTAAGCCTTACCTCACGACCGCCGGAGATCGTCATCACGCTGGCTGCACGCAACGGCACGCCAGCGGCGGTGGTGCCGTCGCGCAGGTCGTTCACCTTCAACGGCGTGTCGGGGCCGACCTCGTCCAGTTGCGGCAGCACGGCCTTCAGCGGATTGACCTTGATCAGCGGTGCCTGCCCGGGCTCTTCGATGATGAAGATGTCCTCTTCATTATTGAGCATGTTCTCCAGGATCTGCGGGTTGACCCGCAACCGGTCCAGCTCCAGGTCATAGCGCAGCAGCTTGCGAAAATGATCCAGGCGCCCGAGCACCGAGTAGTCGGTGTTCTTCATCACCGAGACGCGCATCGAGTCGTACAGGTACAGGCCGGCCCCGGCCACTACCAGCATTGCCACCAGCGAAAACGCCAGGGTCGAGCGCAGGGTCAGGGACGGGGCGCGTCGTCGGCGCATGGCCGTACCTCGCAGACATAGCCGATGCCGCGCACGGTATGGATCAGCTTCAGCGGATAGGGCAGGTCGATCTTGTTGCGCAGCCGCTTCACCGCCACGTCGACCACATTGGTGTCGCTGTCGAAATTCATGTCCCAGACCTCCGAGGCGATCTGCGCCCGCGACAGCACATCGCCTTCGCGGCGCAGGAACAGGTGCAGCAGGGCGAATTCCTTGTTGGTCAGCGCGATCACCTGCTGCTGGCGCGTGACCCGTCGGCGGATCAGGTCCAGTTCCAGGTCGGCGAGGTGGAAATGATCGGCCTCGCGCACCACGCCCCGGCGCAGGATGGTGCGGATGCGCAGAAGCAGTTCGGTGAAGGAGAACGGCTTGACCAGATAGTCGTCGGCGCCCAGCTCCAGGCCACGGATGCGGTCCTGCAACTGGTCGCGCGCAGTGAGAAACAGCACCGGCACGTCCTGCCTTGCGCGCAGCAGCTCGATGATCTGGAAGCCGTCGATGCCTGGCAGCATCACATCCAGCACGATCAGGTCGTAGGGCGTCTCCAGCGCCTGGTGCAGGCCATCGGCCCCGTGCTGGGTCCAGTCGACGTTGAAGCCGGATTCGCCGAGGCCCTTTTTCAGGTACTCGCCGGTCTTGGTGTCGTCTTCGATCAACAGGATATGCATGGGGGCAGGGCTCGGGCCTCGGGTGGCGGGCAGGCGAAGAGGCAGTGTAACCAGCACGGCAAGCTGCTGTCGGTTACATTTCTGTCATTTGGCGGTGCCGAGGACGAATGACAGAAATGTAATCGGCCGGTCATTCTGAGGTCCCGAGGCGACACCAAAGATAGCGGCACTTCAAACCGCTGAGGATGTGTCGCAATGAAGACCAAGACTGCCCTGTCCACCGCGTTCGGCCTGTTGATGGCCGGCGCCACCGTGCTTGCCAGCGCCGCCGACATGCCTGTGATCAAGCCACTGCGTGGCGTGATCGAAGATGTCAGCAGCAACACCCTGACCTTCAAGACCCGCACCGGCGCGCAGCAGACCATCGGCTTGACCGACAAGACCGGCGTAGTCCGCGCCTCCAAGGCCGACCTCGCCTCGATCAAGACCGACAGCTTTGTCGGTTCTGCCGCCATTCCCCAGGCCAACGGCACCCTCAAGGCCCTGGAAGTGACCGTGTTCGACGCCAGGCTCAAGGGCAGCGGCGAAGGCCATTACGGCTGGGAGAACGCCGACGGCAGCACCGGCACCATGACCAACGGCACCGTGGGCAAGCTCTCCAGCGCCAATGGCCGCACGCTGACCGTCAATTACAAGGGCGGCGAGAAACAGTTGGTGGTGCCGGATGACGTGCCGATCGCCTTCGTCGAGCCAGGCAGCGCTGCCGAGCTGGTCAAGGGCGCCAAGGTCGTGGTGTTCCCGGCTGAAGACGGCAAGAACGCACGCGGCATCGCCATCGGCAAGGACGGCTTCCAGCCGCCGATGTAACCACCTCAGCCGCCCAGAGGCAGCGCCACGACCGCTGTCGCTGGGCGGCTGTCGTGGCCTTCGCGAAGGGGGCAGTATGAAGAACACCCGTATTCATTCCTGGCCGATCCGCCTGATGCACTGGCTCAATGCCCTGTGCATGGTGTGCATGTTCATGAGCGGCTGGGCGATCTACAACGCCTCGCCGCTGTTCGGTTTCAGGTTTCCCGCCGAACTGACCGTCGGCGGCTGGCTCGGCGGCTCGCTTGCCTGGCATTTCGCATTCATGTGGCTGCTGGCGATCAACGGCCTGGCCTATGTGCTCCATGGCCTGCTCAGCCGGCACTTCCAGCGCGACCTGCTACCGGTTTCGCCCCGTGCCGTGGCGCGTGACATGAGCGCTGCGTTGCGCCTGAAGCTGGTACACGAAAAGGGCGTCTACAACGCGGTGCAGCGCCTGATGTACTGGTTGGTGCTGGCCGCCGGTGTGCTGATCGTGCTGTCGGGGCTGGCGATCTGGAAGCCGATTCAGCTCCAGCAATTGACCGCCTTGTTCGGCGGCTACGATGCCGCGCGCTACGTTCACTTCGCCGCGATGGCGGCCATCGGTGCCTTCGTCGTGGTGCATCTGGTGCTGGTGTTGCTGGTGCCCAAGACCCTGTTGCCGATGATCACTGGCGGCACGCGGCCGATTCGAATAGGAGACCGCCAGGTATGAGCGCTTCGAAAAAAGGCCCGCGCATCCAGCTCGAGCCTGCCCAACGCCTGCAACTGGAGAACATCCAGCGTCGCAACTTCCTGCGTGGTGGGCTCACGGTCGGCGCGATGGCGATGCTCAGTGGCTGCAATCTGCAGGATGGCGATCAGGTCGACCGTGTGCTGTGGGCCATGTCGCGCTGGAACGATCGGGTCCAGGCCTGGCTGTTCAGCGGCCAGCGGCTCGCCCCGACGTTCAGCAAGGCACAGATGACCCAGCCTTTCCCTTTCAACGCCTATTACGGCCAGGACGACATTCCCGAAGTGGACCTGTCCGACTACGCCCTGAGCGTCTCGGGCCGCGTGCGCGACAAGTCGCCCTGGACCCTCGACGGCCTGCGCAAGCTGCCCCAGCGCACCGACATCACCCGGCTGGTCTGCGTGGAGGGCTGGAGCGCGATCGGGCAGTGGGGCGGCGTGCCGCTGCGCATCTTCCTCGAACATATCGGGGCAGACACCACGGCCAAGTACGTCGGCTTCAAATGTGCCGATCGCTATTACTCCAGCCTGGACATGGCCACCGCGCTGCATCCCCAGACCCTGCTGGCGCTGGATTATGGTGAGGTCGCACTGCCGCCGGAGTATGGCTATCCGCTGCGGCTGCGGGTGCCGACCAAGCTGGGGTTCAAGAACCCCAAGCACATCGTCGAGATCTACGTCAGCAACGATAATCCTGGCGGGTATTGGGAAGATCAGGGGTACAACTGGTTCAGCGGGATCTGATCCAGGCCTCGATGCTGGTCCGCCCGCAGCATCTCGATGTAGCGCTGCACCGCCGGCGCCTTTTCGAAGCGGCGATGCAGCAGGGCCAGGCACGAGCGCGGTTGGCAATCTTCGATCGGCCGGTAGTTGACCTGCGGCAGGCTGACCCGGCGCACCATCGACTCCGGCACCACCGCGATGCCCTGGCCCAGCGACACCAGGGCCACCACTGCCACCAGGCTGCCGGGCTGCGGCCCCAGGTGGGGGGTGAAGCCGCCCTGTGCGGCGACCGCCAAGGTGCCGGAGATCTGCTCGGGCAGGATGAAGGTTTCCCCGGCCAGCCGTGCGGCGTTGATCTGCGGCAGTTCGTTGAGGCGGGAGCTGGAGGGCAGGGCGAGGACGAAGCCTTCTTCCAGCAGCGTGATGGCGTTCAGTTCTTCTGGCAGCTCCATGGGCATTCGTACATAGGCGAGGTCAAGCAGCCCGTCACGAACCAGCTCGGGCGAGGCCATCATGCCGACCTCGCGAATATTGAGCTGGACGCCGGGGCAGGATTGACTGAAGTGCGTCACCTGCTGCTGCAAAAGCCCCGAGTACGCCGCAGAAGCCACATAACCCAGCTCGATACGCCCCACATCACCCCGCCCGGCCCGCTGCGCGCCAAGTTGCGCAGCATCGAACTGGCGCACCGCCTGCAACGCCTCGACCCGCAGCGCTTCACCCGCGGCGGTGAGACGCACGGCCCGCTGGTTGCGCTGGAACAGGCGCACACCCAGTTCGTTCTCCATGTCCTGGATCTGCCGGCTCAGCGTTGGCGGAGCGATGCCCAACTGCTCAGCGGCACGGGTGAAGTGACCGTGCTGGGCAACGCTCAGGAAGTAGCGGAAATGGCGGATCTCCATGGGTGCTTGTCGGCTCCGGGACGCGTAAGGGTGCTGCCACGCTACAAGGCCGTTGGTCCGGGTGCCAAGTGCCTAGGTAAAAAAACGGCGTGAAATTCGCTTTTCACGCCGTGGCCGCACAGGGCGCGGCCCAATCACTTCGAACGGCTCAGCCTCGGGTACTCGTTGTGCGCATACTCTGCGTCAACCCCGCGCCTGTGCCGCTTCGAAGCATCCCGATGCACACCAGCGACAGTGTCACCGCCAGTCGACGGACAGCCGATACCGTGGTCTTTATCAAAGATCTGGATGGGGTGTTCATGATGTGTCCTGGCCAGTGTATTGATGACCGTTCAATGCTACGGCTGGCGATCGTTGTGATTCGTGAGTAATTGATGTTTACTGATCATTTTTCGTGATGAGTTGAGATCCCCATGTCTTCGCATCCTTCGTCGTCGGCACTTGCGCTGGATATCGTGCTGTTGCGTACCTTCCTTGCGGTGGTCGACCTGCGCGGTTTCGCCGCTGCGGCCGATCGTCTGGCGCTGACGCCGTCAGCGGTCAGCGGCCACATCAAGCGCCTGGAGGAGAGCCTGGGGACGCGCCTGTTGCAGCGCACCACCCGCCAGCTGGACATGACGCCAGCCGGAGAGACGCTCTACACCTACGCCCGCAATATCCTCGACCTGGAGCAGGAGGTGCGGGCGCGCCTGCGCGGTGAGTCGTCCGCCGGGCGTTTGGTGATCGGTGCTTCCGAAGACTTCGCCGGCACCTGGCTTGCGCAGGTGCTGCAGGTGTTTCGCCGGGGGCATCCGGGCATCGCCATCGAGCTGCGGGTGGGCATCACTACCGAACTGCTGCGCCAACAGGCGGAGGGTGAACTGGATGTGGTGTTCGGCAAGCGCTGCGCACGCATCGAAGACGACAGTGAACTGCTGTGGGAAGAGCCTCTGGTGTGGGCCTTCGCCGAACACACCGCCTTGCCGTCCGATGAGCCTGTGCCGCTGTCGGTGTTTCCCGAGCCATGCGTGTATCGCGAGTCGGCGATCAATGCTCTGGCGGCGGCGGATATCGACTGGCGCTTGGCGTTCGAGAGCCGCAGCATGGCCGGTTGCCTGGCTGCGGCGCAGGCTGGCTTCGCCGTCAGCCCTGTGGCGCAGAGCCAGTTGCGCCACGGGCTGCGCGCGGTGGACGAAAGCGAAGGCTTGCCGCCACTGGCGACGGCACGTTTCCACGCCTTCACCGGCAAGCCCACGCCGATGACCCGCGCGCTGGTCGATGCCGTGCGCGAGGTGGGGCGCAGGCGCCGCTTTGCCAGCGACTGACGCGTATCATCGCCCGGCGTCGTGTTGCGTGCAGAGGGAGGTATCAGCACGCCCCCGGCGATGCCGGGGCGTGAGATGTCTTATTGGAATGGGGGACGTGCGGGTAGGTAGTCAGCGAGTCGATCAGGCGTCTTGCAGGGCATCGCGATAGGCGAACAACCCAGGTGTTCCGCCGGTCATGACGAACAGCAGGTTGTCGCCGCGCACATAGCGGTCGCTCTGCAGGTCGGCGATCAAGCCGGCGAATGCCTTGCCGGAATACACCGGGTCCAGCAGCAGGCCTTGATGGCGGGCCATCAGGCGCAGGGCATCGAGCATCTCGGGAGTCGGTAGCCCATAGCCTTTGCCAAGGTAATTGCCATCCACCTCGATGTCGTGCGCTTCGATGTCGGCTGGCAGGCCGAGCAGGGTTTGGACATGGTGTGACAAATCCAAGGTCTGGCGTTGTGCAGTGCTCGCGTCTGCCAGTACCGCGTAGGACTTCACCAGGTTGGCGCCACGTCCGAGAGCGGCGAATCCTGCACTAAGGCCGGCATGGGTGCCGGAGCTTCCGTTGGCCGTGAACACCCGCGTGAACTGCAGGGCCAGGGCCTGCTCCTGCTCGGCGATTTCCTGTGCGGCCCTGACATACCCCAGGCAGCCCAGGGCGGTAGAGCCGCCGGTAGGGATCACCTTGACCTTGTGGCCCGCCTTCTCCAACTGCGCTGCCCGCAGTTCGGCCGAATGCAGCGCGCTGATTCCGTCGGGGCTGATATGCACCCTGGCGCCAAAGAGCTCGTCCAGCAGCACATTGCCGCTGTGCTCGTATTCTTCACCCTCCTTGGCGACTGCCCGCGACAACACCAGTTCGCAGGGCAGGCCCAGTGACGCGCAGGCCGCCGCGGTCAACCTCGCGTGGTTGGACTGCAGGCCTCCGACGGTGATGACATGCTCGATGCCGTCATGCAGTGCTGCGCCCAGCAGAAACTCGAGTTTCCTCAGCTTGTTGCCACCGCCACCGAGCGCCATGAAGTCGTCCCGCTTGGCGAACAGACGGATACCACGCACCTCGAGCCCCAAGACCTGTTCCAGCGCGACGAGGCGTTGAATGGGCGTGGCCTGTTCAATCAAGCACGTGCGTGGGAACTGTTCGAGCTGTGAGATGAGCGTCCTCATGATGAAGCACCGTGGTTGTGAGTTGACGACGACACGTTATTGGAAAATTATTTGTTAATAAATAAAGGTTTTGTTCAATTAATTTTAACTGAGAGTTAAATATGGATCGTCTGCGCGCAATGGAAGTCTTCGTCACCGTGGTGGAGCAAGGCAGCTTCAGCGCGGCTGCCGAGCACCTGCGGCTGTCGACCGTGATGGTCAGCAAATACATCCGGGGGTTGGAAGAAGCGCTGCAGGTGGAGTTGATTCAGCGCAGTACCCGGCGCATGCGCGTTACCGAGGCGGGAAGGGTGTTCCATGAAGAGTCTCGCCAAGCGCTGGAGCAGGTGCGCCGGGCCTACGAGCAAGTCGAGAGCTTGCAGAAGGCACCCAGCGGCCTGCTGCGAATCAGTGCACCGATGACCTTGGGCTCGGCGCTGGTGGCGCCGATCGTGGCGCAGTTTCTGCGTGAGCATCCGCAGATGCGCGTCGATCTGGTCCTGAGCAACAGTGTAGTCGACCTCATGGCCGAGGGTTTCGACCTGGCGTTTCGTATCGGCGAGCTGGGAGATGTCGATCTGGTCGCCAAGCCGCTGCGCCCCTATCGCATGGTGATCTGTGCGGCCCCGGCCTATCTGGACGAACAGGGTTGGCCCACGGTGCCGGCCGATCTCGGCAAGCACCGCTTGCTTGTCCATTCCAGTTGGACCCATCGCTTTAGCTGGCCGCTGCAGGACGCCGGGCGTGAATACTCCTGGCCGGAACACTGGACGCTCAAGAGCAACGACGGCCAGGCGCTGCGCCTGGCTGCGATCAGTGGCAACGGCATCCTCATGCAGCCGGAATTCCTGGTCGCCGATGACCTGCGCGAGGGGCGGTTGGTCTCGTTGCTCGAACCCTTCCTGCCGGCGACTCGCCCGGTCAATCTGGTCTACCTGCGCCAGCGCAGCGCGTTGTCCAAACTCGACGCCTTCGTGCGGTTTGTGATGCAGCGCGCTGGCTAGCTGTAGTTGGCTTTGAACGTTCCATTGTCGGGGCTGTGGTAGTTAGCTTCTGCCGCGACTATGCCAAGATCGCAGACAAACTACTTGGATTGCCGTTGGGCAATTAGCGAGATGCGTGTAGGAGATGTCCTGATCTGAAGTTCGGGCAATAAAAAAGGCTGCCCAAAGGCAGCCTTTTCGAATCGCCAAGCGATCAATCCCAGCTCAACGCCCCACCAGTCTGATACTCGATCACGCGCGTCTCGAAGAAGTTCTTCTCTTTCTTCAAGTCCATGATCTCGCTCATCCAAGGGAACGGGTTGGTCGTCCCTGGATACTCTTCCTTCAGACCAATCTGGGTCAGGCGACGGTTAGCGATGAACTTGAGGTAATCCTCCATCATCGCCGCGTTCATCCCCAGCACGCCGCGAGGCATGGTGTCGCGAGCGTATTCGATCTCCAGCTGGGTCCCTTGCAGGATCATCTGGGTCGCTTCTTCCTTCATCGCCGCATCCCACAGGTGCGGGTTCTCGATCTTGATCTGATTGATCACGTCGATACCGAAGTTCAGGTGCATCGACTCGTCGCGCAGGATGTACTGGAACTGCTCGGCAACGCCGGTCATCTTGTTGCGGCGGCCCATCGACAGGATCTGGGTGAAGCCGCAGTAGAAGAAGATGCCTTCCAGTACGCAGTAGTAGGCGATCAGGTTACGCAGCAGCTCTTTGTCGGTTTCGACGGTGCCGGTGTTGAACTCCGGATCCGAGATGGCGCGGGTGTACTTCAGGCCCCAGGCGGCTTTCTTCGCGACCGATGGGATCTCGTGGTACATGTTGAAGATCTCGCCTTCATCCATGCCCAGCGACTCGATGCAGTACTGGTAGGCGTGGGTGTGGATCGCCTCTTCGAAGGCCTGGCGCAGGATGTACTGGCGGCACTCGGGGTTGGTGATCAGGCGGTACACGGCCAGGGCCAGGTTGTTGGCAACCAGCGAGTCGGCGGTGGAGAAGAAGCCGAGGTTGCGCATCACGATGCGGCGCTCGTCTTCGGTCAGGCCGTCCATGCTCTTCCACAGGGCGATGTCGGCGGTCATGTTGACCTCTTGCGGCATCCAGTGGTTGGCGCAGCCGTCGAGGTACTTCTGCCAGGCCCAGTCGTACTTGAAAGGCACGAGCTGGTTGAGGTCGGCGCGGCAGTTGATCATGCGCTTCTCGTCGACCGCGACGCGGGCCGAGGAGCCTTCGAGCTCGGCCAGGCCTTCGGCGACGTCGAGGGCGTCGAGGGCAGCCTTGGCGCGCTTGACCGCGTCGGAGTCGGTCGCGGTGGCGGCGCGGGCTTCCAGGGCGGCGGCACCGCCGGCGCTGTCGAGCTTGTCGAGGGTGGCGCTGGCATTGGCCTGCGCAGGGGTGTTGCCTTTGGCGGCGACTTCGCCGTCTTCCTTATCGAATTCGTCCCAGCTCAGCATGGTGAGGTTCTCCTGCTTGAGGGCCATCTATGGAGTATGGCCGGTGGATCTTGGTTGCGGTGCGGTGCACGCAAATCGGAAGCGCCCTTTGAGGGCTGGCCGCTGCAATGGGCAGCGGCTTTTTATGTCTGTCTGCAGGAGAGGTGGTGGCCTCTTCGCGGGCAAGCCCGCTCCTACAGGGTGCTGTGCTGTGGCACAGAAAGTTGAGGCTTCCCGGGGGAAGCCTCAGCCAAGCCTTACTGGCAGGCTTCGCAATCCGGCTCGTCGATGGCGCAGGCCTTCGGTACCGGGGCTGGGCCCGCGGCCTGGACCGGGGCGCTGTCGCCGCCGCTGGAAACGGCGTTGAGCTTGCCGGTGTTGATGGTCGACTTCTCGGTGCTGGTCGCGGCCAGGGCACGGAGGTAGTAGGTGGTCTTCAGACCACGGTACCAGGCCATGCGGTAGGTGACGTCCAGCTTCTTGCCCGAAGCGCCGGCGATGTACAGGTTCAGCGACTGGGCCTGGTCGATCCACTTCTGGCGACGCGAGGCGGCATCGACGATCCACTTGGTGTCGACTTCGAACGCAGTGGCGTACAGGTCCTTCAGCTCTTGTGGGATACGCTCGATCTGCTGCACCGAACCGTCGTAGTACTTCAGGTCGTTGATCATGACCGAGTCCCACAGGCCACGGGCCTTCAGGTCGCGGACCAGGTACGGGTTGATCACGGTGAACTCGCCCGACAGGTTCGATTTGACGTACAGGTTCTGGTACGTCGGCTCGATCGACTGCGACACGCCGGTGATGTTGGCGATGGTTGCGGTCGGCGCGATGGCCATGATGTTCGAGTTGCGGATGCCTTTCTGTACGCGCTCGCGGACCGGAGCCCAGTCCAGCGACTCTTCCAGGTTGACGTCGATGTACTTGGCGCCACGGGCCTCGATCAGGATCTGTTGCGAGTCCAGCGGCAGGATGCCCTTGGACCACAGCGAACCCTGGAAGGTCTCGTAGGAGCCGCGCTCATCGGCCAGGTCGCACGAGGCCTGGATGGCGTAGTAGCTGACCGCTTCCATCGACTTGTCGGCGAACTCGACGGCAGCGTCCGAGCCGTACGGGATGTGCTGCAGGTACAGCGCGTCCTGGAAGCCCATGATCCCCAGGCCGACCGGGCGGTGCTTGAAGTTCGAGTTCTGTGCTTGCGGCACCGAGTAGTAGTTGATGTCGATCACGTTGTCGAGCATGCGCACGGCGGTCTTGACGGTACGCGCCAGTTTCGCGGTGTCCAGCTTGCCATCGACGATGTGGTTCGGCAGGTTGATCGAACCCAGGTTGCACACGGCGATTTCATCGGCGTTGGTGTTCAAGGTGATCTCGGTGCACAGGTTCGAGCTGTGGACCACGCCCACGTGCTGCTGCGGCGAACGCAGGTTGCACGGGTCCTTGAAGGTCAGCCATGGGTGGCCGGTCTCGAACAGCATCGACAGCATCTTGCGCCACAGGTCTTTGGCCTGGATGGTCTTGAACACCTTGATCTTGTTGTACTCGGTCAGGGCTTCGTAGTACTCGTAGCGCTCTTCGAAGGCCTTGCCGGTCAGGTCGTGCAGATCAGGAACTTCGCTTGGCGAGAACAGGGTCCACTTGCCGTCGTCGAAGACGCGCTTCATGAACAGGTCCGGGATCCAGTTGGCGGTGTTCATGTCGTGGGTACGGCGACGGTCGTCACCGGTGTTCTTGCGCAGCTCGAGGAATTCCTCGATGTCCAGGTGCCAGGTTTCCAGGTAGGCACAGACCGCGCCCTTGCGCTTGCCGCCCTGGTTGACCGCAACGGCGGTGTCGTTGACCACTTTCAGGAACGGCACGACGCCTTGCGACTTGCCGTTGGTGCCCTTGATGTACGAGCCCAGGGCGCGTACCGGGGTCCAGTCGTTGCCCAGGCCGCCAGCGAATTTGGACAGCATGGCGTTGTCGTGGATGGCCTTGTAGATGCCCGACAGGTCGTCCGGAACGGTGGTCAGGTAGCAGCTGGACAGCTGCGGACGCAGGGTGCCGGCGTTGAACAGGGTCGGGGTCGAGGCCATGTAGTCGAACGACGACAACAGGTTGTAGAACTCGATCGCACGGGCTTCGCGGTCTTTCTCCTGCAGCGCCAGGCCCATGGCGACGCGCATGAAGAACACCTGCGGCAGCTCGAAGCGCACGCCATCCTTGTGGATGAAGTAGCGGTCGTAGAGGGTCTGCAGGCCCAGGTAGGTGAACTGCTGGTCACGCTCGTGATTGATGGCCTTTCCCAGGCGCTCCAGGTCGTAGCCCTTCAGTGCGGGGTCGAGCAGCTCGAACTCGACGCCTTTCTCGACGTAGGCCGGCAGGGCCTTGGCGTACAGCTCGGCCATTTCGTGGTGGGTGGCGCTGTCGGCCACGCCCAGGAAGCCCAGGCCTTCGGCGCGCAGGGTGTCCATCAGCAGGCGGGCGGTGACGAACGAGTAGTTCGGCTCGCGCTCGACCAGGGTACGGGCGGTCATCACCAGGGCGGTGTTGACGTCCTTGATGGCCACGCCGTCGTAGAGGTTCTTCAGGGTGTCGCGCTGGATCAGGTCGCCATCGACTTCGGCCAGGCCTTCGCAGGCTTCGCTGATGATGGTGTTCAGGCGCGCCATGTCCAGCGGCGCCAGGCTGCCGTCGGCCAGGGTGATGCGGATGCTTGGGTGCGGCTCGACCACGGCGTCGGTGTGGGCGCGGGTGGCGCGCTCTTTTGCGCGCTGGTCGCGGTAGATCACGTAGTCACGGGCGACTTTCTGCTCGCCGGCGCGCATCAGGGCCAGTTCGACCTGGTCCTGAATTTCTTCGATGTGGATGGTGCCACCCGATGGCATGCGGCGCTTGAACGTGGCAGTGACCTGCTCGGTCAGGCGCGCGACGGTGTCGTGGATGCGCGACGAGGCGGCGGCGGTGCCACCTTCAACTGCAAGGAACGCCTTGGTGATGGCAACGGTGATCTTGTCGTCGGTGTAGGGGACGACAGTGCCGTTGCGCTTGATCACACGCAGTTGGCCCGGAGCGGTCGCAGCCAGATCCTGGTTCGAATCAGCGGCCTGCGGCGCCTTGGCCTGCGGGTTCTCGCGAGTTGTGTCGGTTTGCATGGGTGTCTCCACAGTTTCTATATTGTTCAGGCGCCTTGTGGGCGCCCACCGTTCCATCCATCAGTTCGACCGGCCCGGGCGGGGGATGCCACGCGCACGTGCATCCGCCCGCTCGGGCTTACCGACTTCGGGACAGACTCAGGAATAAGGGGCAATCACTTGCCGCTCCCTGGCCGAAGTCAAAGATTCTGGGTCACGCCCAAAAACTGTTGCTGTCGGGTGCCAGGCGATGCCTGCAACACCCATACCCGAACAAGGCCCTGGCGGGCTTGCCTCGGTCGCGCCTCCGCAGGAGCGGTTTGGCTGCTGAAATCACCGTAAGTTCCGGCTGAAAAAACGCTTGAGTTTCTGCCTGGACTTGTGTTTGTGATTTGGGGCGAAGCCACAACATGTAGTGGTTCGCTGCAATGGGGATACAAGATAATGCGGTATTGGGGGCTTTGCAAGGCGAGCCGCTGTGGATAACTTGTGAGTACTTTGTGTGTGAAAGGTGGGTATTCGCTGTAGGCCTTGTCGCAAGAGGTTTTTGCCCGTTTCAGGCCTGTGACAGAATTTTTCGCGTGGTTGGCAGTGCCTGGGGCGGGACGTAGTATCCGGGGGCTATGTTGCCCTTTGGTGAAGGGCGGCAGCAGCCCCATCGTGGGGCAAGCCTGCACCCACCGTAGCGCACCAACAACAAAAATCTTGAACAGAGGTGACCGGCGATGGACCAGCCCAACAACCGCATCCTGATCGTCGAGGATGACCAGCGCCTGGCCGAACTCACAGCCGAATACCTGCAGGCCAATGGCTTCGAGGTGGCGGTGGAGGGCGATGGCGGGCGGGCGGTGCGGCGCATCATCGACAGCCAGCCTGATCTGGTGATCCTCGACCTGATGCTCCCCGGAGAGGATGGCCTGAGCATCTGCCGGCGGGTGCGCGGGCAGTTCCCCAACCCCATCCTCATGCTCACCGCGCGCAGCGATGAACTCGACCAGATCCAGGGGCTGGACCTGGGGGCTGACGACTATATCTGCAAACCGGTGCGCCCGCGCCTGCTGCTGGCACGCATCAATGCGCTGTTGCGTCGCAGCGATGCGCCGCAGGGCAAAGGGCATGATCTGAGCTTTGGAGGGCTGCGCATCGACAACCGCCTGCGCGAGGCCTGGCTGGGCGAGCAGCCGATCGATCTGACCGGTGCCGAGTTCGACCTGCTCTGGCTGCTGGCCAGCAACGCCGGGCGGGTGCTGTCGCGCGAGCAGATCTCCACCTCGCTGCGCGGGGTGGGCTATGACGGCCAGGATCGCTCCATCGATGTGCGCATCTCCAAGATTCGCCCCAAGATCGGTGACGATCCCATCCACCCGCGCCTGATCAAGACCCTGCGCAGTAAGGGTTACCTGTTCGTCGGCGATGCCACCCCATGAATTCGATCTTCCTGCGCATCTATGGCGGCATGCTCGCGGTGCTGGTGCTGGTCGCGGTGCTTGGCGTGCTGAGCCTGCACCTGGTCAACGAGGTGCGCGCAGGCCAGCACCGCGAGGGCCTGGCGCAAGGCACCTTCAGCCTGATGGCAGACAACCTGGCGATGCAGAACGAAGTGGAGCGCAAGCGGTCGCTGGTGATCTGGGAACGCTTGCTCGGGGTGCCGCTGGACCTGGCGCCGCTGTCGATGCAGACCCTCGATGCCGGGCAGCGCAGCCGCCTGGCGCGTGGCCTGGTGGTGGTGGAGAAGACCGGCCCGCATGCGGCCAAGGTCTTGCGCCAGGTGGCGCACGAGGACGTTGTGCTGGTCGCGCAGGTCAAGCAGGTCAGCGAGCAGTTGGCCCGTGCCACGCTTTATCTGCTGGCTGACGAACTGGTGCGCTACCCGGTGACCGAGCAGCAGCAGCGGTTGGCGCAGATCAGGCAGAGCAAGGGGTTCGGCTTCGACATCGCCCTGCAGCGGATCGAGCGGGTAGGGCTGGACGACGATCAGCGGCGTCGGGTAGAGGAAGGCGACACGGTGATGGCGCTGGGGCGCGATGGTGACTCGATCCGCGTATTCGCCGGTTTGTCCGGCTCGCCATGGGTGCTGGAAATCGGCCCGCTGTACCAGCTCAACCCTTATCCTCCGCAATTGTTGATCCTGATCGCCTTTCTCGGCCTGTGCCTGATCGGGTTGGTGGTGTACCTGCTGGTGCGCCAGCTCGAGCGCCGTGTCTCGGGGTTGGAGATGGCGGCCTCGCGCATCGCCCAGGGCAGCCTCGAAACCCGCGTGCCGGCGGGCGATGCGGACTCGGTCGGGCGTCTGGCGGCGGCGTTCAATGGCATGGCCGAGCATTTGCAGCGTTCGCTGAGCATGCAGCGTGAGCTGGTGCGGGCGGTGTCCCACGAATTGCGCACGCCGGTGGCGCGCCTGCGCTTCGGCCTGGAGATGATCGAGAGCGCCAGCACCGAGCAGGCGCGGAGCAAACACCTGGCGGGCATGGACAGCGATATCCAGGACCTGGACCGGCTGGTCGACGAGATGCTCACCTACGCGCGCCTGGAGCAGGGCGCGCCGGCCCTGAAGTTCCAGCGCATCGACCTGGACAGCCTGCTCGATCGGGTGATCGATGAACTGGCGCCGCTACGCGCGGATGTGCGGGTGACTCGCGGGGCGTGTGAGCTGGGCGAAGACCAGTTGGCCTGGGTCGAGGCCGAACCGCGCTACCTGCATCGGGCGCTGCAGAACCTGGTGAGCAATGCCATGCGCCACGCCGAGTCCGAGGTGCGCCTGAGCTTTCAGCTCGGCCAGCAACGTTGCCGCATCGAGGTCGAGGACGACGGTCCGGGGATTCCCGAAGGCGTCTGGGACCGCATCTTCACGCCCTTCACGCGCCTGGATGACAGCCGTACCCGTGCCTCGGGAGGGCATGGCCTGGGCCTGTCGATCGTGCGGCGGATCATCTATTGGCACGGTGGACGGGCGCAGGTGGGGCGCAGCGAGGCGCTGGGTGGCGCCTGCTTCAGTCTGAACTGGCCACGACAGCAGGCGCCGGGGTGAGGCTCAGGCGCTGATCAGGCTGAGCAGGTGGCCGTCCTGCAGGCAGAACTGGCCATCCAGTTCGCGGCCGTGGTGCCACTCGCTCGACAGGTCGGTGAGCAGGCGCAGGCGTGCGTGGCCCGCGGCGTCCCACTCCAGCACTTCGGCGTGTTCGAAGTAGAAGCGCTTGAGGGTCAGGGGGTAGAGGGCCTTGAACAGGCTTTCCTTGAGCGAGAAGGTCAGGGTCACACCGAGGCCAATCCTTGAACGGTCCAGGCGCTGCAACTCGTCGGCGGTGAGGATCTCGCCCGCCAGGCGCTCGGCGCGCTCGTCGTCGAGCAGGTTTTCCTGGTCCAGGCCGATGCCCTGGCAGGCGCCTTCATGGGCGACCACGGCAGCGGCCCAGCCCTGGCCATGGGTGATCGAACCTCGGATGCCGGCGGGCCAGATCGGTGAGCGGTCTTCGTGGCTGCCCGGAACATAGTCGCGGCCATCCAGACGTTGCAGCGCCGCGCGGGCACAGACCCGGCCGGCCAGGTACTCGGCCTGGCGCTTGGCTACCGAGCGCTGCAGGCTGGGGCTCTGTGCAATGCCCGCGCGCTGGAAGTCGTCCGCGGCCAGGCGCTTGGGATCGAAGGCGCAACTGACCAGCACCGCGCCGGGGAGGGGCTGGGGCAGGGGCCAGTGGTGCTGGAGTGGGGTGCAGCAGGTGGGGAGTCTGTCCATGGGCGGTATTGTGCCAGTTCCGGCCCTTTCGCGGGCAAGCCCGCTCCTGCAGGTGCGCAAAGAACTCGTAGGGGCTTGGGCCCCTACTTGAACGCCTGCTTGAAGAACGCCTGCATGTCCTTCCAGGAGCTTTCATCTGCCGCCTTGTCATAGCCGATGTCCGGCCCGCCATGCGCGCCATGACTCAAGCGGTCCGCATCCGGGTTGGTAAAGCCATGCTTGGCCCCGGGAATGCCAACGAACTGCATGTCTGCTCCGGCATCCTTCATTTCTTTCTTGAAGGCTTCGACCTGCTCGGCCGTGACCATGCTGTCGGCCTCGCCATGCTCGACCAGGATCTTCGCCCTGACCACGCCCGGTTTGGCCGGTGTCTGGGTGACCAGCGCGCCGTGGAAACTCACCACACCATCGAGCTTCTCGCCCCGGCGTGCAGCGTCGAGCACTACCTTGCCGCCGAAGCAGTAGCCGACGGCGCCCAGCTGGTGCTTGTTGGTGTTGGGTTGCAGCTTGAGCAGTTCGAGCCCGGCGTCGAAGCGTCGCGCCGCTGCTGCTGGATCCTTGAGCGCTGCCGCCATGAACGCCTGGGCGTCCTGCGGGTGCTCGGTGTGCTTGCCGTCGCCATACATGTCGATGGCCAGCGCGTTGTAGCCCAGCGCCGCGAGGTCGCGGGCGCGGCGTTTGGCGTAGTCGTTCAGCCCCCACCATTCATGCACCACGACCACACCGGGGCGCTTGCCCTCGATGGCGTCGTCATAGGCGTAGTAGCCGATCAGCGCAGTGCCGTCGGCGTCCTGGTAGCGGATCTCGCGGGTCTGTACCGCCGCCTGGGCGAAGGCGGCGCTGCACATCAGGGCCAGGGCAAGCAGTGAACGCATGAGGGGGTCTCCAGGAAAGATGCAGCCGTATCGGGTTCGTTCAGCCAAGGTTCAGCCGGGGTTCAGGAGCGGTTCAGGGCGCCCTGCTTACTCTAGCCCCCAGACCGAAACAGCGCACCTACTGGAGTAACAAAGCATGAAAGCACTCAACACCCTGATGGTTGCCATGGCTGTTTGCGCAGCTGGCGTTACCGCCACCGCCCAGGCCGACGACACCTTCGCCAGCCTGACCTACGGCCAGACCAGCGACAAGGTCCGCAAGTCCGGCCTGCTGCAACGCAACACCGACAACTTCAACGCTGACGGCATCATCGGCAAGGACAGCACCTGGGGCCTGCGTGTCGGCCAGATCAACGATCAAGGCCGTTACTACCTGACCTACGACAACGTTTCCGGCGATCACAGCGGCGTCAAGCTGCGTCAGGAAAACCTGCTTGGCAGCTACGATGTGTTCCTGCCGATCACCGACACCACCAAGCTGTTCGGCGGTGGCAGCGTGGGCGTCACCAAGCTGACCCAGACTTCCTCCGGTTATAGCCGCGACACCGACTATGGCTACGCAGTCGGCCTGCAGGCCGGTGTTCTGCAACAGGTCACCGACAATACCTCGGTGGAACTGGGCTACCGTTACCTGACCAGCAATGCCGCCACCGAACTGTCTTCGCACGGTGGCCCGAAGGATGGCACCCTGCGCCTGAAGAGCAGCGCCCAGACCTACCTCGCCGCCAGCTACAAGTTCTAAGGTCGAGGCTCATCGAACCGGCAGGGGTTTCCCGTGCCGGTTCGCTGTTATGCTGTGCCGGCCCTGATCGCTCGGCGATTCGGGAGATTTAGACAAAGGAGATGCGGCATGAAATTGCTGGTGGTCGAGGACGAGGCGCTACTGCGCCATCACCTGTATACGCGTCTTGGCGAGACCGGGCATGTGGTGCAGGCGGTGGGCGATGCCGAAGAGGCGCTTTACCAGGCCGAGCAGTACAACCATGACCTCGCCGTGATCGACCTGGGCTTGCCAGGCATGAGCGGGCTGGACCTGATCCGCCAGTTGCGTAGCCAGGACAAGACCTTTCCCATCCTGATTCTCACCGCCCGCGGCAACTGGCAGGACAAGGTCGAAGGCCTGGCCGCCGGTGCCGACGACTATGTGGTCAAGCCTTTCCAGTTCGAAGAGCTGGAGGCGCGCCTGAACGCGTTGCTGCGTCGTTCCAGCGGCTTTACCCAGTCCACTATCGCTGCAGGCCCGCTGGTGCTTGACCTCAATCGCAAGCAGGCAACGCTGGACGAGCAGCCGCTGGCGCTCACCGCCTATGAATACCGGATTCTCGAATACCTCATGCGCCATCACCAGCAGGTGGTGGCCAAGGACCGTCTGATGGAGCAGCTCTACCCAGACGACGAGGAGCGCGACCCCAACGTCATCGAAGTATTGGTCGGCCGCCTGCGCCGCAAGCTCGAGGGCGACAACGGCTTCAAACCCATCGACACCGTGCGCGGCCTGGGCTACCTGTTCACCGAGCGCTGCCGATGATCCGCTCGCTGCGCCTGCGCCTGATGCTGGCCGCAGCGCTGCTGGCCCTGCTGTTCATGCTGGCGCTGTTGCCGGCGCTGCAGAAGGCCTTCAGCCTGGCCCTGCAGGAGTCGATCGAGCAGCGCCTGGCCTCGGATGTCACCACCATGATCTCGGCGGCGCGCATCGAGCATGGGCATCTGCAGATGCCCGAGCTGCTGCCCGACGAGCGCTACAACCTGCCCAACATGGGCCTGCTTGGCTACATCTTCGACCGCGAGGGCCGGCTGGTCTGGCGTTCACGCGCCACCGCCGACAAGCACATCAACTATCAACCCCGCTATGACGGTCGCGGCAACGAATTCGCGCGGATCCGCCAGGACGACGGCGACGAGTTCTTCGTCTATGACGTCGAGGTCAAGCTGCTCGGCGGCAAGAGTGCGGCGTTCAGCATCGTCGCGTTGCAACCTGTGCGCGAGTACCAGCACACCCTCGATGGCCTGCGCGAGAAGCTCTACCTGGGCTTTGGTGCGGCCTTGCTGGCGTTGATGGTGCTGCTCTGGGCCGGCCTGACCTGGGGGCTGCGATCGTTGCGTCGCCTGAGCCGAGAGCTGGACGAGGTGGAAAGTGGCGCCCGTGAAGGGCTGAGCCGTGAGCACCCACGCGAGCTGCTGCGCCTGACCGGCTCGTTGAACCGCCTGCTGCACAGCGAGCGCGAGCAACGTCAGCGTTATCGCGACTCGCTGGATGACCTGGCGCACAGCCTCAAGACTCCGCTGGCGGTACTGCAGGGGGTTGGCGAAAGCATGGGCCAGCGCAGCGACGAGCGCGAGCAGGCGCGGGTGCTGCAAAGCCAGATCGAGCGCATGAGCCAGCAGATCGACTACCAACTGCAACGTGCCAGCCTGCGCAAGAGTGGCCTGGTGCGGCACAAGGTGCGCCTTGCGCCGGTGCTCGAAAGCCTGTGCAACACGCTGGACAAGGTCTATCGCGACAAGCGTGTCACCGTGACCTTGAGCATTCCCGAACAGGCATGGGTGCCGATCGAGGAGGGCGCCCTGCTCGAATTGCTCGGCAACTTGCTGGAGAACGCCTATCGCTTGTGCCTGGGGCAGGTGCGGGTAAGCCTGGAGCAGTTGCCTGGGCAGCAGGTCTTGTGTGTCGAAGATGACGGCCCCGGTGTGCCGCCCGGCCAGCGCATGCGCATTCTGCAGCGCGGCGAGCGCCTGGACAGGCAGCATCCGGGGCAGGGGATCGGGCTCGCGGTGGTCAAGGACATCATCGACAGCTTCGATGCCCGGCTTACGCTGGATGATTCGCCCCTGGGCGGGGCGGCATTCAGGATCGTGTTCAACCTGGAGTGATCTTGCGGGCGGGGGCCTCATCGCGGGCAAGCCCGCTCCTGGATAGCCGATGAATCCAACCCCTGGGGGCTTGCCCGCGAAGCCCCAAGCATTTGCTCGTATCGGGCGGATTCCCGCCATCGTCCTTGTACGAATCTCGCCACCGGGCGGAAATCCGCCAATCCATCCCTGTCGATCCGCCCTGTCCTTGGGCAGAAATTTCCCGAAAACACGGGCCTTGCACCTGATTCGGGCATTTTGGCATCACCCTTGCTAAAGATCTGGCAGAGGCCTGCTCAGGCAGCTCGAACACAACGACAAATCCCTCCAGGTGCAGGAGGGTTCGCGCTTTAGGTGCCTCGCCCTGGGAAGGGTGAAACGGCACACTTGAGGATAATTAAGCCATGACGAAACGTCAGCCGCTGTACAAGTCCCTGTATGTCCAGGTGATCGTTGCAATCACCATCGGCATTCTGCTCGGCCACTACTACCCCGAAACCGGTGTCGCCCTCAAACCCCTGGGTGACGGCTTCGTCAAACTGATCAAGATGGTCATCGCCCCGATCATCTTCTGTACTGTGGTCAGCGGCATCGCCGGCATGCAGAGCATGAAGTCGGTCGGCAAGACCGGCGGCTATGCACTCCTGTACTTCGAGATCGTCTCCACCATCGCCCTGATCATCGGTCTGGTCGTCGTCAACGTGGTTCAGCCTGGCGCTGGCATGCACGTCGACGTCAGCACCCTGAACGCCAGCAGCGTCGCAGCCTACGCCGCCGCCGGTGCACAGCAGACCACCGTCGGCTTCCTGCTCAACGTCATCCCTAACACCGTGGTCGGCGCCTTCGCCAACGGCGACATCCTCCAGGTGCTGATGTTCTCGGTGCTGTTCGGCTTCGCCCTGCACCGCCTGGGCAGCTACGGCAAGCCAGTGCTCGAGCTGATCGACCGCTTCGCCCATGTCATGTTCAACATCATCAACATGATCATGAAGCTGGCTCCGGTCGGTGCCTTCGGTGCCATGGCCTTCACCATCGGCCAGTACGGCGTGGGTTCGCTGGTGCAGCTGGGCTACCTGATGGCCTGCTTCTACATCACCTGCCTGGCGTTCATCCTGATCGTCCTTGGCGGTATCTGCCGCGCCCACGGCTTCAGCGTCCTCAAGCTGATCCGCTACATCCGTGAAGAACTGCTGATCGTACTGGGTACTTCCTCCTCGGAATCGGCCCTGCCACGCATGCTGACCAAGATGGAGCGCCTGGGCGCGAAGAAATCCGTCGTTGGCCTGGTGATCCCGACCGGCTACTCGTTCAATCTGGACGGCACCTCGATCTACCTGACCATGGCTGCGGTGTTCATCGCCCAGGCCACCGACACCACCATGGACATCACTCACCAGATCACCCTGCTGCTGGTGCTGCTGGTTGCGTCCAAGGGTGCTGCTGGCGTTACCGGTTCGGGCTTCATCGTCCTGGCCGCCACCCTGTCCGCCGTTGGCCACCTGCCGGTTGCCGGCCTGGCGCTGATCCTGGGTATCGACCGCTTCATGTCCGAAGCCCGTGCCCTGACCAACCTGATCGGCAACGCCGTTGCCACCGTGGTCGTGGCCAAGTGGGTGAAGGAGCTGGACACCGACAAGCTGCAATCGGAACTGGCTTCCGGCGGTGCACCGCTGGTTGAAACCCGTCCGACCGACGACCTGGGCGTTGCTGAAGGCCCGGCTACTCGCTGATAGCGGTTGGAGCGATATGAGAAAGGCGACCTTCGGGTCGCCTTTTTTTATGCTCGGTTTTTGCGGTGATCAGACAGGCCCGCGAATGCATTGGGTCATTCGACGCGTGTCTCGCCGCTGTACACCAGGATCTCCCGGCAGCGCCGGCACAGATAGCGACGTCCCTGGCGCACCAGCTTGTGCCGCTGGGCGCTGAACGCAAAGTCGCTGTCTGCACAGGGGCAGCGGTAGATGTAGCGGGTCGCCACGCGGCGCTGCACCTCATAGTTGTGGCAGCGGTTGGGCGGCAGTTCGTAGACCCCGCGCATGATCAGTTGCCACTCCTCGCCATGGGCCTGGATGCGGTCACCGAACAGTTGATGGGCGATCAGGTGGGCGACTTCATGGGCCACGGTCTGGCGCAGGAAGTCATCCTGGTTCTCGCGGTACAGCTGCAGGTTGAAGCGCAGCAGGTTCTCGTGCAGATGAGCGACACCGGCCTTCTGGCCGCGCAGCTTGAAGCTGACTTCCGGGCGCGGGAAGGGGCGTTTGAAGAAGGTTTCGGCTTGCTGGTAACAGGTTTCGACGCGTTGCTTGAGTAGCTCGGGCATGGCGGGATGATTCTCCTGACGCGCCATTATGCCGCAAGCCCTGCACGCTTGCCGAGCCGCCGGTCAGCACGAAGCCAGAGGCCGCCAAAACGGCGGCCTCTGGCCCGACGCCCCAGTGTTGGTGTTTCTAATTGGTGTAGACCGGCCCCACGCCAAGCCCCCAGATGATCACGGTGGCGGCCATGATCGCCACCAGCACCACCAGGCCCACCGCCAGCACGGAGCTGGAGAACAGGAAGCCTTCGTCGGTGGGGATGTTCATGAAGGTCGGCAGCCCGACATACAGCAGGTAGACCGTGTAGCAGATGGCCGCTGTGCCCAGCAGCATGCCCAGCCACAGGTGAGGGTAGAGCGCCGCCAAGCCGCCGAGGAACAGTGGCGTGGCGGTGTAGGTTGCAAAGGCGATGCACTGTGCCATCGAGGGGTTGGCATCGTAGGTGCGCGCCATCCAGTGGATGAAGGCCCCCATCACCGCCACCCCGGCAAGCATCGCCAGGTAGGACATGACGCTCATCCACAGCGCGCTTTCCATGGTCAGCATCACCGGTGGTCGATCACCGATCACCCAGCCGACCTGGGTGGTGCCGATAAAGGCGGACACCGCCGGAATCGCTGCCAGGATCAGGGTGTGGGTCAGGTACATGTGGCTGATGCTTTCTTCTTCACCGCGAATCTCCCGCCATTCCTGGTCGGGATGGGTAAACAGCCCCAGAACGTGATGGATCATGCCGGTCACTCCTATCGTCGTCGCCAAACGCCCCCCAAGCGGAGCGCCTGTGGCCGAGGCCAGGCAACCGATCAAGCGGTAATATGGCCTTATGTCGCAGTATAGGAAGCAGAACCCGGCACAAACCCGGCTTTTTAGAGCAAATCGCGCTGTCGGCGGCGCTGTTGATTCTTTATCGGAATGGCCTACGCCTGTGCTCGGTTTGTGCGTAAAATAGCCGGCTTTTGTCACACCTCGCGGATCCAAGCGCTATGGGCACCCTCTCGGTCAACCAGAACAAACTGCAAAAACGCCTGCGTCGTCTCGCCGGCGAAGCCATCACCGACTACAACATGATCGAGGATGGCGACAAGGTCATGGTCTGCCTGTCCGGCGGCAAGGACAGCTACACCATGCTCGATGTTCTGCTGCACCTGCAGAAGGTGGCGCCGATTTCGTTCCAGATCGTCGCGGTGAACATGGACCAGAAGCAGCCAGGCTTCCCCGAGCATGTGCTGCCGGCCTACCTCAAGACCCTCGGCGTCGAGTACCACATCGTCGAGAAGGACACTTACTCGGTGGTCAAGGAACTGATCCCCGAAGGCAAGACCACCTGCTCGCTGTGTTCTCGCCTGCGCCGTGGCACGCTGTACACCTTCGCCGACGAGATCGGTGCGACCAAGATGGCGCTGGGCCACCACCGCGACGACATCGTCGAGACCTTCTTCCTCAACATGTTCTTCAACGGCGCGCTCAAGGGCATGCCGCCCAAGCTGCGCGCCGACGATGGTCGCAACGTGGTGATCCGTCCGCTGGCCTACTGCAGCGAGAAGGATATCCAGGCTTACTCGGACATGAAGGAATTCCCGATCATCCCGTGCAACCTGTGCGGTTCGCAGGAGAACCTGCAGCGCCAGGTGGTCAAGGACATGCTGGTGGAGTGGGAGCGCAAGCACCCGGGGCGTACCGAGAGCATCTTCCGCGCCCTGCAGAACGTCGCGCCTTCCCAACTGGCCGACCGCGACCTGTTCGACTTCACCAGCCTGAAGATCGACGAGAGCGCCACCCCGCGTTTCCTCGACGTGCTGAACATCTGACCTCATGCGCGACTATCAGTGGCTGCACGAGTACTGCATCAATCGCTTCGGCTCGGCCAAGGCGCTCGAAGCGTTCCTGCCGCAACCGCGCACGCCGGCGCAGTTGCGCGACATCACTGACGACCGCTACCTGTCGACCCTGGCCCTGCGCGTGTTCCGCGCCGGGCTCAAGCACAGCCTGGTGGACGCCAAGTGGCCGGCGTTCGAGCAGGTGTTCTTCGGTTTCGACCCGGAGAAGGTTGTACTGATGGGCGCCGAGCATCTGGAGCGCCTGATGCAGGACGAGCGCATCATCCGCCACCTGGGCAAGCTCAAGAGCGTGCCGCGCAATGCGCAGATGATCCTCGACGTGACGAAGGAGAAGGGCAGTGTCGGTGCCTTTATCGCCGACTGGCCCGAGACCGATATCGTCGGCTTGTGGAAGTACCTGGCCAGGCATGGCAACCAGTTGGGTGGGTTGTCGGCGCCGCGCTTCCTGCGCATGGTCGGCAAGGATACCTTCATCCCCACCGAGGACATGGCAGCAGCCTTGATCGCACAGAAGGTGATCGACAAGCAGCCCACCAGCCAGCGCGACCTGGCGCTGGTGCAGCAGGCGTTCAACCAGTGGCATGAAGAGAGTGGCCGGCCGCTGTGCCAGTTGTCGGTGATGCTGGCGCATACCGTCAATCATTGAGTCCTCGTTTAAGCCATCGCGGGCTTGCCCCGCGATGGCTTAAACGCCAAGCTCAGCTACCTTCCCCGGCCATCCGCCGCTGGAACTGAAACTTCCAGCGCACGTACAGCAACCCGCTGACGAACAACCCCAGGCTCACCAGTACCTCGATCCAGCCAAACAGCGCCCGGGCCGGGTCGAACGCTGCCAGCACGCCCTTGATGAAATAGATGTTCACCACAAAGCAGGTCCAGGCATGCGCCCGGGCGCTGCCGCTGAGCATGCCTGGCAGTAACAGCAGTAGCGGAATCAGCTCGATGGCCAGGATCACTTCGACCCGCGCCCCATGCAGGTCGGCGAACCACAGGTTGTTCACCACCAGCAAGGCGATCAGGCCGAAGAAGCAGGCCAGGCTCAGCGCCCGGGTCAGGCGCAGGCGCGGGGCCAGCCAGTCGAGTGCAGGCAGGACCTTGAGCTTTCTAGCCACGCTCGCCACCCAGGGCCTTGGCCGTGTTGGCCAGGCGTTGGCCGAGCGCCCTGCACAGGGCGATCTCGTGTGGGTCCAGCTCGCGCTTGCCATCGGCACCGGCATGATGGCTTGCGCCGTAGGGCGTGCCGCCGCCACGGGTTTCGAGCAGGGCCGATTCGCTGTAGGGCAGGCCGGTGACCAGCATGCCGTGGTGCATCAGCGGCAGCAGCATCGACAGCAGGGTGGTTTCCTGGCCGCCGTGCAGGCTGGCAGTGGAGGTGAACACCGCCGCAGGCTTGCCGACCAGTTCACCGCCCAGCCACAGGCTGCTGGTGCCGTCGAGGAAGTACTTGAGCGGCGCGGCCATGTTGCCGAAGCGGGTCGGGCTGCCCAAGGCAAGCCCCGCGCAGTGGCGCAGGTCGTCGAGCGTGGCGTAGAGCGCGCCGCTGGCGGGGATGTCCGGCGCCACGGCTTCGCACTCGGTGGAAATCGCCGGCACCGTGCGCAGGCGCGCTTCCAGGCCCGCCATCTCGACACCGCGGGCGATGTGCCGGGCCATCTCGCTGGTGGAGCCGTGGCGGCTGTAGTACAGGACCAGGATGAATGGATCGTTCACGGCAGGATCTCCAGGACTTTCTCGGGGGGCCGACCGATCACGGCCTTGTCGCCGGCGACCAGGATCGGGCGTTCGATCAGTTTCGGATGCTGGACCATGGCGTCGATCAGTTGCGCATCGGTGAGCGCGGGGTTGGCCAGGTCCAGGGCCTTGTATTCGTCTTCGCCGCTGCGCAACAACTGGCGCGCGCCGATGCCGAGCTTGCCAAGCAGCGCCTTGAGCGTGGCGGCGTCGGGCGGGGTATCGAGGTAGCGCACCACGGTCGGGGCCAGGCCGCGTTCTTCCAGCAGTTCAAGGGCGCCGCGGGATTTGGAGCAGCGCGGGTTATGATAGAGGGTCAGATCGGTCATGACGGGTCGCATCCAGCTGGGTGTGGCGGCTATTCTAACCGCAGCGACCGACATTTCATGCCTTAAAACTTCGAGAAGGATTGACCCATGGCAAGGCGTTTGGCAGCTGCACTGGCCATCACCGCGAGCCTTTTGCTCGGCGGCTGCGGTGCGGACTACGGCGTGGACCAGCACGGCAATATGGTGAAGGCCGAGCAGATCGACGGGCACTGGCTGGTGCTCAACTACTGGGCCGAGTGGTGCGGACCTTGCCGCACCGAGATCCCCGAACTGAACACGGCGGCCAAGCAATGGTCTGCCCAGGGCATCAAGGTGGTAGGGGTGAACTTCGACGGGCTGCAGGGCGACGACCTCAAGCAGGCCGTGCAGGCGCTGGGCATCGACTTCACCGTGCTGGCCCAGGACCCGGCCGAACGTTACGAGCTGCCTCGCAGCGAAGCACTGCCGGTGACCTACATCATCGACGACAAGGGCAAGGTGCGTGAGCAGTTGCTCGGTGAGCAGACGCTCGAAGGGCTGCAGGCGAAGATCAAGGCGCTCAAGGGCGGCGCCTGACCTGTTGTCGGGGCTGCTTCGCAGCCCATTCGCGGCGCGAGGCCGCTCCTACAAGAGCTCCGCAACTTCTGAATACTGCGGTGTTACTTGTGGGAGCGGCCTCGCGCCGCGAATGGGCCGCGCAGCGGCCCCGATGCACTTCAGCCTTCCTCAGGCCAGAAGCGCAGCGGCTTGCCTTCGGCCGGCCAGAAGCGGATCTGCTCGATCGCTGACACATCCCAGCGCTGCACCGTTTCCAGGGCCTGGAGGAAGCGCTGCTCCTGCTCCATCAATGCCGGTGCACACAGCTTGCGGGTCTTGCCGACCTTACCGAAGCTCAATTTATCGCCGTCCAGGGTATAGCTGGCGAACCAATGGTTGCAGCCCGCATTGCCATAGGCGCGGCCATCATCGGCCAGGGTGAGGGTCAGGTGGCTGTAGTCGATCAGCGGGCGTTCGCCGATCCACTCCAGCACATAGCTGCGCTCCTGCTGCAGTTTGGAAGGCTGCGCCGCGCAGCCGAACAGGCCGCCGAGCAGCGCGGCGCAGATCAACAGGTGTTTCACTGGGCGCTTCCCTGGCAGTTGCGGCACAGGTGACGCTCGCCCTGGCTGCTCCAGCCCAGCTCCGCGATGCGTGCATTGGCGGCGGGCTGGCGGGCCTTCTTGCCGAGCTTTGCATCGACGGCGAATTCGAAGTCGAGCACGGCCTCGCAGCTGTCGCACTTGACCTGCCAGGTGAGGATTTCCAGTTCGTTGAACACCGGGCCGCTGGCCACGGCAACCCACTGGCCGCGCGGGTTGATCAGGTGACGGACGCTCTCGACGGTCAGGCGCATGGACAGGTCCTTGCTGCCTTTGAGCGTCACCAGCAGGACGTCGCCTTTGTGCATCGATCCGCCGTTGCCGGTTACCTGGTAGCGGCCTGGCACCAGCGCGCGGCATTCGATCAGGGTGTGTTGCGGGTTGAAAAGGGTGTAGCGGAAATCGTGCTCGACCATGGGTCCTCCAGAAATGCCGCGTATCCTACCCTGTGACCGTGTTTTGCGCATCGCCTGCTGCCCAGCGGGCGATGTTGTCCTGGGTGGTCGCGGCAATCGCTTCCAGCGCTTCGCGGGTCAGAAACGCCTGGTGCGCGGTGACGATCACGTTGGGGAAGGTCAGCAGCCGGGCCAGCACGTCGTCCTGTAGCGGCAGGTCGGAGCGGTCCTCGAAGAACAGTTGCGCCTCTTCTTCATAGACATCCAGGCCCAGGTAGCCGAGCTGGCCGCTCTTGAGCGCGTCGATCAGCGCCGGGGTATCGACCAGCGCACCGCGCCCGGTGTTGATCAGCATGGCACCGGGCTGCAGGCGCGCGAGGCTCTCGGCGTTGATCAGATGACGGGTGTGCTCGGTCAGCGGGCAATGCAGGCTGATGATCCGTGCCTGGCCAAGCAGTTCGGGCAGTTCCAGATAGCGGGCACCGAGGGCCAGCAGCTCGGGGTTGGGGTAGGGGTCGTAGGCCAGCAACTGGCAGCCGAAGCCGGCCATGATGCGGGCGAACGCAGCACCGATCTGCCCGGTGCCGACCACGCCCACGGTCTTGCCGTGCAGGTCGAAGCCGGTCAGGCCATGCAAGGTGAAATCGCCTTCGCGGGTGCGGTTGTAGGCGCGGTGCAGGCGGCGGTTGAGGGCCAGGATCAGCGCTACCGCGTGCTCGGCCACGGCGTGCGGCGAATAAGCTGGGACGCGCACCACCGTCAGCCCAAGGTGTGCAGCAGCCGCCAGGTCGACATGGTTGTAGCCCGCCGAACGCAGGGCGATCAGCCGTGTACCACCGCTGGCCAGGCGTTGCAGGACTTCGGCGCCCAGATCATCGTTGATGAAGGCGCAGACCACCTCGAAGCCCTGGGCCAGTGGGGCGGTGTCCGGGGTGAGGCGAGCGGATTGGAAATGCAGCTCCAGGGCGCGGCTGGCGGCGGCCTGGGTGAAGCTTTCCTGGTCGTAGTGCTGGCTGCTGAACAACAGGACGCGCATGGTGGAGATTCCTTCGGTGTGTCGTCGACGATCAGGCACGCAGGTGCGCCTGCTCCGCCAGCCGGTGGATGGCGCGCTCCAGGTCATCCAGCGCCTGCAATGCCTGCGGGCTGTCCTGCTTGAGCAGCGTCTCGCTGCGCTGACAGGCGGCCCGCAACTGTGGGACGCCGCAATAGCGCGAAGCGCCGTTGAGGCGGTGAACGCGTTCGATCATCGCCGAACGATCGCCTTGTTCGCGCGCGCTGCGGATGGCCTGGCGATCACCTTCCAACGAGGCCAGCAGCATCGCCAGCATGTCGGCGGCCAGGTCCGCTTTGCCGGCCGCCAGGCGCAAACCCTCTTCGTGGTCGAGCACCTTGAGCTCGTTGCTATCGGGCAAGCGTTCAGTGGCGCGGTCCAGTGAGGGCGTACCGAGGCTCAGGCCGGTCCATTTCATCACCACTTGGGCCAGCTGGCGCTCGCTGATCGGCTTGGTCAGGTAGTCATCCATGCCACTGTGCAGCAGGGCGCGCTTTTCGTTGGCCATGGCGTGGGCTGTCAGGGCGACGATAGGCAGGGGCGGGCCACTCTGGCTGGCTTCCCAGCGACGGATCTGCTCGGTGCAGGCGCAGCCGTCCATGCCGGGCATCTGCACATCCATCAGCACCAGGTCGAAGGGTTCGTCCTGCACGGCCTGGACTGCCGCGAAGCCGCTGTCTACTGCCACGACTGCGGCGCCCATGCCTTCGAGCAGGGTCTGCACCAGCAGCAGGTTGGCCGGGTTGTCGTCGACACAGAGGATCCTTGGCACCCGCGAGCCGGCAGTGTGCCGCGGTTCGCTGCTGGGGCGGGTCGGTTGCACCAGTTCCAGCAGCAGGCGGCGCAACTTGCGGGTGCAGGTGGGCTTGGACAGCAATTGGCCATTGGCATTGGGCAGGAACGGGTGATACAGCGCCTGCTCGGTGGTCGGGCACAGCACCACGCACTGGCAGCCCAGGCGTTCGAGTTGTTGGTGGTACTGGCCGAGCTGGTCGGGCGAGAGGTTGCCCAGGTTGGCGCCAAGCACGGCGAATTCGAAGGGGTGGCCGGCCTGGCTGGCGGCCTGTACGCCTTGCAGCAACTGCTCGAACGACGAGAACAGGCTGACGCTCAGGCCACAGTCTTCAAGCTGGTGTTCCAGGGCCTGACGGGCCATCGTGGCCGTCGACGATCGCTGCGCGGCGGCCCAGCAACGCTTGCAGGGGCATTTCCTCGGCGTCGTCGTGGGCCTTGGGCAGGCTCAGGTTGATCCAGAACTGCGAGCCTTCGCCCGGCGTGCTGTCGACGCCGATCTCGCCGCCCATCTGTTCGATCAGGCGCTTGGAGATCACCAGCCCAAGGCCGGTGCCGCCAGGTTGGCGCGACAGCGAGTTGTCGGCCTGGCTGAAGGCCTGGAACAGGGTGCGCACGTCCGCCGGTGACAGGCCGATGCCGGTGTCCTGCACGCTGATGCGCAGTTGCGCGGTGTCTTCGTGCTCGTCTTCGACCATGGCGCGCACGACGATCGTGCCTTCGCGGGTGAACTTGATGGCGTTGCTCACCAGGTTGGTGAGGATCTGCTTGAGCCGCAGCGGATCGCCAACCAGCGACAGGGGCGTGTCGCGGTACACCAGGCTGACCAGCTCCAGCTGCTTGGCGTGGGCCGCCGGCGCGAGGATGGTCAGGGTGTCCTGGATCAGGTCGCGCAGGTTGAAGGGGATGCTGTCAAGCACAAGCTTGCCGGCTTCGATCTTGGAGAAGTCGAGAATCTCGTTGATGATCCCCAGCAGGTTGTCGGCGGACTTTTCGATGGTGCCCAGATAGTCGAGCTGGCGAGGCGTGAGCTCGCTCTTTTGCAGCAGGTGGGTGAAGCCGAGGATGCCATTGAGCGGGGTGCGGATCTCGTGGCTCATGTTGGCGAGGAATTCGGATTTGATCCGACTGGCCTCCAGGGCCTCCTTGCGCGCCATGTCCAGCTCGATGTTCTGGATCTCGATGGTCTCCAGGTTCTGGCGCACGTCCTCGGTGGCCTGGTCGATGCTGTGCTGCAGCTCTTCGTGGGCGTTGTGCAGGGTTTCGGCCATGCGGTTGATGCCGGCCGCCAGCTCGTCCAGCTCGACGCTGCCCATGGGCGGCAGGCGTTCTTCGAGATTGCCCTCCTTGAGCTGGGTGACCGCGTGCTTGATGCGCCCGATCGGGCCGTTGATCGCCCGGCTCATGCGCAATGCCAGCAGCACCGTGAGGCTCAGGCAGGCAAAGATCAGCAGCAGGCTGGTGAACAGGTTGCGATAGCCGCGCAGGAGCGTGCCGTCGTGGGACAGTTCGATCTCGACCCAGCCAAGCAAGCGCTCGGATTCGTTGGGCACGGCTTCGGTGGCCAGGTCGCGGTGATGGCCGAAAACCGGCATCAGGTAGCGCGTGGCGTCGTTGCCGGTGCGTTGCAGCAGTTGCGTACCGGTGCCGCCACTGGGCGGCTGGTTGAGCATGCTGGGGCCGGCATGGGCCAGGCGCGAACGGTCCGGGGCCAGGAAAGCCACGGCACGCACATCGGTCTGCTCCAAAGCCTCGGCGGCGATGCGCTCGAGCTGCGCTGGCGCTTCCTGGGCCAGGGCGGGGGCTGCGAGCGGTGCCAGTTGCTCGGCGATCATCTTGCCGCGTTGCAACAGTTGGGTGCGCAGTTCGTTCTGCTGCAACCAGGTGAAATAAATGCCCAGCACCAGCGCCATCAGCCCGGCGGGCAGTAGGGCCAGCAGCAGGACGCGGCTTCTGATTCCCAAACGATCGAGCACACCTGTCTCCTGTCATGTGCGTGCGGGCCGTCGCGAGTGGACGGGATCCCGCAGAACGTTACTCCGCACGCACCGGTAATGCACTTTGTTTGTGCGGGTTTTTTATGGCGCGCGGCGCTGGCAAGGGCATTGGTCGACACTCGGTTGCCAGAACGGCGTCCCTCGCCAATAATCGCGCAACTGAGAATTCATGGCAGATGCCAATGCATACCGTATCCATTCACGACTCAAGCATCCTCGCCATCGAGGACGATCCGGTGCTCGGCGCCTACCTGCACGAGGAGCTGCAGCGCGGCGGTTTCCGCGTGACCTGGTGCCGTAATGGCCTGGAAGGCTTGGAAACTGCTGGCCGCGAGGCCTTCGATGTGGTGTTGCTGGACATCCTGCTGCCAGGGCTCAACGGTCTGGACGCCCTGGCGCAACTGCGCCGGCGCAGCGCCACGCCGGTCATCCTGATGTCGGCGCTGGGGGCCGAGGCGGACCGTATCAGCGGTTTCCAGCGCGGTGCCGACGACTACCTGCCCAAGCCCTTCAGCATGGCCGAGCTGCGCGTGCGCATCGAGGCGATCCTGCGCCGGGTCGCCCTGGAGCGCCGGCATCAAGCGCCGCGTGACGTCTTGCCGGGGCAACTGCATTTCGACGACCAGGCCTGCGACGTGACGCTCGACGGGCAGGCTGCGGGGCTCACGCCCAGTGAATATCGCCTGCTCGACACCCTCAATCGCAGCCAGGAGGAGGTGTTGAGCAAGCCCTTCCTTTACCAGCAGGTCCTGCAACGTGGCTATTCACGCCATGACCGCAGCCTGGACATGCATGTCAGCCAGATCCGTCGCAAGCTCAAGGGTATCGGTTATCACGAGCGCCAGGTGCGCACGGTATGGGGCAAGGGCTACGTGTTCTGTGCCGGCGAGGCAGACTGAGCATGCTCGATCGTCGATCGCTGTTCTGGAAGCTGGCGGTGCTGCTGGTGGGCTTCTGCCTGCTGATGATCGGCCTGAGCTACACCTGGGGCCGGCATATGGAAACCCAGAACGCCTTCTTGTCCGAGCCTGCCCGGCAGCTGTTGCGCGGTTATGCCGCCGAGGCCGAGCAGGCCTGGAACCAGGGTGGCCGCGAAGGCCTCGAGCGCTGGTTGCTGGACATGCGCCAGCGTGAGTCGGGCTGGATCGCGGTGCTCGATGGCAACTTGCGTCCGCTCGCCGGGGCTCGCTTGTCCACGGAGGAAATCCAGCGCCTGACCCGCCTGCGCGGCGTCGACTGGCCGATGAGCAGGCGCAGCGTCGACCAGCCCTGGTTGCGCTTGCCGTTCCCCCAGGCTCCCGAGCAGGGCATGCTGGTGATCGAGTTGCCCCAGCGCCTGACCCCCGGCCAGTACCGGTTGCTCTGGCGGATCATCACCAACGGTGTGATGCCGGGTCTTTTCACCCTGCTGCTGTGCGTGGGCCTCTACCGGATGCTGATCGTGCCGCTGAACCAGTTGCGCGAGCAGGCCAATGCCTGGCGTGCCGACCAGCTTTCGGCGCGGCTCGATTCGCGCACGATCGGTCGTGACGACGAGTTGGGCGAGCTGGCGCGTGCCTTCGACCAGATGGCCGAGCGCCTGCAGGGCACCGTGGCCCTGCAGCAGCAACTGTTGCGCGACTTGTCCCACGAGATGCGCACGCCACTGAGCCGCCTGCGTGTGGCCTGCGAGGGCGAGACCGACGTCGCGCGCCTGCGCGAACGCCTCGAACGGGAACTCGATTGCATGCAGCAACTGGTCGAGGACACCCTGCAACTGGCCTGGCAGGATGCCGAGCGTGCGCCGATGAACCTTGAGCCCATCCAGCTTCAGGCCCTGTGGGACCTGCTGGTGGAGAATGCCTGCTACGAAAGCGGTTGGGCAGCGCAGCGGTTGCAGTGCACGTTGCCGGCCAGCTGTTGGGTGGAGGGTAATCTCAACCACCTGGCCCAGGCGCTGGAGAACATGCTGCGCAATGCCATCCGCCACTCACCGCATGACGGGGTGGTGCGCCTGAGTGGCCAGCGCGAGGGCAATCACTGGCAGTTGTTCCTGGAAGATGAAGGCGGCGGGGTGGATGACGACGATCTGGAAAGGATCTTCGCGCCGTTTTCCCGGCTCGACGGCTCGCGCCCCGGGGATGGAGGCTTTGGGCTGGGGCTGAGTATCGCCCGCAGTGCGATCCAGCGTCAGGGCGGCAGGCTGTGGGCCGAGAATGGGCAACGGGGGTTGCGACTGTGCATGCGCCTGCCTTGTGTCGACACCGAGGGCTTGGCAGGTAAGCCTGCTGCTGAAAAGGCTTTCACTGTTCTTGCGAGCGCGAGTTTGCCCGCGCAGGGTTCGGCACCCATATAACTACCTGCTATATCTCCCAGCGATTGCGTGATATGGCGGCGCGTCCTTTGCCGGTATGATAGGCGCCCCTGCCGTCCTGATTGCGAAACACGCCCATGACCTTGCAGTACCCAACCATCGCCGATTGCGTCGGCAACACCCCTCTGGTCCGCCTGCAGCGTATCGCCGGGCAGACCAGCAATACTCTCCTGCTCAAGCTCGAAGGCAACAACCCGGCCGGCTCGGTCAAGGACCGTCCGGCGTTGTCGATGATCACCCGCGCCGAACTGCGCAACCAGATCAAGCCTGGCGACACCCTGATCGAGGCAACCTCCGGCAACACCGGCATCGCCCTGGCCATGGCGGCGGCGATCAAGGGTTACAAGATGATCCTGATCATGCCCGACAACTCCACGGCCGAGCGCAAGGCGGCGATGACCGCCTATGGCGCCGAGCTGATCCTGGTGACCAAGGAAGAAGGCATGGAAGGGGCGCGCGATCTGGCCGAAAAGCTGCAGGCCGAAGGTCGCGGCCTGGTGCTCGACCAGTTCGCCAACGGCGACAACCCGATTGCCCACTACACCAGCACAGGTCCCGAGATCTGGCAGCAGACCCAGGGCAACATCACCCACTTCGTCAGTTCCATGGGCACCACCGGCACCATCATGGGCTGCTCGCAGTACCTCAAGGAACAGAACCCGGCGGTGCAGATCGTCGGCCTGCAACCGATGGAAGGCTCGGCCATTCCCGGTATTCGCCGCTGGCCGGAGGAATACCTGCCGAAGATCTTCGACGCCACCCGCGTCGATCGCGTGGTGGACATGTCCCAGCAGGAAGCCGAAGACACCACCCGTCGCCTTGCACGCGAAGAGGGCATTTTCTGCGGTGTGTCCTCCGGCGGTGCGGTCGCGGCGATGCTGCGTCTGTCCCGTGAAGTGGAAAATGCCGTGATGGTCGCGATCATCTGCGACCGCGGCGACCGTTATCTCTCCACCGGCCTGTTCGACGCGACCTGATGTCCAGAAAGAAAAGCAACAGCAGCGGCCTGCGCTTCCAGCCAGCCGGCGGCGACCGCACCCCACAGGTGCCGGTGGGCAAGAAACAACGCCTGGACATCGAACGCCTGGCCGGTGACGGACGCGGCATCGCCTTTGTCGAGGGGCGCACCTGGTTCGTCAGTGGTGCCCTGGCGGGCGAGGCGGTCGAGGCGCGGGTGCTCAATGCCCGCGGCAAGATCGTCGAAGCACGCCTTGAGCGCGTGCTGCAGGCCAGCCCCGAGCGGCGCGAGGCGCCGTGCCGGCATTACGCCCGCTGCGGCGGTTGCAACCTTCAGCACCTGCCCCACGAGGGCCAGCTGGCGCTCAAGCAGCGCCTGCTCGCCGAGCAGTTGCAGCGCGTAGCCGGTGTGCAGCCTGATGAGTGGGCCGCACCGCTGGCCGGGCCGGAATTCGGCTACCGCCGTCGCGCGCGCATCGCCGTGCGTTGGGATGTGAAGGCGCGCGAGCTGCAGGTCGGTTTTCGCGCCGAAGCCAGCCAGGACATCATCGCCATCGACGATTGCCCGGTGCTGGTACAACCCTTGCAAACCATCCTGCGACATTTGCCGACCGTGCTGCGCAGCTTGAGCAGGCCTCAGGCGCTGGGGCATGTGGAATTGTTCAGCGGCACCGCCGAGGCAGTGCTGGTACGCCATGTAGCGCCGCTGGCCGATGACGACCTGGCGCGCCTGCAGGCGTTCTGCGAGCAGGCGGGTGCGCAACTGTGGCTGCAGGGCGAGGGTGAGCCGGCGCCACATGATGGCGCCGCGAGACTTGGGTTTGACCTTGCCCCTTGGGGGCTGGAGCTGGCGTGGCGACCGGGCGACTTCGTGCAGGTCAATGCCCAGGTCAACACCTTGATGATCCAACAGGCGCTGGCGTGGCTTGCGCCGCAACCGGACGAACGGGTACTGGACCTGTTCTGTGGCCTGGGCAATTTTGCCCTGCCGCTGGCTCGCCAGGCCCGTGAAGTGGTGGCGGTGGAAGGTGTGCAGGCGATGGTCGATCGGGCCGCCGCCAACGCCGCGAGCAACAATGTGCATAACGCACGGTTTTTTCAGGCCGATTTATCGCAGTCTTTGGCAGGTGCCGAATGGGCCGCCGAGGGCTTTTCTGCGGTACTCTTGGACCCACCGCGCGACGGTGCCTACGAGGTGGTGCAAAGCATCGCACGCCTGAAGGCCAGGCGGCTGGTCTATGTATCGTGCAACCCCGCCACGCTGGCGCGAGACGCGCAGGTGCTGGTCGGCCAGGGGTACCGGTTAAAAAGGGCCGGGATTCTCGACATGTTTCCTCAGACGGCGCATGTCGAGGCCATGGCGTTATTCGAAGTGGGCCAGTAACGGCTGGCCCCTTGGTGCGGCTTCCACGGACGGGAAGCGGCACGGTTGATTGCCAGTGCACCCGCGAGGTGCGCTGTATGGAAAGGTAAACGAAACATGGTACAGGTGAGAGTGCACCAGCCGGTCAACACCGACGGCAGTATCAATCTCGAAGCATGGCTGGATCATGTGGTGAGCGTCGATTCGGCGCTGGATCGCACGGCGCTCAAGGAGGCCTGCGATTTCGCCCAGGAAGTCGAGAAGAAGGGCAACCCGGCCAAGCATTCCTGGGCCGACGGGACGTCGAGCTTCCAGGCGGGGCTCGAGATCGCTGAAATTCTCGCAGACCTCAAGCTCGACCAGGACTCGCTGGTCGCTGCCGTGATCTATCGCTCGGTCCGCGAAGGCAAGGTCACCCTGGCCGAGGTCGGCCAGCGTTTCGGCCCGGTGGTCTCCAAGCTGATCGACGGCGTGCTGCGCATGGCCGCCATCAGCGCCAGCCTCAGCCCGCGCCAGTCGCTGGTGCTGGGCTCGCAGGCGCAGGTCGAGAACCTGCGCAAGATGCTCGTGGCCATGGTCGACGACGTACGCGTCGCCCTGATCAAGCTGGCCGAGCGGACCTGCGCCATCCGCGCGGTGAAGGCCGCCGATGACGAAAAACGCCTGCGCGTGGCGCGCGAGGTGTTCGACATCTACGCACCGCTCGCTCACCGCCTGGGCATCGGCCATATCAAGTGGGAGCTGGAAGACCTGTCCTTCCGCTACCTGGAGCCCGACCAGTACAAGCAGATCGCCAAGCTTTTGCACGAGCGGCGGCTGGACCGCGAGCGCTTCATCAGCGATGTGATGAACCAGTTGCAGAACGAGCTGCTGGCCACCGGAGTCAAGGCCGACATCAGCGGTCGGGCGAAACACATCTATTCGATCTGGCGCAAGATGCAGCGCAAGGGCCTGGAGTTCAGCCAGATCTACGACGTGCGTGCGGTGCGCGTGCTGGTGCCGGAAATCCGCGACTGCTATACCGCGCTGGGTATCGTCCACACCTTGTGGCGCCACATCCCCAAGGAGTTCGACGACTACGTCGCCAACCCCAAGGAAAACGGCTACCGCTCGCTGCACACCGCGGTGATCGGCCCCGAGGGCAAGGTGCTCGAGGTGCAGATCCGTACCCACGGCATGCACGAGGAGGCCGAGCTTGGTGTCTGCGCGCACTGGAAGTACAAGGGCACCGACGTCAAGTCCAGCTCCAACCACTACGAAGAGAAGATTTCCTGGCTGCGCCAGGTGCTGGAGTGGCACGAGGAACTGGGCGACATCGGCGGCCTGGCCGAACAACTGCGGGTCGACATCGAGCCGGACCGGGTCTACGTGTTCACCCCTGATGGTCACGCCATCGACCTGCCCAAGGGCGCCACGCCGCTGGACTTCGCCTACCGCGTGCACACCGAGATCGGCCACAACTGCCGTGGCGCCAAGATCAACGGTCGCATCGTACCGCTGAACTACAGCCTGCAGACCGGCGAGCAGGTGGAGATCATCACCAGCAAGCAGGGCAACCCGAGCCGCGACTGGCTGAACTCCAACCTTGGCTACGTCACCACCTCGCGTGCGCGGGCAAAGATCGTCCATTGGTTCAAGCTGCAGGCGCGCGACCAGAACGTCGCTGCCGGCAAGACCCTCATCGAGCGCGAACTCAGCCGCCTGGGCCTGCCGCAGGTGGACTTCGAGCGCCTGGCGGAAAAGGCCAACGTCAAGACCGCCGAGGACATGTTCGCTGCGCTGGGGGCCGGTGATCTGCGCCTGGCGCACATGGTCAACGCCGCCCAGCAGTTGCTCGAGCCGGAGCGCATCGAGCCGGTCGAGCTGGTGCCGCGCCCGGCGCGCGGGACCCGATCGGGCAAGCGCAACGACATCCAGATCCAGGGCGTAGGCAACCTGCTCACGCAGATGGCCGGTTGCTGCCAGCCGCTGCCGGGCGACGCCATCGTCGGCTACATCACCCAGGGCCGCGGCGTGAGCATTCACCGCCAGGACTGCGCCTCGGTGCTGCAGTTGGCGGGCAAGGAGCCGGAGCGCATGATTCAGGTGAGTTGGGGGCCGATTCCGGTGCAGACCTACCCGGTCGACATCGTCATCCGCGCCTACGACCGCCCGGGCCTGCTGCGCGACGTTTCGCAGGTGCTGCTCAACGAGAAGATCAACGTGCTGGCGGTCAATACCCGCTCGAACAAGGAAGACAACACCGCGCTGATGTCGCTGACCATCGAGATTCCAGGCCTGGATGCGCTGGGGCGCTTGCTCGGACGGATCTCGCAGTTGCCGAACATCATCGAGACGCGGCGTAATCGTACGCCTTGAGACTGCGTCGCCCCCATCGCGGGCAAGCCCGCTCCTGCAGGTGCAGCGTGATTCCTGTAGGAGCGGGCTTGCCCGCGATGAAGGCACTGCCGAAGGACCTGTAATGACCTACACCCTAGACGACCTGCTCCACCTCATGGCCCGCCTGCGCGATCCGCAATACGGCTGCCCCTGGGATCTCGAGCAGGACTACACCAGCATCGTCAAGCACACCATCGAGGAAGCCTACGAGGTGGCCGACGCCATCGAGCAAGGCGATTTCGCGCAGTTGCAGGGCGAACTCGGCGACCTGCTGTTCCAGGTGGTCTACTACAGCCAGCTGGCGCGGGAGGAGGGACGTTTCGAGTTTGCCGGCGTGGTTGATTCAATCACCCGCAAGCTGATCCGCCGCCATCCGCACGTGTTCCCCACCGGTGACCTCTACGCCGCACCCGACATCCCGCGCTTGAGCGAGGCGCAGGTCAAGTCGCGCTGGGAAGAGATCAAGGCCGAGGAGCGCGCCGAGAAGAGCACCCCCGAACAGCTCTCGCTGCTCGACGATGTTCCCGGCGCCTTGCCGGCGCTGTCGCGTGCGACCAAACTGCAGAAGCGCGCGGCCACCGTCGGTTTCGACTGGCCCGAGGCGTTGCCGGTGCTGGACAAGGTCCGCGAGGAGCTCGACGAGGTATTGCAGGCCATGGCCGATGGCGATGACCAGGCACTGGAAGACGAAGTCGGCGACCTGCTGTTCGCCGCCGTGAACCTGGCCCGTCACCTCAAGCAGGATCCGGAAAACGCCCTGCGCCGCGCCAACCGTAAGTTCGAACGACGTTTCCGCTTCATCGAGCAGGCATTGCGCGACACTGGCCGACCGATCGAAGATTGTAACCTTGACGAGTTGGATGCCCTCTGGGGCGAAGCCAAACGTCAGGAAAAGAACCTGCCCAGCTGCGGCTGAGCCGATGCATAAGTGAGTGAACACCGATGAGCCTTTCCCTTCGCGATCAATTGCTCAAGGCCGGTCTGGTCAACCAGAAGCAGGTCTCCCAGACCAACAAGGCCGAGAAGAAACAGAAACGCCTGGAACACAAGGGCCAGGTCGAGGTGGACGACAGCCAGCAGCGCCTGGCCAAGGAAGCCATGGCCGACAAGGCCAAAAAGGACCAGGAACTGAACCGCCAGGTGCAGGAGAAGGCCGAGCAGAAGGCCCGTGCCGCACAGGTCAAGCAATTGATCGAGGCGACCCGCCTGCCCAAGCTGACCACCGAGGACTACTACAACTTCGTCGACGACAAGAAGGTCAAGCGCATTGCCGTCAACGCCCTGATGCGCAGCAAGCTGAGCAACGGCTCGCTGGCGATCGTCGCCCATGGCGGCGGCTACGAAGTGATCCCGCGCGAGGCGGCGGTGAAGATCCAGGAACGCGATCCCAAGCGCATCCTGCTGCTCAACACCCATGTCGAGGAGGCCGATGAAGATGATCCATATGCGGCCTACAAGATCCCTGACGATCTGATGTGGTAAATGACGAAAACCCCGCTCAGGCGGGGTTTTTCGTGGGGGAGATCTTATTGTGTGCCGCGTTGGCTCTCGAGGGTCTCGAGCTCCTGGCGGTACTGGTGGGCTTCATGCTCGTTGTGGAACATGCCGACCAGTTGGCCCTGCTGGTGTACGTCCCAGATCCGCACGCCAGCGGCCAGGCCTTCGTGGGACATTCTCGATTCGTCGCGTTCGGTTACTTGGACAGTCATCGGTAAACTCCACTTCTGTTGGTCTGCGACACTGTGTCGCACACCTTCTTTATAGAGTTTGTTAGCAGGCTAAGTAAATAAAACGACGATGAAACTATGTTCATGAAACGCGCTGCGCTTGATCCCATCGCGGCGCTCCTGCAAGCCAAAACAAAGCCCCGCACCAGGCGGGGCTCGGGCTACAGCAGGTTACAGCGCAGGGAACGGATCAGTTGCCCTTCACCGTCCTGCCATCGACCGTACCATCCTGCAGCACGATCACGTATTCCTTGCCATCGGTCTCGACCTGGCGCAGTTGCACCAGCAGGTAGTCCCAGTCCTTGGCGAACCACAGCTCGGTGATGCGCTTGCTCTGGCTTGGGTCGCGCACGCGCTCGACCTTGACCGCATCGACCTGGCCGGTCTTGGTGGCAACCTTCTCGGTGCCCAGCACGCGGAAGTCGTAGGTGTCGATCTCGTCACCGTCGACCACCTGGTACGTCATGCTCTTCTTGCCCGCTGCCACGTCATGTTGCAGGGCCAGTTGATAGGACGACTTGTCCAGCACCCCACGGTTGAGCGGCAGGCTGATCGCATCGCCACGGTCGCTACCGGTGACTTTCTTGCTGTTCCAGTCGAAGTCCAGGTCGACCTTCTTCGCCTTGCCCAGGCCGCCACGCTCGAAGTGATACTTCTGCGGCAGCAGGGTGTCGTTGTCCATGCGCACCGTGCTCTGTTCGGTCAGGCTGGCGATCATCATGGAGGCTTTGAAGTTGAGGTCCCAGGTACCGTTGGCGTTCTTGACCAGGCTGCGTTCGGCGGTGCCGCTCATGGGCAGCTGTTTCCAGTCGGCGGTGTAGCTGGCCGAGAAAGGCTTCAGATCAGCTGCCTGAAGGGGCAGGGCGAGCACGGCGAGAGCCAATAGCAGGGCGCGACGCATATATTCTCCTAGGGTCGAATCAAGTGACCGCTGGCCGCCAGCGGCTGGCCATCCAGTAATGCACCTTGTTCGCCCAGGCGCAAGCGTCCTTCGGCGAACCAGCGCACCGCCAGCGGGTAGATCTGGTGTTCCTGTTGGTGGACCCGTTGTGCCAGGCTCTGCGCATCGTCGCCTGGCGCGACCGCTACCACAGCCTGTACGACCAAGGGCCCGCCGTCGAGTTCCTCGGTGACGAAATGAACACTGCAGCCGTGCTCGGCGTCACCGGCATCCAGAGCCCGCTGGTGAGTGTGCAACCCTTTGTACTTGGGCAACAGCGACGGGTGGATGTTGAGCAGGCGCCCCTGGTAGTGGCGCACGAAGGCGCCACTGAGGATGCGCATGAAGCCGGCCAGCACCACCAGGTCGGGGGCGAAGCCATCGATCAGTTGCATCAGCGCCGCGTCGAATGCTTCGCGCCCGTCGAAACCACCGTGCTCGAGCACGGCGGTGTCGATCCCGGCAGCTTTGGCCCGTTGCAGGCCAAAGGCGTCGGGGCGGTTGGAAATCACCGCGCGGATCCGCGCGCTACCGTGTTCGGCGTGGATGCTGTCGATCAGGGCTTGCAGGTTGCTGCCGGAGCCCGACAGCAGTACGACGACATTGCAGGTCTTGCTCGGCATCAGTGTGCCTTGAGGTTCTGCAGCTCGACCTGGGCAGCGCCTTCGGCGGCCACGTCGATGCGGCCGATCACCCAAGGCTTCTCACCGGCCTGGCGCAGGACGTTCAGGGCGTTGTCGACCTGGTCCTGGGCCACGCAGATGACCATGCCTACGCCGCAGTTCAGTACGCGGTGCATCTCGTGCTCGTCGACGTTGCCTTTCTGTTGCAGGAAGTCGAACACCGCCGGACGCTGCCAGCTGGCCACGTCGACCACGGCCTGGGCGCCTTTTGGCAGGACGCGCGGGATGTTGTCCAGCAGGCCGCCACCGGTGATGTGGGCCATGGCCTTGACCGCGCCGGTCTTCTTGATCAGCTCCAGCAGCGGCTTGACGTAGATGCGGGTCGGCGCCATCAGCAGGTCGGTCAGCGGCTGGCCGTCGAGCTGGGTGTTCTCGATGTCGGTGCCGGACACTTCGAGGATCTTGCGGATCAGCGAGTAGCCGTTGGAGTGCGGGCCGGAGGAAGGCAGGGCGATCAGGGCGTCGCCGGTGACCACTTTCGAGCCGTCGATGATTTCCGACTTCTCCACCACGCCGACGCAGAAACCGGCCAGGTCGTAGTCTTCGCCCTCGTACATGCCTGGCATCTCGGCGGTTTCACCACCGACCAGCGAGCAACCGGCCAGTTCGCAACCGGCGCCGATGCCGGTGACCACGGTGGCGGCCACGTCGACATTCAGCTTGCCGGTGGCGTAGTAGTCGAGGAAGAACAGTGGCTCGGCGCCGCAGACCACCAGGTCGTTGACGCACATGGCGACCAGGTCCTGGCCGATGCTGTCGTGCTTGTTCAGGTTCAGCGCCAGGCGCAGCTTGGTGCCGACGCCGTCGGTGCCGGAGACCAGCACCGGCTGCTTGTAGCCGGCCGGGATCTCGCAGAGGGCGCCGAAGCCGCCCAGGCCACCCATGACTTCAGGGCGTGCGGTGCGCTTGGCGACGCCCTTGATGCGTTCGACCAGTGCTTCGCCGGCGTCGATGTCTACACCGGCGTCTTTGTAGCTCAGGGAGGGTTGCTTGCTCATTGATCCAGGCCTTTAAGGGGGAGGGATTCAGGAAAACGACCAGCGCGGCCAAGGCCGGCTCGGGAAGCGGCGGCTGCCTGTACGTGACTGGTCTGCGAAGGCGCGCGATTTTATCAGGGTTGCCCGGCAGCGGCCATCCTCCATTGAACGGCAAGTGGCGAGCGGTAGGCTATAAGAGTAGACAGACAGCACCGGCGCGCGCTTTTGCTTGCCGCTGACAGCGTGCAGCTTGTAGCTTCTGCCCTGAAAGTCATCTGGACAGGAATCCTTCATGCGTTTTCTCAATTACCTGGCAGTGGTTTGGGTAGGGCTGATCGGTGCAACGGCACAGGCCGAGACCGTATCGGGCCTTTACCAGGTCCGCGAGCCTGTCGATGGGCAGGGCAGCGAGGCGCGGACCCAGGCCACCGCCAAGGCACTCGACACCCTGGTGCTGCGCCTGACCGGCGATGCCAAGGCGACGCAGAACCCGGCGGTGGTCGCCCTGCGCAAGGATCCGCAACAGATCATCAATCAGGTTGGCAGCGACGCCGGCCCACCTGAAGCGGTGGTGGTGGAGTTCGACCCCGGCAGCACCGAGCGCGCCCTGCGCCAGGGCGGCCTGGCCCTGTGGGGCAGCAATCGGCCGTCGATTCTTGGCTGGTGGCTGTACGACAGTGTCGAGGGCAGCAGCCTGGTCGGAGATGGCCAGAGCAGCGCCGAGCCGCTGCGTCGCGCAGCCCAGCACCGTGGCCTGCCGCTGCGCCTGCCGCTGGCCGACCTGCAGGAACAACTGGTGGCCAATGCCAAGCAGCTCGAAGGCAACGACCCGGCGCCGCTGCGTGAGGCGTCCGAGCGCTATGGCGCCGATGCCCTGCTGGCTGTGCACGCCCACGAAGCCGACGGCAAGTGGCAAGGCAAATGGCAACTGTGGCTGGGCGAGCAGCGCGAGCAGGGCACGGCAGAGGGGGCCGACCAGGCCGCGCTGGCCGATGCGGTGATGCTGGCGATCAGCACGCGCCTGGCACCCCGTTACGTCACCCGCCCGGGCGCGAGCAGCGACCTGCAGGTCCAGGTGCAGGGCATGAACCTGCAGCGCTACGCCGAACTGCTGCGTGTGCTCGAGCCCTATGGCCCGCGGCTGCAGATGGCCGACGGCGACACGCTGACCTATACGGTCACCGGCAATCGTGAACAACTGCGCGCGCAACTGGGGCTGGCGCATCTGCAGGAGGTGCCCGTCGAACCGGCGCCAGCCGCCGCTCCCGCTCCCGTAGCAGAGGCAGCGCCCGGCCAGGCGGTCGCCCCGCAGGCGGCTGCGCCAAAGCCGTTCGATGGCCTGCGTTTTCGCTGGTAAGGAGCCGCGAACATGACTGATGTACGCCGTTGGGTATGGTTGGGCATAGCCCTGCTGATCGCCGTCCTGCTGTACCTGCTGCACAACATCCTCTCGCCGTTCCTGGTGGGCATCCTGCTGGCGTACCTGGCCGACCCGCTGGTCGATCGCCTGGAGCGCCTGGGCCTGTCGCGCACCTGGGGCGTGGTGGTGGTGTTCAGCCTGTTCACGCTGGTGTTCCTCGCCTTGCTGCTGGTACTGGTGCCGATGCTGGCCAAGCAGTTGCTGCGCCTGTACGAGCTGGCGCCGCAGATGCTCGACTGGCTGCAGCATGTGGCCCTGCCGTGGGTGCAGAGCCGGCTGGGCCTGGCCGATGGCTTCTGGAAGTTCGACAAGATCAAGGCTGCCATCGGCGCGCACATGGGCCAGACCACCGACATCGTCGGCATCGTCCTGTCCCAGGCCACCGCCTCGAGCCTGGCGCTGATCGCCTGGCTGGCCAACCTGGTGCTGATCCCGGTGGTGGGCTTCTATCTGCTGCGTGACTGGGACCTGATGATGGCCAAGTTGCGCAGCCTGCTGCCACGCCAGCGTGAAGACCAGGTGGTGGGGCTGGCGGGTGAGTGCCATGAGGTGCTGGGGGCGTTCGTCCGCGGCCAACTGCTGGTCATGCTGGCGCTGGGCGTGATCTACGCGGTCGGGCTGTCGCTGATCGGCCTCGAGCTGGGGCTGCTGATCGGCCTGCTGGCGGGGTTGGCGGCCATCGTGCCGTACATGGGCTTCATCGTCGGCATCGGTGCAGCGCTGATCGCCGGGTTGTTCCAGTTCGGCGGCGACCTGTACCCGATGCTGGGCATCGTCGCGGTGTTCATGGTCGGCCAGGCCCTTGAGGGCATGGTGCTGACCCCGCTGCTGGTGGGCGACCGCATTGGCCTGCATCCGGTGGCGGTGATCTTCGCCATCCTGGCCGGCGGCGAGCTGTTCGGCTTCACCGGCGTGCTCCTGGCGCTGCCGGTGGCGGCGGTGATCATGGTGCTGCTGCGCCATGTGCACGACCTGTATAAAGAGTCGGATATGTACGCCGGGGATATCGATCCCGAGCTTTGAACCTCCCAATCGCCCGGCCCATGTGCCGGGCGAGCCCCTGGGACAACCCGCCACCTTGACGTTCCCGCCGCCAATTTGTTTGTGCTGGCGTTTCGGTTACAATCCGCAATCGTTTCAGCCGACCCAGGTCAATCAGACCAATGGCTGAAGCGTGTAAGGGTTCTCTGGCTGCTGAACAATGATCACAAAAAGCCTGCGCTGAAGAACAAGAAACACCTGGGCCAGCCACAGGCCCCCTCCGTTCTACTGACTGGAAGTGATCAATGTTCAAAAAAGCTGGCAAGACCTTGCTGGGTCTGGCTGTCGCGGCGAGCTTCATGCAAGCGCACGCCGACGAAGCCAAGAAAGTCGATGTGCTCCTGATTGGCGGCGGCATCATGAGTTCGACCCTGGGCGTATGGCTCAGCGAACTGGAGCCGAGCTGGTCGATGGAAATGGTCGAGCGCCTGGATGGCGTCGCCGAGGAAAGCTCCAACGGCTGGAACAACGCCGGTACCGGCCACTCCGCGCTGGCTGAGCTGAACTACACCCCGATGGACAAGGACGGCAAGGTCAACATCTCCAAGGCGATCGAGATCAACGAAGCCTTCCAGGTGTCGCGCCAGTTCTGGTCCTGGCAGGTTCGCCAGGGCGTGCTGAAGAACCCGAAATCGTTCATCAACACCACCCCGCACATGAGCTTCGTCTGGGGCGACGACAACATCGCCTTCCTGAAGAAGCGTTACGAAGCACTGCAGGCGAGCCCGCTGTTCCGCCCGATGCAGTTCTCCGAAGACCACGCGCAGATCGCCAAGTGGGTCCCGCTGATGATGGAAGGGCGTGACCCGAACCAGAAGCTGGCCGTGACCTGGACGCCGATCGGCACCGACGTCAACTTCGGCGAGATCACCCGCCAGTTCGTCGGCCACCTGCAGACCCGCGACAACTTCAAGCTGAAGCTGTCCAGCGAAGTGCAGGACATCACCCGCAACAAGGACGGCTCCTGGCACGTCGAGTACAAGAACCTGAAGGATGGCAGCACCTCTGCCACCGACGCCAAGTTCCTGTTCATCGGTGCCGGCGGCGGCGCCCTGAAGCTGCTGCAGAAGTCGGGCATTCCTGAAGCCAAGGAATACGCAGGCTTCCCGGTTGGCGGCTCGTTCCTGGTGACCGAGAACCCGACCGTTGCCATGCAGCACATGGCCAAGGCCTACGGCATCGCCTCGACCGGCGCGCCACCCATGTCGGTTCCGCACCTGGACACCCGCGTGCTGGACGGCAAGCGCGTGATCCTGTTCGGGCCATTCGCCACCTTCTCGACCAAGTTCCTGAAGAACGGCTCGTACCTGGACCTGCTGAGCAGCACCACCCTGCACAACGTCTGGCCGATGACCAAAGTGGGCATCGAGCAGTACCCGCTGGTCGAGTACCTCGCTGGCCAGGTGATGCTGTCGGATGACGACCGCTTCGAAGCCCTGCGCACCTACTTCCCGAACGCCAAGAAAGAAGACTGGCGCCTGTGGCAGGCCGGTCAGCGCGTGCAGATCATCAAGCGTGACGAAGAGAAGGGCGGTGTGCTGAAGCTGGGCACCGAAGTCGTGGCGTCCGAAGACCGCACCATCGCCGGTCTGCTGGGTGCTTCGCCAGGCGCCTCGACCGCTGCGCCGATCATGCTCAACGTACTGGAAACCGTGTTCAAGGAGAAGGTCGCCACGCCTGAGTGGCAGGCCCGCATCCGCGAAATCGTGCCGAGCTACGGTACCAAGCTGAACGATTCCGCTGCTGCCGTGCAGAAAGAGTGGAACTACACCGCTGAAGTGCTGCAACTGGAGAAGCCGCCGGTCATCGACCAGAGCGTCGGGACCAGCACCGGTGTCGAGTCGACCGCACCTGCCGAGAGCAAGGCTGCCAACGACATGGCGCTGTAAGCTGCCTGAGGAGATGGCCTGTCGTCCGACAGGCCGTTGCCTGAAAAGCCACGAGGATCGCCGCAGGCGGGCTCGTGGCTTTTTTGTGCCTGGTTACAGTGTTTTGTGGCAGCGAGTCCCTGTGGGAGCGGGGCTTGCCCGCGAACACCGGCGAAGCCGGTGCCATCCACCGCGGCGTTCTTTTCGCGGGCAAGCCCGCTCCCACAGGGATGGATTGCAATCAGTGGTTCAATGATCCACGTGCAACTTGTCGTCCAGGCGGTTGCTCGACGAGCCATTCTTCTGCGGCGTCTCGTCGAAATGCTTCCATTCGGCCTCCTGGAAGCGGAACAGGCTGTCATCCTCCGGCGCCTCGCGGTCGCCGTAATGGTGGATCGAGTAGTGGGCATACTCGACCTTGTCCGCCCAGTCGCCCTGCAACAATCCATCGGCCGCCAGGTCCCGGTACCAGTCGTTTTCCTTCTCGCTGGCCTTCTGCCGTTTGTTGTGATCGACGAAGTAACCGATGATCCCGCCGATCACCCCCAGCACCACGCCCACCAGGAAGAAAGGCCCGGTCAGCGCTGCGGCCGTGCCTGCACCGAACAGGCTGGCAGCACCGAGTACACCGGCCGAGGCACCGAAGGCACCGCCGGCGATCTGCAGCCCACCGGAGGCCTTGGCCAGCGGATCGCCATCCTTGATTGCGTTCTTGATGGTGAAGGCCCCCAGGACGATGTCGGCGAAACCACCGGCAAGGTCGGTGGCCGGACCCAGTACCTTGATCACCGACCCCGCAATCTTCGCCGCCTTGCCCGGTGGCAGCTTGACCGTGCCGGAGGCTGATACGGCGTCCTCCAGGCGCTGGGTAATGCCGCCATAGGCGTTCTTGGCGGCGTTGGCGTTGCCTGCGCCGTCACCGAGCACGTCGGAAAAGTCCCCGAGCTTGCTGCCGGGCAGGGTATCGAGCGCTTCGGCGATCTTGGCCTTGGTGCTCGCCGGCAGCTCGCTGAGCTTGAATTCGAACTTCGGCTCCTGGATCCCGCCCTTGCCCCAGATCTCCGGCAGGGTCTTGTCCAGGCCGAGGAAATCAACCAACCCGCTCTTGCCGACCAGCCCGCCGATGGCATCGCCGACCTTGGCGAAGTGGCTGCCAGCGCCGGCAAAACTGACGAAGTCCTTGGCGATCGACAGGCGTTGCTGCCAGGTCTCGCCCAGCTTGCCGCCCTGGCCGACCAGTTGATAGATGCCCGAGAACAGGTTCACCCCGGCACCCAGCGTGCCGAGGATGCCCTTGCTGTTGAGGGCGCTGAACACCTCGCCGAGGGTGCCGCGGTCGGCAATCGGCACATAGGGCTTGGACAGCACGGTCTTCAGGTCGGCCTCGCTGATGCTGCCCTTGGCCATGTCGATCTGCGACAGCTCTTCGAGCACCTTGGTGACCACCGAGGACTTCTGCTTGCCCTGCAGCCCCTCTTCGAGAAACTTCTCGATGACCTCCTGGGTGCGCCGCGGCATGTCCAGCAGCGAGCCCTTGAGCACACTCTTGAGCAGGCCGAACAGGTCCTTGGTGGCCAGCTCCTTGTTCTCGTCGGAAATCTTGCTCGGGTCGCCGACCAGGTCATTGAGGTCGCTGGTCAGGCCGTCGGCCTGGATCGACTGGGCCGCCTTGGTCGCCGCCTCCGGATCGAACAACGACAAGGCCGAGAGCGTATTGTTGAGGTCTTCCTTGGCCTCGTGGTCCTTGCCCTGCTTCTGCAGGTCCTTGAGGTAGGCGATGTAGTCGGGGTTGTTGGTCAGGTCGAGCAGCTTCTGCTTGACCTCGTCCTTGTTGGGGATGCGGTTGAGCGCATCGTCCATCTTCGACTTGTAGTCCTTCTGGATGGTCTCGTCGGCGAACAGGGTGCTGATCTGCTCCTTGAGCTTGCCGCCGTCGATGATGTCGTGCATGTCGGCGGAGGTGAGCTCGGTCTGCTCCTTGTCGAACACCCGCCATGTGCCGCCGAAGGCGCCGGGCTCTTCCTCGTAGCCGGTGATGCCGCGGCCGTTCTGGTAGGCAGCCTGCGCTTCGAGGGCGCGGACCAGCTTGGCGCGCGGGTCGTCCTTGGCGATCGAGCCGTCCTGCACGCCCTTGCGGTAGCTGTCGAGCAACTCTTTGGTGGCCAACTCGCCCACGGTCAGTTCGGGCGAGGACGCATCCTTCTCATCGGCCTTGACCCCGGTCTTGAGATTGAGCGCATCGAGTTCCTCGCGCGGTGGCAGGTTGTACTTGCTGCGGGTCTCATCGACCTCGCCCTTGGTCCAGCCTTCCCACTTGCCGACCACTTCGTCGTACAGCTGTGGGCTCAGCTCCTTGGAGACGATGAACTTGCCCTCGTCGGTCTCGAAGCGGATCAGGCCATCGCCCAGCTCGTCCGGCGAGCCGAAGGACATGTCCTTGTTCTTGAGAAAATCGTTGGGGCCGGCGAGCTTGTAGCCCTCCTTCTCGCTGTCGTGGATCTTGCCCCAGGTGTCGTTGGCGGTCGCCACCTGCTTGAACAGCTCCGGCGAGATGTCGCGCGAGACCACGACCTTGGTGCCGTCGTGGGTTTCGTAGGTGAGGACATTGTCTTCCTGGCCGGTGGTCCAGCCGAAGCCCTTGTAGTCGTTCAGGCCCGGGGCCTGGGTGTTGGCATCGGCCAGCACGGCACCGTTGTCCAGTGCGGTGCGGATGTCGCCAGCCTTGGCCGGGTCGCTGTAGACCTCGTGCAGGCCGGCCAGGTAATCGAACAGCTTGGGGTTGTCGTCGCGGGCGACCACCACTTTCTCGCCATTGTGTTCGTAGCGGATAAGGTCCGGGCCGACCTCGTCGCGGGCACCGATGGCCGTGCCGTCGAAGGGCGGCCAGACTTCATTGTCAGTGGCACGCCGGTAGCCGTCGGCTTCGCTGGCCTGCAGGCCCGAGAGGCTGTCATAGGCACTGGCGGCGGCCTTGTACAGCTCGGGATTGTCGCGCTCGGACACCACGTACTTGCTGCCATCCTGGGTCTCATAGCGGATCACGCCCGGGCCGACTTCCTCGGCCGGGCCCACGGCGCGGAAGTCGCCAAGCGCGCCGGGTACCTGCTGGTCGGCGCCGGCCCATTGGTAGCCATCGGCGATGCTGCTGTTGATGCCCGAGAGTGCCTTGTAGTCCTGCGAGACCTGTTTGAACAGGTCAGGGTTGTCCTGCTCGGCGACGATGTAGGCCTTGCCGTCGGCGGTCTGGTAGCGGATCAGGCCGGGGCCGACTTCGTCAGCGGCACCGATGGCCTTGTAGTCAGCGAGGGTAGCGGGGGCCTGGGCGTCCTTGCCGAGCAGTTCGTAGCCGTCCTGCTTGCTCTTGGCGATGGCCTCCAGTGCCGGGCGGGCCTCGACGATCTGTTGGTAGAGCTTGGGGTTGGTGGCCTTGCTGACCAGCACGGCATCGCCTGCGGTCGTCACGTAGCGCACGGTGTCGGCCCCCTGGGCGCCAGGGGCTTCGATCGAGGCCAGCTCGCCCAATGCGGGCATCTGCTCGTCGGGCTTGGCACTGCGGTAGCTGTCGGCGTTGCGCTCGCTGTTGGCGAGCAGCACGCGGAAGGTGGCGGCGGGCTTGTGGTCGCGTGGCTCTGACAGTTTGATGTCGGCGCTGCGGGTGAGGGGGCTGGTCGACATGCCGTGAAACTCCTTTCGTCGGGGCAGAAAGGGCGCAAGGCGTGTCAGTGTTGCTGGACGCTCGGCGACCCTCGAGGCGGCTCGACGGTAGCAGAACAAGATGTAAGCAAAGATTTCAGTGCGCGGGAATTCACAACGTTTTACGTCTGTGAAACAGCGGTCCTGATCGGTACGGCAGAGGCAATAACCCTACCGTTAATCCGATTATTTTACCTATGGCAAATGGCCAGCTAGCCTGCAAATCAGCGTCAGGGATAACGCTGAATACTGGGACCATGAAGGGCCCGCCTCTTGTGTCGTCCCGACGCTTTATCTGCTGAGGAGACGATAATGAGAAAACGACCGAAACACCTGGCCTGCCTGGGCGCAGGCTTCACCAGCGTACTGGCCATGGCCGCTGTGGCAGACAGCCCCGTGCTGTCGCCGCAGATTCCCTTCGATGTCACCGTCGTGGCACCGCCCACACCTACCCTTGAAAGCCTGCAGCACGATTTCGACCTGTTGTCGTGGAAGACCTTCGTCGCCCTGAACTGGCCGGCCAAGCCCGATGGCAGTGCCGACACCGATGCACCGATCGGCAAGCCGAACACAACGACGGTGTGGGAGTCGTGGAAGGAGAGTTACGAGATCTTCCTGCCCAAGGGGCAGAAACCTGTAGGTTGGCACGAGAAAGCCCCGCTTCCCGCGGCCTGTGAGGGCAAGGGCAACCTGCCTGTGCTGCAGCAGATGGGCAAGGTCGCCGGAGTGCTCGATGAGTTCATCCAGCCGTTCAAGACCGGGCCACTGGTCGACCAGAGCGGGCAGTACACGCGCAACGCGATCATGGTCAACCAGCCGATGTTCGACGATATCGTCAACAACGGCCTCTACAGCAAGGAGGGGCAACAGGCGTTCCTCGGCAAGAGCGACAACCGCATCGCCTTTGCCTGCGGTTCGAACGAGGATAAGCGGGTCGGCGCGATCATGGTCAAGTCGGCCTGGAAGGTCCTCGACGCAAGCGACAAGGCCGATGAGTTCCATGCCGTCGATGCGCTGGTCTACACCCCGGGCAATGACGATCCGGACAAAGGGGCGCTCATCCCCGAGTCGTGCAGTGCGCAGAAGGTCGGCCTGGTCGGGCTGCACATCGTGCACAAGACCCAGGACGCGCAGCAGTGGGTGTGGTCGACGTTCGAGCACGTGCGCAACGTGCCGGAAAAGACCACGCCGGTGAGTGAGCGCAAGGGGCCGTACCTGTTCTATGACGCCAAGGCCGATCGGCCGATCAACGAGCCGCCGGCGCAGCCGTGGGATCCGTCGAAAAAGGCCGAGCCATCGCAGATCGTGCGCGAGATTCCGATCACTGCCGCCGCCCAGGCGCTCAACCAGCAGTGGCGAGGCGCGCTGGCCGGCACGGTCTGGGCCAACTACCAACTGGTCAGTACGCAATGGCCGACCAAGCCCGCCAAGGATCCGAAGTGCCAGGTACCGGACCCGGTCAATCCCTTGGGCTCTCCGGCGCCAAGCTTCCTGGCCAACGCGACGCTGGAAACCTACAACCAGGGCACCGTGCCGCAGGCGTCTTCGAGCTGCATGGAGTGCCACAACAACGCGACCACCCGGGTGACCGAGTCGCCGCGCACCAGTTTCGCCGACTTCACCTTCCTGCTTGAACGTGCCCAATCCACTGGCGCCAAGGAGTGATGCCATGAACGACCAGAACCTGCAGAACTTCATCGAGCTTTCGGCACTGCTGACGGGCCTGTCCAGCGACCACCTTGCTCCGTCCGACGACCCGGTCAACCTGCCACCGGTGTTTTTCGCCACAGCGCAAAGCGGCATGGGCGCGGCAGCCTTCAGCCATCTGCTGGAGCTGTTTGTCAGCCTCAAGGGTCGGCCCGAGAAAGAGATCGCCGCCGCCATTCTGGACCGCAAGGATTCACCGATCGCCCAAGGCGCGCGTTCGATCATGAAGCTCTGGCTGCTGGGCAGTTGGTACCAGCCCTACGACCTGAAGGACGCGCAGAAAACCCAAGGTGATATCCACGTGGTTTCCGACCAGGCCTACAAGGAAAGCTGGGCGTGGAAGATCGCCCAGGCCCATCCCATGGGCTACAGCCAGTATCACTTCGGCTACTGGGCCGAGCAGCCACCAACCCTCGAGCAATTCACCGGTGTCAAAGCCAAGGAAGGGCAGCAGCCATGAGCCTCGTACAAGCCAAGAACATCGAGCAAGCCGATGTGATCGTCGTGGGCGCCGGCATGGCCGGCAGCGTGATGGCCTACCAGTTGGGCCTGGCCGGGCTCAAGGTACTGGTGCTGGAGTCGGGGCCGGCGATTCCGCCGAACCGCAGCGAGTACCTGGAGCGTTTCTACACCGCGGTGCTCAAATCGCCTGAATCGCCCTATCCGCCTGAGCAGAGCGAGCAGACCCCGGACAAGCAGTTCGCCCCCCGGGCCACCATCCAGGACCTGATCACCGCCGGCGGCAGCGACCCGCACAAGGAGCAGAAAAGCTACCTGGTACAAAAGGGGCCACTGCTGTTCGCCAGCACCTACGAGCGGGTCGGTGGCGGCACCATGTGGCACTGGATGGGCACCGCACTGCGCCTGTTGCCCAATGACTTTCGCATGAAGTCGGCCTACAACGTCGGGGTCGATTGGCCGATCAGCTATGCCGACCTGCAGACCGCGTACTGCCGCGCCGAGGAGGAGATGGGCGTGTCTGCCGACGTGGCGGCCCAGTCCTACCTCGGCGTGACCTTCCCCGAGGGCTACCAGTACCGCATGCACGGCATCCCGCCTTCGCTGGTCGACCAGGGCGTGGCCAAGGCAATCGACGGCAAGCGCTATAACGGCATCACGCTGAAGGTGCGCCCGACCCCGGCCGGACGCAACTCGCAGAACGACAACGGGCGGCGGGTCTGTGCCGGTAATACCAGCTGTACGCCGATCTGCCCGATCCAGGCCAAGTACGATGCCACCGTGACCATGGCCAAGGCGCTGGACACCGGCAACGTGCGCATCCTCTACCAGACCGTGGCCAGCAAGGTGCTGGTGACCGACAAGCAAGTCAGTGGCATCGAGTTCATCCAGTACCAGGCCGATGGCAAGCGCAATGATGGCGTAGCCCAAGGCCAGCGTTACGTCATCGCCGCCCATGCCATCGAGACGCCGAAACTGCTGCTCAACTCCAAGAGCAAGGATTGGCCGGATGGGGTTGCCAACAGCAGCAAGCAGCTTGGCTGTGGCTTGTCGGACCACCCGGTGTACCTGGCCTGGGGCCTGATGCCCGAGGGTAAACCGCTGTTCCCGTTCCGTGGCCCGCTGTCGACTTCAGGCATCGAGGAAATGCGTGACGGCGACTTTCGCAGGAAACATGCGGCCTGGCGTATCGAGATCGGCAACGAGGGCTGGAACTGGTCGCAGGAGGACCCGTACAAGGCCGTTTGCGACTACATCGACGGGACCAACGAAGGCGGGACCAACCCCAAGACGTCGGCGCTGTCTGGCAAGGAGCTGGTGCAGCAGCTCAACAGCGTGCTGACTCGCCAGTTCCGCCTGGGCTTTCTGGTCGAGCAGTTGGAAAAAGACCCGGACAAGGCGCTGTGTCGAGTGAAGGTCAGCGATACCCTCACCGATGGCCTCGGACTGGCTCGACCGGAGATCGAATATGATTTTTCCGACTACACCAAGGAAGGGTTCAGGCAGGCGCGTTTGGCCGCAACGCACATCATCACCGAGCTGATGGGCGCCAGCGAGCTGACCAACTTCCATCCAGACAAGAACGGCGGACCGCAAACGGTGTTCGATTATGGCAACGAACGCTATGCGTTCTATGGCGCGGGGCACCTGATGGGCACCTACCGCATGGGTAGCGACCCGGGCAAGTCGGTGGTCGACAAGCAGCAGCGCAGTTGGGACCACAAGAACCTGTTCCTGGTCGGCGACGGCGTGTTCCCCACCACCGGCACCGCCAACCCGACCCTGACCATCACCGCGCTGACCTTCCAGGCTGCCGATGTGGTGGCCAGCGACCTGCTTGCGCGCACCGTCGAGGTCCAGGCCAACCAGGCCTGGCAGGGGACCGGGGTGCAGGTCAATGGCCACAGTTGGCAGTTGGCGGTGTGCAAGGGCGGGCAGTGGACGGCCAACCCGGCGACCGGGTTCGTGGGCGCCAGGGGTAATGCCGGTTTGATCGCCAAGTCCGGCTATACCTTGCCCGGGCAGAACGAAGGTGCGCTGATCGGCCGTATCGGCAGCAACGGAACGCCGTTCCTGGTGGGGGACAAGGTGCAGTTGCCCCGCGGTCAGAAGGGCGAGCTGCAGTTGTGCATCAATGACGATCTGCAGGGGCGCTACGGGGTTGGTCTGCGCGACAACCTGGGCAGCTTGAGCGTCGAGCTGAGCTTCGGATCCTTGTAGTCCGCGATGGCAGGATGGGCACCGGCGTGGCCGGTGCTCTCCGATCACGCTTCTTCGAAATGCATCTCTGGCGGCTGCTTGCTGAACCCACCCGTCAGCACGGCCAGATACAGGATGCCCGCCGCCAGCCAGGCCAGGCCCAGGTAGATCGCCAGGTGATCCAGGCTCACCATCAGCCACAGGTCTGCCCCCAGACCGATCAGCGGGAACACCAGGAACAGCAGCACCGCGCGTGGCCCGGGTTCGCCACGGCCGATCCAGTAGTGGAACACCACCGACAGGTTGACCAGGCTGAAGGCCAGGAAGGCGCCGAAGTTGATGAACGAGGTGGAAGTGGTGACATCCATGTGCAACGCCAGCAGCGCCACCACGCCGCACAGCACGATGCTGCCGACCGGGGTGCCGAAGCGCTCGCTCAGGCGCCCGAAGAATGCCTTGGGCAGTACACCGTCACGCCCCATGGCGAACAGCAAGCGCGAGGCGCTGGCCTGGGCGGACAGCCCCGAGGTGAACTGGCCGACGATCAAGCCGACCAGGAACAGGCTGACGAACAGGTCGCCACCGATGTTGCGGGCGATCTCGTAGGCCGCCGAGTCGGCGTTTTCGAACTGGGTGGAGGGGTGGGCAAGCTGCACGAAGTAGCTGGCGGCGATGAACAGGAAGCCACCGATCAGGGTAATCAGCAGGATTGCCCGCGGGATGTTCTTGCGCGGCTCGTGGGTTTCCTCGGTCAGGGTACTCACGGCATCGAAGCCCAGGAACGAATAGCAGGCAATCGCTGCACCGCTCATGATCAGCGGCAGTTGCACGCCTTCCTTGAAGAACGGCTCGAGCGACCACAGCGGTTTGCTCGCGTCCCCCAGCACATAGTGGATCGCCAACACCACGAAGGCCGCCAGCACCAGGAATTGCACCAGCATCAGCGCGCCGTTGATGTTCTTCGCCAGGCGCAGGCCGACCACGTTGATCGCTGTGGTCACGCCGATGAACGCCAGCACCCACAGCGCCTGTGGCACGGCGGGGAAGGCCGAGTGCAGGTAGGCAGCGCCGATCAGCCAGATGGCCATGGGCAGGAACAGGTAGTCGAGCAGCACGCCCCAGCCGGCCAGGAAGCCCAGTTTCGGGCTGATCGACTTGCGCACATAGGTGTAGGCCGAGCCCGCCACCGGGAAAGCGGCGGCCATGCGCCCGTAGCTCAGGGCGGTGAACAGCATGGCGACGGAGGCAGCGAGGTACGCAGAGGGGACCACGCCGCCAGTGGTGTCGGCGAGGATGCCGAAGGTGCCGAGGACGATGATCGGGGTCATGTAGGCGATGCCGAACAGCACCACCGCACTGAGCGAAAGGGTTCGCTTGAGTCGGGCCATTACTGCTTACTCCAGATTATGTTTGTTATGCAGAGTCGAAATCGACGCAAAAAATGGCATCCCTTGCCCGTCGCGGGTCAGCGCTTTGCAGTCTGCGTGACCCTCAGGATTGTTGAGTTCCCTATAGATGCGGTGGTGTCAGCGGTTATCGATGATCAGCTCGCGCAGGCCGTTATCGTGCTCGCGCACTTCGCCCGGCAGGACGAAGCGGCGCTCGGCCAGGTAGCTGTAGTCGCGACGGGCAACATCCAGTTGCGCCAGGTCCAGTTCCAGCCCGATGCGGCACTCCTCGCGCCCGGCTTCGCAGAGCAACTGCCCGTACGGGTCGACCACCGCGCTGCCGCCGGCGAACACCAGGGCGCCATCACCCTCGCCGACGCGGTTGACCATCACCGCGAATGCCTGGTTTTCCATGGCGCGGCCACTGATCGCGGTGCGGTGGGTCGGCCCGTAGGGGTCCATGTTGCCGTTGGTCACCAGGATCAGCTCGACGCCCAGTTGGCCGAGGGCGCGGGCGCTTTCAGGGAACTCGATGTCGAAACAGATCAGCAAGCCGACCCGCACCCCCTTGAACAGCGTGGTGGCGTAGCGGTCGCCCGGAGTGAAGATGCCGCGGTCCGACGCCCACAGGTGGGTCTTGCGGTATTTCAGGGCGATGCCTTCAGCGGTGATCAGCAGGGTGGTGTTGTAGAAGCGGCCGTCTTCACCCGCTTCGGCCATGCCGACCACCACGCCGACGTCACGTTCGCGCGCTGCCTGTTGCACGGCGCGTACGCTTGGGCCGTCAAGGGGTTCGGCGAGGGTTGCGATGTTGTCTTCGCTGGGGAACCCCATCAGCTGGGTTTCAGGGAAGACCACCAGGTCGGTGCCGGCAGGGCAGGCGTGGATCGCCTCCAGGGTGCGGCTCAGGTTGTAGGCGGTGTCACCGTCGCGGCCCACCAGTTGCACGAGTTCGACCTTCATTGCTGTTCTCATAGACCCAATCTTTTATTGAAATGCCGGAGCCATGGCGGTGACATGACCGCCCGGTGAAAAACGGTCAGAATGCGCATCGGACCGAGGCAAGGCTTGCCCGAGTATGCGTCGGGCACCGTATCAGGGGTAATTACGCCCACGTGGTAACCCAACAGGGGTAGAGGCATGAACCTTACGCTGCAGGACTTGGCCTGGCACCGCTCGGTCGGTCACCTGGTCGAGACGCTCGACAAGCCCGGCTTCTGGCTCGCCCTGGTGCGCCTGCTCGATCAGTATGTGCCGTTCGACAGCTGGGTGGCCTTGCTCTTCAGCAATGGTAGACCGCAAGTGTTCGCCGAGTGTCCAGGCGAGGATGGCGGGCCCGACCCGCTGTTCCAGGACTACCTCAAGGGCCTGTACCTGCTCGACCCGTTCTACATCGCCAGCCGCGAGGCGCCGGGCAGCGGCCTGTTCCAGCTGGCGGACGTGGCGCCGGAGTGCTTCGAGCAGACCGACTACTACCAGCGCTACTTTCGCCTGAACGTGGTCGCCGACGAGGTGCAGTTCAATGTCCAGCTCGAGAAGGAGCGCACCTTGTGCCTGTCGCTGGGGACCAAGGGGCGTTTCAGCGCCGAGCAGATCACCCTGCTCGACCTGCTGCGCCCCTGGGTGGCCGGGCTGATGCGCCAGCGCATGACGTTCGAGCGTGAATTACTGGAGCAGGCAACGCCACCGGCGCCACGCTGGCAGAGTCGCCTGGAGGAAACCGTCGAGGCGCTGCAGACACCCCTGACGGCACGGGAACTGGAAGTGGGGCGCTTGATGCTCAGTGGTTGTTCGAGCAAGGAAATAGCGCGCAAGCTGGCGATATCCGCCGAGACCGTGAAAGTGCACCGCAAGCACATGTACAGCAAATTGGGCATCAAGTCACAGTCCGAGTTGTTCTCGCTGTTTCTGCAGGCGCAAAGTTGATTGAGTTCACAGAAGTCATTATTTATCCGTTCATCCTGCCGCCTTGTAATATTTGCCCTGTAGTGCCTCCTGGGTGACTACGTTTGTTCGATAACTGAACTTCACTGCCGGCTGTTTCGACCAGGAAAACAGCGCGTATTACCCAATCCGAGACATTCCAAGGTATTCGGTCCTCCAGCTGAAGGCCTTGCTGTGCCTGGCTTGTAGCCTGTGTAAAGACGCTGCATGGTGATTTGTATCAAGAGTTTTCCCAACCTTTCACAACGTTTCACAGCAGTGGCGAATATTCATTGCCTAACATGGGTCCCGTGTTAGAGAGCGACTGCCTACATCCCCTTCGGTCGCTGTCTTGCACGGACTTCTACCCGCCTCAAAGCGGCTTCTTACGAATCCCTATCCTGAAGGAGTATCACCATGAGCAACGTACCTCCAGCAAGCAGCGGTGGCGGCGCAGACGCAGCAATCGCCAAGATGGAAGCCACTTTCAACATGGCTATCGAGAAGTCGGCCCAGATCACCGAGCTGACCACTGCCAAGAAGGCTGAGCTCGACGCCACCAAACAGCGTCCGCAGAACTGACGTTGTGCCTTGCGGGCGGGGGTTGCTCCGCCCGCATGTCTTGCAACGATGCATTTTTCGGCAAGGGCCTGAATGGCCGTTGCCCGTGGTATTCACGGTGGTGCCCCGCCCATGACAGCCCTTACCGCTCTGGCCGCCGTCACCGGTGGCGCGACAGCCTCCAAGCCGGTACTCAGCGTCACCCAGGGTCTGCACCAGGGTGGCCGGATCAGTCTGGACGGCACCCAGTACACCTTCGGCAGCACACCTGATGCCGACTTCATTCTCAATGACCCGGGCGTCGAGCCCCGCCATCTGGTATTGCGCCTGGCAGACGGCAAGGTCGCAGTCGAGGCCGTGGGCGGCGAAGTGCGGGTCGAAGACCCGCAGGGGCGGGCGATCATCGTTCCGCTCGGCAGCGGTTATCGCGCTCAGTTGCCGCTGCGTATCGCCTTGGGCGAGGCGCAGTTGAGCCTGGAGCACGAACAGCCCGCGCGCGCCGCTGCCGCAATCGCACAGCCCCAGCACGCCTCGGCACTCACCCGCACCCACGTTGCGCTGGCGCTGGGCCTGATGCTGATCTGCGCCTTCGCCTACGCCATGCGTGGCGAGCCACCCAAACCCCTGGCCGCCAGTGTGACCCCCGTACCGCGCGCGCCGCAGCTGCCTTCGCTGGCGCAGGCCCATCAATGGCTGGGGCAGCAGTTGCTGGCCAACGGCCTGGAAGGCGTACGGCTCAGCGAAGCAGGCGGGCAACTGGTGGCCGAGGGGCGCCTGGACCTGACGCAGAAGGCGCGCTGGCTCGCCGTACGCCAGGACTACGACCAACGCTACGGCCAGCAGGTGATGCTGCACAGCACGGTCACCGCCCAGGCCGATGTCGCCCGTCCACGGGTGCGCTTCCAGGCGGTGTGGTTCGGCAACAACCCCTATGTGATCAGCGAAAGCGGCAAGCGCCTCTATCCCGGCGCGGCCTTGGCCGACGGCTGGATGCTGGAACGTATCGACAGCGACCAGGTGATCCTGGCCAGGGGTGAAGAACGCTTCACCCTGACCTTATAGGACCGAGCATGAGGATCGAACCGCGGCCATTGTTGCCGTCTTCCACCGAAAAGACCCCCTCCGTCGAGGCCGTACGCCCGCTACAGGCACGCCCCAACGCCCGCTTCGATGCGCTGCTGGGCAAGCGTGAAGTGGCTGGCCGCCGTTCGCTGCGCGCAGAGCTCGAGCAAGCCTGTGCCGGCGAGGAGATCAACCCGGACCTGTTCAGCGGCACCCGCGCGCTGGACCTGTTGCAGTACCTGCTGGACGAAGTCATGCCGTCGCTGGATGCCGAACCGGAGATCCGCGAGCTGGCCGAAGACCTGCTTCGTGAAGAGATCCACCTGCGCCAGTCCCTGGAGCAGCAACGCGCCGAGGTGCAGGAACCATGATGTCCCGCGAACGACACGACAGCATCGAACTGCTCAAGGGCCTGGGCGACCTCTACCGCCGCAGCGGTCAGCCCCAGCGCGCGCTGGTGATGCTGTTGATCGCCGCGCAGATGGCCCCCCAGGACGGCACGCTGCTGCGCTACCTGGCCATGGCCTTCACCGACAGCGGCAACGCCAGCCGCGCCCTGAACGCACTCGACCGCCTCACCGAGCAGGAAGGCGAGTCACCCGGCCTGTTGCTGCTGCGCAGCCATGCGCTGTGGCGCGGTGGGCGCAAGGACGAGGCGCGTCAGTGCTTCAAGCGCTACCTCAGTGCACGCAGGGCCGCCCGATGAGCCCGCTCGATCGCCTCAACGGCCTGGCGCGGGCGGCGTCCCAGCGCACCGACGTGATCATCGTGTCGTTCATGCTGATGGCCATCGCGATGATGATCATCCCGCTGCCGACCTACCTGGTCGACGGCCTGATCGGCCTGAACATCGCCCTGAGCATGCTGATCCTGATCGTCGCCTTCTATATCAACCACTCGGTGGAGTTCTCGGCGCTGCCGCCGCTGATCCTGCTGAGCACCCTGTTCCGCCTGTCGCTGTCGATCACCACCACGCGGTTGATCCTGCTGCACGGCGATGCCGGCCATATCGTCCAGGCGTTCGGTGACTTCGTCATCGCAGGCCAGGTGGTGGTTGGCCTGGTGGTGTTCCTGATCATCACCGTGGCGCAGTTCGTGGTCATCACCAAAGGTGCCGAGCGGGTTGCCGAGGTGGCCGCGCGCTTCACCCTTGATGCCATGCCCGGCAAGCAGATGAGCATCGACAACGACCTGCGCAATGGCGACATCGACCAGGCCGAAGCCCGTCGCCGTCGTTCGCGCCTGGAGCGTGAAAGCCAGATGTTCGGCGCCATGGACGGTGCGATGAAGTTCGTCAAGGGCGACGCCATCGCCGGCCTGGTGATCCTCGCGGTGAACCTGCTGGGCGGCATGCTGATCGGCATGGTCGAGCGCGACATGCCGTTCGGCACCGCAGTGCACACCTATTCGCTGCTGACCGTCGGTGATGGCCTGATCGCACAGATTCCGGCGCTGCTGATTTCGGTGGCGGCCGGCACCGTGGTCACCCGCGTCAACAGCGACGGCGCCAGCGGTGACCTGGGGACGGAGATCATTCGCCAGTTGGGCGCCAGCCATCGTGCCTTGTTCCTCACGGCATTGATCCTGCTGGGCATCGGCCTGCTGCCGGGCTTCCCGGCGGCGGTGTTCTTCGTGCTTGCCGCAGTGCTGGCTGGCTCGGCGTTCTACCTCAAGCGTCGCCAGGCGGCCGAGCAGGCTGAGCCGGTGCAAGCGCCGGAGGCCGAGGATGAACCCCAGGTGCCAGCGGTGGAGCCCAGCGTGTCGGCGAGCAAGCCGCTCAACTGCCGCATCCTCCTGGTCATGGGGCCGGGCCTTGCGGCCAGTGCGCCGGAGCAGCCGCTGCGCCAGCGCTTCGAGGCGCTGTGCCACGAGATCCGTGGCGAGCTCGGCATCGATGTGCCCTTGGCCGCCGTGCATGTGGACGCGAAGAGCGCCGCCCAGCGCTTCGTCATCGAACTTGAAGGCGTGCCGGTGAGCGAAGGTGAACTGCCTGCCGATTGCCTGCTGCTCAGGGACGACCCGGTCAATGTGCAGTTGCTCGACATCCCGATGATCGAAGCCGACTCGCCCCTGGCTGCGCGCAGCGCCCACTGGATCGCTCGTGAGTACCAGGAGCGTCTGGAACAGGCGGGCATCGGCTTCATGCTCCCCGAGGAAGTGCTACGGGCGACGGTCGAGCGCACCCTGCGCCGCTACGCGGCCGATTTTCTCGGCATCCAGGAGACCCGTGCGCTGCTGGAAAGCATCGAGGGCAGCTATGGCGAACTGATCAAGGAAGTGCTGCGCAACCTGTCGTTGCAGCGCATGGCCGAAGCCCTGCGCTACCTGGTTGCAGAGGGGGTGTCGATCCGCAACCAGCGCGCCTTGCTTGAGGCCATGGTCGACTGGGGTGGACGCGATGCCGACGCCGCGCACCTGGCCGAGCACCTGCGCGCCGCCCTGGCCCGACAGATCAGCCACCAATATGCCGACCGCAACCGGGTGATCAGCGCCCTGGTGCTGGCGCCGGCTTTGGAGCAGCAGTTGCGCACGGGCATGCGCCGTCAGGACGGTGGCCGCGAGGCGATTCCCGAGCAGGTCAGCCGCGCCTTGATGCTGCAACTGCGCCAGGCCTGCGAGCGCCTGCCCGAAGACCGCACCAGCGTACTGCTGGTGCACCCGGAACTGCGCCGCCACCTGCGCCGCTTGGTGCTGCGTGGCGACATGGAGCTGGCCGTGCTGTCGTTCCGCGAGCTGGCCGGTGAATACAACCTGCAGGCCGTGGGCACCCTCGAACTTGGCGACACCTCTCAACGCCGCTCCACCAGCGGCGCTTCGGTCACTTCTCTGGCGAGTGCTTCATGATCGGTTCATCACGCATCGGCGCTGTGTTTCATTACCGTTTGTGGCTGGGTCTGGCCGGCATGCTGCTGTCGTTGCTGGCCTGCGCCGACGAGATCGCAGTGGGCAGCCACGGTCGCCTGGACCTGGCATCGGGCGAGGGCAGGGTGCTGCATTTCAAGGCGCCGGTGGCCTCGGTGCTGGTTGCCGAGCCGGGCATCGCCGACCTGCAAGTGGTGTCCGACGGGGTGATTTACGTGTTCGGCAAGGCGCCGGGGCAGACCAGCCTGATCGCCCTGGACGATGCGGGCAAGCAACTGGCGGCCTTGAACCTGTCGGTGAACAACGCGACCCAGAGCGTCAGCCGTCCGCTGCAAGACCTGCATCCGGCCAGCGGCGCCCAGGTCAGCGCCGTGGGTAACCAGCTGGTGGCCAAGGGCTTGGTCAGGGATGTCGGCGAAGCCAGTGACCTCAATGCATTGCTCGACAACCAGAGCCCGGTACCAGCGGTCAACGCCGCGACCTATGCCGGTTCTGCCCAGGTCAACATCCGTGTGCGCTTTGCCGAAGTCTCGCGTTCCGAGCTGCTGCGCTACGGGGTGAGCTGGAACGCACTGTTCAACAACGGCACCTTTTCCTTTGGCTTGATCACCGGTGGTCGCCTCGCCGCCGACGCCGCCAGCGGTGCATCGAATGTCATCAGCGCCGGCCTCAGCTCGGGCAACGTCAACATCGACTCGATGCTTGAAGCCCTGCAGAGCAATGGCGTGCTGCAGATCCTCGCCGAGCCGAACATCACCGCCATGACCGGGCAGACCGCAAGCTTCCTGGCGGGCGGTGAGATCCCCGTGCCGGTGCCGGTCAACCGTGATCTGGTGGGCATCGAGTACAAGCCTTTCGGTGTCTCGCTGCTGTTCAGCCCGACGCTGCTGCCCAACGGCCATATCGCCTTGCAGGTGCGCCCCGAGGTCAGCAGCCTGATGGGCTCGGACACCACCGACGTCAACGGTTACCGGGTGCCGTCGTTCCGCGTGCGACGCGCCGATACCCGGGTCGAGGTCGGCAGCGGCCAGACCTTCGCCATTGCCGGCCTGTTCCAGCGCGAAAGCAGCCAGGACATGGACAAGGTGCCGATGCTCGGCGACATGCCGATCCTGGGCAACCTGTTCCGCTCCAAGCGTTTCCAGCGCAACGAGACTGAACTGGTGATCCTGATCACCCCGTACCTGGTGCAGCCGACGCGCGAGCGCGACCTGGCCACGCCCCTCGATGCCCTGCCGGGCCCTGCGACCGCTTCGGCGGGGCCACGCAGTGGCGGCAAGTTCGGCTTCTACATGAACTGACCGGGAGCGACCATGAAATCGATCTTTTCCATGTCGATGATCAGCGCCCCCGCAGGGCGCTGCTGGCTGTTGCCATTGGCACTGCTGGCTGGCTGCCAGACACACCTGGAGCCGGTCTCCTACTCCCCTGATTTCCAGCACAAGACACTGGCCAACGGCAGCACCGAGATCCTGCCGGTGGAATGCCTGAAACCGGCGAGCAAGGATGACTTCGGGCTGGACGAGGACTTCGTGCCACTGCTGCCGCCGGGCTGCGCCAACAACCTCACGCTGATGCGCATGGTCGAGCAGCCGGACGACCTGGCCCAGGGGCGGCCGACGGGCCCGACCATGGCGGCGCCCGTGGGGCGCGCCGCACAGGTCTACATCGAGGGTTACGATCGCGCCGAGCTGCGTCGACGCCAGGATGAGCAGCAAGCACGCGCCGATCGCCAGGAGAAGCAATGAAACGCGCCCATGTCCAGGTGCTAGCGACCGTCCACCAGTCCCAGCTCGCGGGCCTGGGCCTGGGCATCCGGGATCGCCTTGATGCGCCGGGCTTCGTTCAGCAGCGTCTGGCGTTCGCTGGCGGAGAGATCGTCCAGGGGCAGGCCGGCGACATCCTGCTCGCGGCCGGCCAGTACGGTGACCAGCAGTTCGTTGCGCTGGTGCCGGGGCAGGGCACGCGGCGACTGGCCGACCACGCGCACGGTGTCCAGGGCCCGTTGCGCCTGACCGCCGAGGGCGTAGGCCAGGGCCAGGTTGCAGCGGGTATCGAGGTTGTCCGGTGCCAGCGCCAACCCCTTGCTGAAGGCCCCTTGAGCGGCCGCTGCCTGGCCGCGCAGGATCTGCGCAATGCCCAGGCGGTTCCAGGCATCGGCGCTGTTGCCACGCTCGGCCGCCTGGGTCAGGGACGTGACCGCACGCTCCAGCTTGCCCTGGCGCAGTTGGGCGCTGCCCAGCCCCAGCAGGGCGTCGAGGTTGTCCGGCTGCAGTTCAAGTGCCTGCTGGTAGGCCCGCTCGGCAGCGCGCGCGTCGCCTGCGGCCAGCGTGGTATCGCCCAGCTTCTGCCAGGCTTCGGGATGGCGCCCAGGTTGCTGCGCGGCATTCTGGTAGAGCGCCGCAGCCGAGGCGGCATCGCCGCGCTGCTGCAGATCGCCCGCCAGGTGCATGAGGCGGTCGTAGCCCTCGTCGGCAGTGTGTGGCTGGCTGGTGCAGGCGCCGAGCAAGGTGCTGGCGATCAGAAGCAGGGTGGACGGCAAACGCTTGGGCATGGACAGGACTCGAGCGGACGACTGAGTGGCCATTCTAGCGACTTGATGTGTGATTTCGACTGCGCTTCATACGATTTCACAGCTGTGAGCCGCGCCAGGGAGGTAATCGCCCATGCGTAGCCTGCTCTGGCTCACCAGCATGCTGCTGGTTCTGCTGTCGTTGCCGGTGCGCAGCGACGAGGGCAAGGGCGAGCCCGACTGGTTCGCCCAACCCTACGCCTATGCCCTGGTCGACCAGGACCTGCGCGGCGCCCTGAGCGAGTTCGGGCAGAACCTGGAGCTGGTCGTGGTGGTCTCCGACAAGGTCCGCGGCAAGGCCCGCAGCCCGTTGCGCAGCAGCACTGCCGGCGACTTCCTCACCCAGCTGTGCGACAGCAACGCGCTGGGTTGGTACTACGACGGCAACGTGCTCTACATCAATAGCAACGATGAAGTGGCCACGCGCCTGTTCCGTCGCCAGCCCGGGTTGGACCTGGAGCAGTTGCGCGACTACCTGCAAAGCCTCGATGTGTACGGCCGCCAGTTGTCGCTGCGCCCTGGCGCCGAGCGCGACGAACTGCTGGTTTCCGGACCGCCCGCCTACCTGAACATGATCCAGCAGCACCTCGACAACCGACCCCAGCCCGTCGCGACGTCCGCAGCCTCCCGGAGTATCCGGGTGTTCCGCGGCGCCAGCGTCAGCGATCACTGAAAAACCACCCAGGAGAAGCCCCATGGCCGTTACCCCGATCGATACCCCCGGCAGCACCCCGAGCAGCGCCGAAGCGCGCTTCGATGCGGCGCTCGACAAGTCCCAGGACGCCTCCGACGATCCAAGCTTCCAGGAGGCGCTGGTGAACCAGGCCGTGCTGATCGGCGGGCAGTTCATCATCATGCCCAAGGCCCAGGAAATGCTGAACGAAGCCCAGTCTTCGGACGACGACGAGTAAACGGCCATGACAGCCAGTCTCGCGACCACGGCGGCACTGCCGCCGTCAGGAGGACAAGGGGGGCTCGGTGCCTCCCAGAACCTCTTCGAAAACATGGCCAACAGTGCCAAGGGCATGCCTGAAGGTGCCAGCCCTCACCAGATCGGTGAAAGCCTGATGCAGCGCCTGGACGGCTTCATCGACCGCTCGCGCACCTTCAGCGCTCGGGCCGAGTCACTCAGTCACGGCAGCCCGGCGATGCCATCGTCGACCCCGGCCGCAGGCCCGTCGCCGTTCGTGCCCACCGGCGCCGAGGGCGCGCCCAAGGTCGGTGATACCCAGGTCGCGAACATCGTCCAGTCGCTTGGGCGGATGTTCGATTACTCCATCGAAACCCAGATGGTGGTACGTGGCGCGACCCAGGTTTCCGGCTCCGCCAACACCCTGCTCAAAGGACAATGAATCGATGACCCGTCGTTGGCGAGCCCTGCGTGTGCTGATCGTCGTCGCCCTGGCCAGCCTGTTGCAGGCCTGTGACATGGACTTGTACAGCAACCTCAGCGAGCGCGAGGCCAATGCCATGCTCGCGGTGTTGCTGCGCGACGGCATCCCGGCCTCGCGCAAGGTCCAGGACAACGGCCAGATGAAGATCGTGGTGGACGAGCGTCGCTTTGCCGACGCCATGGCCCGTCTCGACGAGGCCGGGCTGCCGGGGCAGTCGTTCTCCAACCTGGGCGAAGTGTTCAAGAGCAACGGCCTGGTGTCCTCGCCGGTGCAGGAACGTGCGCAGATGGTCTACGCCCTGAGCGAAGAGCTGTCGCACAGCGTCTCGCAGATCGACGGCATCGTGTCGGCGCGGGTGCATGTGGTGCTGCCGGACAACGACTTGCTCAAGCGGGTGATCTCCCCGTCGTCGGCCTCGGTGCTGGTGCGCTATGACGCCAACACCGACATCAATCCGCTGATCCCGCAGATCAAGACCCTGGTCGCCAACGGCATTTCCGGGCTCAGCTATGACGGTGTGTCGGTGACCGCGATCAAGGCCGCTGCCCCCAGGAGCGAAGACGAGGGGCAGCCGCGCCTGGTCAGCGTGATGGGTATCTGGATGCTCGAACAAGATGCGTCCCGCGCGCGTCTGCTGCTCGGTGGCAGCCTGCTGGTGGTGCTGGCCCTGGCCGGGCTGTTGGGCTGGCGGCACTGGCAGCAGCGTCGTGGTCGTGCGCTGTACAGCCTGTCGGAGGCGCCATGAGCCTGATGCCCCAATGGCAGGCCCTGCTGGGGCAGCCTCTGGCCTTTGTCGACCGGCGCCACCTGCGCCGCTGTTTCGCCGAGAACGTCGCCGGTGCGCAGATCCAGGCATTGATCGAGTCGCCGCGTTTCCAGGCGCGCCTGCAGGCGTTGATGCTGGCGCATTTCCAGTTGCAGCCGTTGGATCAGGTGTCGCAACCGACCGAACAGGACCTGCCGGTGTTGCTGCTGGCTCCGCAGGATTTCGCCCGTTTGCCGCGGCTGTGTGGGGCCATCTGGCACGGTGCGACCTTGGGCCGGGAAATCCGTCGCGAGGTGGTCGAGCACCTGCGCCAGGGGCTTGGGCATGAGGTCTTCGGCCTGGCCATTGCTCACCGCCAGTGGGGCGGGGCAATGGACCTGTTGCGCCAGCCTGACGATCTGCTGGCCGCCATCGACCACGACGGTGCGCGCTGCGTGCAGGCCTGGTTCGACGAGCAGCCCGCCGACCTGCGCGATTGGCTGCAACTGCGCCTGCCGCTGCCTGTGGCGGAAGGTTCGGCATCGTTGGCCGACCCTGGCATCGTGCGTCGGGTCGCCGCCTTGCTGATGCCGTTGTCCGAGAACCGGGAGAGCGTGCAATGAGTCAGCTGCCCAGCCGTCCGGCATCGCGCATCCTGCGTGCCGCCGAGGTCCAGGCCTGGACCGATGGACGCGATTACCTGCAGGCCGCCCGCGATGAGGCCGAACGTATCCGAGAAGACAGCGCACGCTGGCTGGAGCAGGCCCGTGCCGACGGTTTCGAGCTCGGCCGTGCCAAGGGCGCCGAGGCGGTCAGCGAGTTGCTGGCCGACACTGCCGCCAAGGTCGAGGCCTATCTGGCAGGGTTGGAAAACAGCCTGGCTGACCTGGCCCTGGGCATCGCCCGAGAAGTGCTGGAGAGCTTAGGTGACGCCGAGCGTACCGTGCTGTGCACGCGCAAGGCGCTGGTTGCGTTTCGCCAGGACCAGGCGCTGACACTGTTCGTGCCGCGCCTGGAAGTGGAGGCCGTGCGCCGCCGCATGCACGGCGAAACGGATGGCCTGGCGGCGATTGCCGTGGAGTCCGATGATCAATTGCAGCCCGGTCAGGCTCGCCTGAGCAGCCCGGTCGGTTCGGTGGAACTGGGGCTGGACGCCCAGTTGCAGGCGCTGCGCCGCAGCCTGTTGCCGTTCGCCGAGGTGACGCCGTGAGCCTGCAAGCGTTGTTGCCGCGCCTGCACGCGCGCCTGGGCGATGCCCGGCCACGGCCGATGAAGGGCACCATTCGCAGCATTCGTGGTGTGCTGTTGCGCGCCAGCGTCGCCGGGGTGCGCATCGGCGAGCTGTGCCGCCTGCACGACCCGTCCAGTGGTCGCGCCCTGGCGGCAGAGGTCATCGGTTTCGATGGCGACGAGGCGATTCTCTCGCCGATCGGCTCGCTCGAAGGCTTGTCGACGCGCACCGAGATCACCGCCACTGGCGAGGCGCTGGGGGTGAGTGTGGGCGATGGCCAGTTGGGGCGGGTCATCAGCCCCATGGGCGATTACCTCGATGGTGATCGCCAGCCGCCGCTGGGGCCGATGCGCCGCTATCCGCTGCAGGCCGAGCCCCCCGAACCCTTCGCCCGACAAGTGATCGTCGATCCGCTGTCGGTGGGGGTTCGCGCCATTGACGGGCTGCTGACCCTGGGCCGCGGCCAGCGCATGGGCCTGTTCGGCGAGCCGGGGGTGGGCAAGTCGTCGCTGCTCGCCAGCATGGTGCGCAACACCGATGCCGACGTGGTGGTGATCGGCCTGATCGGCGAGCGTGGCCGCGAGGTGCGCGAGTTGCTCGATGTGCAGCTCGACGCCCAGGCCCGCGCGCGCACCGTGGCGGTGGTCGCCACTTCCGATCGCCCAGCCGCCGAGCGTGCCCGGGCTGCCTACGTGGCAACGGTGCTGGCCGAGTATCACCGCGACCAGGGCCGCAACGTACTGCTGCTGATGGACAGCCTGACCCGCTTTGCCCGCGCCCAGCGCGAGATCGGCCTGGCGGTGGGCGAGCCGCCGACCCGCCGCGGTTACCCGCCGTCGTTCTTCTCGGCCCTGCCGCGCCTGCTGGAGCGTGCCGGCCCCGCTGCCCGGGGCAGCATCACGGCGCTGTACACGGTGCTCACCGAAGGTGACGCCGCGACCGATCCGGTGGCCGAGGAGGCGCGCTCGATTCTCGACGGCCATGTGGTGCTCAGCGCCGAGCTGGCCCAGCGCAACCATTTTCCCGCCATCGATGTGCTGCGCAGCCGCAGCCGCCTGATGGAGCAGGTCGCCAGCCCTGAGCAACGCCAGCTGGCCATGCGCATGCGTGAGCTGATGGCGCGGCGCAACGATATCGAGATGCTGATCCGCATCGGTGAATACGCCGCCGGCAGCGACCCACTCGCGGACGAAGCGATCGCCCGCCACGCCGCTATCGAAGCTTTCCTGCGCCAGTCGGCGGCGGAGCCGAGCGGCGCCCGACAAACCCTGGAACACATGCGCAAGGTGCTGGCATGAGAGAGGAGCGCCCATGAAAAGTCATGAATTGAAAAGCCTGCAGACCCTGCGCCAATTGCGTGAACAACGGGCGTCCGCACAACTGGCCGCGCAGCGCCAGCTCTGCCGCGAAACCCATGCTGCCCTCGACGATGCCCGCCAGCGGCTGTGCCTGGCGCGGGAAACCTCCGCGCTTGAGGCAGAAAAACTCTACGGTCGCTTCAGCGAGGGGCTGTCGGTCAAGGCCTGGCTCGCTGCGCAGGTGCACCTGTCGGAGCTGGAGGACGAACAGGAGACGCTGCTGGGCAACCTGGACGAGGCCCACGACTACCACCAGCAACAGGAGCAGACCCAGGAGAGCCTGCGTCAGGCCCATGTCGCTCGTCAGCGCCAGGCCGATGCCTGGGACTCCCTGGTCGAAGACCACGCCCTGGGTGAGCGCCGCATCGGGGAAGCGCAGGATGAGGGCGAAGACCTGTTTGCCCCCTTGCTGGATCTCACGCCTTGACCCTCCAGACCACCGAGGTGCCCGCCGACGCGCTGGCCTTCGAGCACAGCCTGGAGCGCCTTGATCCGCAGTGGCAGGCCCTGCACCAGCGCCTGCATCGGCCGCGCCAGCCCTGGCAGGGACAGTTGGGCGGGGCGCCGCTGAGTGTCGCCTGGGCGTCGAGTGGTGCGGCGATGGATGAACCCCAGCTTGAGTTGTGGCTGTCGCTGGGCGACTCGCCCGTGCAACTGCGCGTGCCAGCCCGTGCCCTCGACCTGCTCGGCTTGCCCGAGGGGCTGTTATTGCCGAGCCTGCCCGCGGCGCTGTTGCTGGAGCAGGCGCTGCTGACGCTGATCGCGCCGCTGGAGCACCTGTTCGCGCAGCCGATCCACGTGCTCGATCGCGCGCTCACGCAGTGCGTCGAATTGGCGCCACTGAGCCTTGGCCTGGAGGTACGCCTGGGTGACAGCGCGCTGGCGATGCAATTGCGCTGCGATGCCGCGACCTGGGCCGAGATTGCCGTGTTGCTGGAGCAGCATGCCGCGCCCATGCCCCACGACCTCGGTGGCCTGGCGCTGACGCTGGGCGTCGACGGCGGCGAGGCCTGGCTCAGCCTGGTCGAGTTGCGCAGCCTGCTGCCGGGCGATGTGGTCATGCTCGATCCCTGGCCGGACGATCATCTGCGCCTGCACCTGGACGACCAGTGGCAAGCCCGTGTGCAGCGCGACGGACAACGCCTGCAGCTAATCGAACCCCCTATCACCGCGCTTGCCTTGAAGGAGCGACACATGAGCGAACAGGGCACCGGGCCGAGCCTGGACAGCAGCCTTGACGAGCTGCAACTGAAATTGGTCTGCCAGTTCGGCAGCGTCGAGTTGAGCCTCGCGCAACTGCGCGAGCTGGGCGTGGGCAGCGTGCTGGAGCTGGCGCCGCGCATGCACGAAGGCGTCGACCTGATGATCAACGGCCGCCGCGTCGGCCAGGGTCAACTGGTGAAGATCGGCGACGGCCTGGGCGTGCGCCTGCTGAGCTTTGCTGCATCATGAGTGGCTACCAGCCAAACCTGATCGAGATCATCCTGGTCGTCGCCTCCATCGGCTTGATTCCGCTGGCGGTGGTGACTCTGACCGGGTTCCTGAAGATCTCCGTGGTGCTGTTCCTGATCCGCAACGCCCTGGGTGTGCAGCAGACCCCGCCGAACCTGGTGCTCTATGGCATCGCGCTGATCCTGTCGGTGTACGTCACCACGCCGGTGATCGGCGACATGTACCGCGCGGCGCAGAGTCATGGCCTGCAACTGGAGAATGCCGAGCAGTTGAAAGAGCTGGGCGAGGCGATCAGGCCGCCCTTGCAGGCGCACCTGTCGCGCTTCGCCAACGAGAGCGAGCGCGGTTTCTTCGTCCAGGCCACGCAGAACGTGTGGTCCGAAGAGGCCCGCGCCGAGCTGCGTGACGACGACCTGGTGGTGCTGATCCCGGCGTTCGTCAGCTCCGAGCTGACGCGGGCGTTCGAGATCGGATTCCTGCTGTACATCCCCTTCTTGGTGGTCGACCTGCTGGTGTCCAACGTGCTGATGGCGATGGGCATGTCGATGGTGTCGCCGACCTTGATATCGATACCGCTGAAGCTGTTCCTCTTCGTTGCGCTGAGCGGCTGGTCGCGCTTGATGCATGGTCTGATTCTGAGCTACGGGAGCTGAGCCGATGGGCCAGGACGTGTTCCTTTCGTTGATGAAGCAGGCGCTGATGACGGTGTTGCTGCTGTCGGCGCCAGCGCTGGGGGTGGCGATCATCGTCGGCCTGAGCGTGGGTCTGTTGCAGGCGCTGACGCAGATCCAGGACCAGACCTTGCCGCAGGTGGTCAAGCTGGTGGCGGTGCTGCTGCTGATCGTCTTCGTCGGCCCGCTGCTCGCCGGGCAGGTGATGGGGCTGGGCAACCAGGTGCTGGACAACTTCGCGCTGTGGACGCGCTGACCGGGCATGGACGCAGGTTTCGTCAATGCCTTCCTGGAGATCGCCTACCCGGTGATCAGTTCGGCCGCGCTCTCCACGGCCCGCGCCATGGGCGTAGTGGTGATCACCCCGGCCTTCAACCGTCTGGGCCTGACCGGGATGATCCGCACCTGCGCCGCCGTGGCGATCTCGGTGCCGATGTTCCTGCCGGTGTTCTCGGCCTTCACCGCTACCCCCGAGCTTGGCGGGTTCTGGCTGGCGGGCTTGTTGATCAAGGAGTTCCTGGTCGGATTGGTGGTCGGTTTGTTGTTCGGCATCCCGTTCTGGGCCGCGGAAGTGGCGGGGGAACTGATCGACCTGCAGCGTGGCTCGACCATGGCGCAACTGGTGGATCCGCTGTCGTCGGGTGAATCCGGGGTGATGGCGACCTTGCTCACGGTGATGCTGATCGCGCTGTACTTCATGTCGGGTGGCTTCATCCTCATGGTCGATGGCTACCTGCACAGTTACCAGTTATGGCCGGTGACCCAGTTCACGCCGTTGTTCGCCGGTTCTGCGCTGACGGCGGTGCTGTCGATACTCGACCAGGTGATGCGCATCGGGGTGCTGATGGTGTCGCCGTTGCTGATTTCGTTGCTGATCACCGACCTGATGCTCGCCTACCTTTCGCGCATGGCGCCGAGCCTGCACATCTTCGACCTGTCGCTGCCGGTGAAGAACCTGTTCTTCACCATTCTGATGGTGATCTACATCGGCTTCCTGGTGCCGCTGATGCTTGATCAGCTTGCGGAGTTCCGCGGCACGGTCGGGGTGCTGCAGAGCCTGGTGGAGGGGGGGAATGGCTGACACCAGCGAAGAGAAGTCGCAGCCGGCAACGGACAAGAAACTCAAGGACGCACGCAAGAAGGGGCAGGTCGCCAAGAGCCAGGACCTGGTATCGGGGGTGGTGATCCTGCTCTGCACCCTGTGCATCGCCATCCTGGCGCCACGAGCCAAGGCCCAGGTCACGGCGCTGGTGGACCTGACTGCGCAGATCTACATCGAACCCTTCGCCACGGTGTGGCCGCGCCTGCTCGATACCGCCGAGCAACTGCTGATCGGCATCACCCTGCCGGTGATGGCGGTGACGGTGACGGCCGTGGTGCTGACCAACCTGGTGACCATGCGCGGGTTGGTGTTCTCGGTCGAACCGCTCAAGCCGGATTTCAAGCGCATCAACCTGGCCGAGGGTTTCAAGCGCATCTTCGCCATGCGCAACGTCGTGGAGTTCCTCAAGGGCCTGGTCAAGGTGCACTTGCTGGGGCTGGCGTTCTACGTGGTCGGGCGCCATGCGCTGCAGGCGCTGATGGAGTCGTCGCGGTGTGGGCCCGAGTGCCTGCAGTCGACCTTCCTGCTGGTGCTCAAGCCGCTGGTGTTCACTGTGCTGGCGGCGTTTCTGGTGCTGGGGGCGGCGGATGTGCTGATGCAGCGCTGGCTGTTCGGCCGCGACATGCGCATGACCCGCAGCGAGCAGAAGCGCGAGCGCAAGGATATCGATGGCGATCCGTTGATCAAGCGCGAGCTGCGCCGCCAGCGCCAGGAGATGCAGGCCATGGCGACCAAGCTGGGACTGGGCCGGGCGTCGTTGATGGTGGGCGTGGCCGGTGGCTGGGTGGTGGGTTTGCGCTATGTGCGCGGGGAGACGCCGGTGCCGGTGGTGGTGTGCCAGGCCGAGCCTGAGGAGAGCGCGCGGATGCTTGGCGAAGCTGCGCAACTGGGGATCGCCCATGCCATGGATGCCCGCCTGGCGGCCGAGCTTGCCCGGCGCACCGTGGCGGGGGATCCGGTGCCGGACAGCACCTTCCAGGCGGTAGCGGATCTGCTGGTGGCTGCGCGGTTGATCTAAGCCCCGGCAGAGATAGCTCGGCTCTTGTCACCGCGAACACCGGAGCCGCCGATGCCATGCCACCCTGTGGGAGCGGGCTTGCCCGCGAAAGGAACACCGCGATGCATGGCACCGGCTATGCCGGTGTTCGCGGGCAAGCCCGCTCCTACAGAGGCAGTGTGGCCCTTGTGGAGCGGCGAACCGCCGCTCCACAAGGCAAGGGTTTGTCAGCCGTTGTCCACCGGCTTGTACGGCCCGCCATAACCATCACCGACCATCGAGATGATGTTGCCGTTGTCGTCGATCCAGTCCGAGGGCTTGAGCGAGTACTTGTAGTCTTCCGAACGGCGGTTGTTGCCGTCGCCGATGTAATCCGGATGATCGACGCGATGGTCGCCGCGGATGCTCGAGCGTGCATCCCACTCTTCCTTGCGGAAGTCGAAGATGCTGCGATCGCCCGGCGCGTCGCGCTGGCCCCAATCGGAAAGGTAGGTCTGCAGCCACACATAAGCCTCGTCGCCGTTGGGCTTGAGCAGGCCGTCCTGCTTGAAGTCCTGGATCTGATCCCAGTTCTGCAGCGAGATCTTGTGCAGCTTGTGCGACTTGACGTCGTTGAGGATCGCACCGACGAAGGAGAACACCCCGGAGAACAGGAACCCCACCGGCCCGAGCAAGGGCACCAGGCGCCCGGTGACACCGAACACCCCGGCGACACTGCCGGCTGCACCGAACAGGCTGCTGACGCCACCTGCGACCGACAAGGAACCGGAAGCGATCTTGATCGGGTCTTTCTCGCGCACGCCGTCGCGGATGGTCAGGCCACCCATGACCACGCCGATCACCCCACCGACCACGTCGGCACCAGCGCCGATGACCTTGATCGCACTGCCGGCGAAGCGTGCGATCTTGCCTGCGCCGACCACGCCGCCACGCTTTTCGATACCACTCTCGATGCCCTGGTGCAGCTTGTTCATCGTGGCTTCGTCGAACGGCTGGCCGTTGAGCGCCTTGCCGACATCCTTACCGTCGGCCATGGCATCGTCGATGATGTTGTAGTACTGATTCTGCACATCCTGCACGCTGCGCGGGATCTCGGGCCCCGCAGTGCCTGGCTTGCTCCAGATGGTCGGCACCGAGCGGTCCAGGCCCATCAGCTTGTAGGCGTTGGTGCCGAACGCCTTGTCGAAGGCCTTGGTGCCGAGGGTGGCGAAGTGCGAACCGGTGCTGAGGAAACCGATGAAGTCGTTGGCGATGCCGGCCCGCTCGCGTGGGGTGTCGGCCAGCGTGCCGCCCTTGCCGGCCAGCTGGTAGATCGCCCGCCCCAGAGAGATTGCACCGCCCATCGAGCCGAGCACGCCATTGTCGCTGAGGAAGGACAAGGTCTTGACGAAGGCGCCGCGGTTTTCCGCGCTCAGGTTCGGCATCAGCTCGGTGCTGACCGCCTTGTTGATGTCGTCGAGGGTGATCTTGCCGTTGGCCTGCCAGGTGTCGCCCAGGTTGCTCATGACCTTGCCGAAATCGGTGGCCATGTCCTTGTCCTTGAGCAGCATCTCGACGAACTTCTCGTAGGTCGCCAGCGACCTGCGCGGGATGCCGTCGCCGCCGGCCTTGAGGGCCTGGAGCATGAGCAGGGTCTGGTCGGTGGTGGCCAGCGCGGTGTTGTCGTCGGAGATCTTGCTGGGGTCGGCGATCAGCTTGTCCAGCTCCATAGTGTAGCCGTCGATCTGCAGGTTCTGCAGGAACTGGTCGGCCTTGGCCGGATCGATGTCGGCGAGCCCTGCGTAGGCGCTGCGGATTTCACGGGTGGCAAGCTCGGTCTGGCCGTTGGCCTGCAGGTCGTTGATGTACTTGACGAAGTTCTCCGAGGAGGTGCTGTCGAGCAGCTTCTGGCGGGTTTCGTCGACTTTCGCCGAGCCGCCTTCGACCTTGCCCAGGGCGGCGTCGTGCTTGCTCTTGAGGTCGGCGACGATGGTCGGGTCGCCGAGCAGTTCGCCGAGCTGGGCATCGATGGCCTTGGCATCGAAGATCTCGTCGCGCACATCGCGCGAGGTCACGGTGATCGGGTCGCTGGCGTTGCCATGGTTGCCAAAGCCATGCTCAGGGATGATCGACATGCCATGGTCGGCCATGCTCTTGGCTTCCAGCGCCCGAACCAGCTTGGCCCGTGGGTCGTCCTTGGCAATGCTGCCGTCCTTGATCCCGGCGCGGTAGCCATCGACCAGGTCGCGGATGGCCAGGTCGCGTACCGACAACGGCTGGCCGTCATCGTCCTTCTCGGTGGTGGCGAGCTCATCCACCGAGACCTCCTTGAGCGGCGGCAGGCCATGGTCGGCGCGCAGCTTGTCGACGTCGGTGACCTGCTCGGCAATGCTGCTGCGGTAGTCGGCGATCTGTTCGAACATCTGCGGGTTGTCGAACTGCGAGACGATGATCTTCTGCTCTTCGCCGCCGGGCTTGCGCTGGGTGAAGGCGATCAGGCCCGGGCCGTAGTCGCCGATGCCGCCGACGCTCATGATGTCCTCGGTCGAGGCCAGGTAGTCGTCCGGGCCAGCCTTGGTGTAGCCGTCGCCCTTGGCCTTTTCCAGACCGGCGAGGGTCTGGCCCTTGGTGCTGTAGTCGAGGAAGGCTTCGGGGGAGACGTCGCGCGATACCACCACCAGCTTGCCGTCGGCCTTGGTGACCACCAGGATGCCGTCGGTGGGCGCATCGACCTTGCTGATGTCGTTCATCCCCAGGGTGCCCTCGGCACGGGTCTGCAGGTGCTGGTCGGGCAGCTTGTGGGCGTTCTTGATGTAGTCGAAGGCGGGCGTGCCCTTGGTCGTGTCCAGCGCGTGCAGGAAGTCGTACAGCTGGCTGCCGCGGTTCTCCGGGGCGGGCTGGTTGGCGGCGGCGGAGGGGACGCTGTCGAGCGAGTCGTAGCCGCGGTCGTGGGCCTTGGCGTCGTCGCGGCTGATCGCGTACTTGTGGCCGTCGTGCTCGAACAGGATGACGTGGGCGTCCTTGTCTTCGGAAACCACCTTGAGCTTGTCCACGTCCAGGCCGCCGGGCAGGCCGGTGACCTGCTCGTAGCCGGCGGCCTTGGCGTCGTCCAGTGCGACACGGGTCTTGCCGGCGCCGCTGTAGGCGGCATAGGCCTCCGGCGTGATGCCCTCGGCGATGATGACCTCGCGGCCGTTGGTGAGCTTGACCTTGAGCACGCCGTCGGTGGCTTGCTCCACCGACTGGATGTTGTCCAGCAGGAAGCCGCCGTCGTCCTTGCGCAGCAGCGACTGGCTCGGGTCGGTGAGGCCGGCGACGATCAGGTCGTGGGCTGGTGTGCCCTGGGTGTCGGCCAAGGTGTCGAGCAGGTTGTAGAGCTGGGTGCCGTGGTCGGGGCCGCGGTCTTCACGGGTCGGCACGGCATGGCCGAAGCGCAGGTTCTCGAAGGTCTCGTAGCCTGGCTGGCTGTCCTGCGCGGCCTTCTCGCTGATCTGGTACTTGTTGGCGCCGTGCTCGAAGTAGATGACGCCGTTGTCCTTGTCCTGCGCGACGATCTTCAGCTTGCCGATATCGAGGGTTTCCGGCAGCTCGGTGATGTCCTTGTAGCTGTCGGCATCGGCGGGCTTGTCGTGCGACACGCTGCCGCCGCCGTCGTTGGCCGCCAGGACCTTGGGCTTGAAGGTCTTGTCCGCGCCCGGATCGCTGAGCAGCAGGCGGGCCTTGTCGAGGACGCTGTCGAATAGGCCGGCGGTGTCGGAGGGGGAGGAAGGGCTGCTGCTGGAGGGGGCTTCGGGTCTGTTGATCATTGCACGGTCCGGGGCGAGGACGGCGGCAAGCGCAGCCCCGCAGCCCGAGACGATTCCGTTGCTGGGCGACCAGGTTGCGCGACCGACATCAAAGGTTCATGGAAGTCTGATCCTAGGCGACCTCGACCTTTGAAACGCACAACCTTGGCAAGTTACAGCAAGGTTTCACGTGTGTGAAAACTGGGTGTTGAGCTGGCGCTCCTGACGACGCTGATCCCAGGCCTGACTGGTGCGCCTGGGGGCTTCCTCCGGTTGGCTGTTCAACTGCGAAAGGGTGGCGGTGATGCGTCCGGCCCAGAAGCGCGCGCCCTGTTCCTGGGCCTCCTGCATGGCCTGGTTGAGCAGCTCCTGGGCTTGCGCCTGGCGTTCGGGCGAATCGGGCCTGGCCAGCAGTTGGGCCTTGATGCGCAACAGCTCGGGGCGGAACCAGCGTTCCTGGCGAGCGGCGGTCACGGCCAGGGTCTGGTCGAGGATCTCGATGGCCAACTGTTCCAACCCCAACTGCGCCAGACCTTGGGCGTACTCGCTGCGCACCAGGTTGTACAGCGGGCTGTCGCCGATCGCATGGAGCTGGTCGAGCGCTTCGCCCAGGCCGCGCACGCCGTCTTCAGCACTGCCCTGGCGGATCAGCAGAATGTGCTCGAAGCACCGGACGAACAGGCGCCATACCGGCATCTCGTGGCCCCCCAGGCTCTCTTTGAGACGGGCAAGAAACTCGCGGCTGCGCTTTTCGTGGCCGACCAGCAGGGTGATGGGGATGGCGCTCAGGCTCAGGGTGTACCAGAGGCTGGCCGGGTGGTGCTGGGTCAACGCCGCTTCGACGTTGGCCTCGATGGTCAACAGGGCCTGCCCGACCTGGCCTTGCAGCAACTGCACCTGGGCCTTGAGCGAGCGCGCGGCGATACCTTGGTCGAAGTGGCTGTCGATGACGTGGGCGCGGGGCATCATCGGGAAACTCAGGGCTTCGCTGATCGCCTGGCGGGCGCCATCGAAGTCGGCCATCTGGAACAGCGGCGTTGCCCGCATGCGCCGGCCGAGCATGCGCCGCTCGAGGATGCCGGTGCGTTCGCTGAGCTGGATGTACTGGTTGGCCAGGTCCAGCGCCTCGGCGTGCTGGTTGCTGCAGCAGTGGTCGTGCCAGAGGCCCCACAGGCCGCGCAGTTCATGCTCGGTGTCGCCGAGGGTGCGGGCGTCTTCGATCACCTGCTGCCAGGCGTCACGGATCGACTGCCCGGCACCGCGGGTCAGGGCCATGACGCTGGCCGAGAGGGTCAGCAAGAGCATGCGCTGGCGGGGTGTGATGGCCTCGAAGCGCAGGCCGCGGTCGACCCAGGCGTGGCATTCGTCGACCCGCGACAGGCGCAGCCACAGCGGCACGCTCATCAGCGTGAGTTCGACGCCGAGACAGGCATCGCCCTGTTCGCTGAAACACCAGCTCAAGGCGCTGCGTACGCTGTCGCTGCCGGGGCTGTGCAGGGCCAGCCAGCTGTCGCTGTCCAGGCGCTCAAGGTCTTGCACCGCGCGGCGTTGTTCCTGGAGGGTGTACTGCGCGTGGCGCTGGGCGATAGCGGCGGTCTCGTCATGCAGGGCCAGCTGCTGCGCCGCATACACGCGGGCCGTGTGGTGCAGGCGGTAGCGCTTGATCGGTTGCGCCCCGGCGGCCACCAGCAGCGACTTGTCCATCAGGCTTTCCACCAGCCAGGCAGCGTCCTGGAAAGGGCCTGGCTGGACCTCGACCACCGCCTTGGCGGCGGCGAGGGTGAAGCTGCCGGTGAACACCGACAACTGACGGAACATCGCCTGCTCCTGGGGGCACAGCAGCGCGTGGCTCCACTCCAGCGAGGCTTGCAGGGTGCGGTGGCGAGGCAGGGCGGTACGCCGGCCAGCCATCTGCAGGCGGAAGTCGCCATCGAGCAGCTCGACCAGGTAGGCCAGGCCAAAGGCGCGTACGTGGCTGGCGGCGATCTCGATGGCCAGGGGATTGCCGTCGAGGGTACGGCACAGTGCGAGCGCCGCCGGCACGTCGGTATCGCTGAAGGCAAAGTCCGTGTCGTGCGCAGCGGCGCGCTCGGCGAACAACTGGACGGCCGGGCTGAGCAGGGCCTGGGCGGCGCACAGTACGTGATCGTTTGCGGGGCAGGGCAGCGGCGCGACCTCGTGCACGCATTCGCCTTCGGCGTGCAGCGCTTCGCGGCTGGTGACCAGGATGTGGCAGCCCGGCGCCTGTTGCAGCAGGGCTTCGACCAGGGTCGCGGTGGCTTCGAGCACGTGGTCGCAGTTGTCCAGGATCAGCAGGTGGCGGGCTTCGTCGAACAGGGCGGCGATCAGCGCCACGGCGTCTTGTGCGGTGCTGTCGATGCCCAGCGCCGCCGCCACCAGGTCGGCGACGCAGGCAGGCTGGTCAGCCTCCGTGAGGTCGACGAAGGTGCGCCCCTCGCTGAAGTCTTCGGCCATGGCGTGGGCGAGTGTCAGCGCCAGGGTGGTCTTGCCGATGCCGCCGGTGCCGGTGAGGGTGAGCAGGCGGCGGCTGCGCAGGGTTTCGGCCAGGGTCTGGCAAATGTCGTCGCGGCCGATGACGCTGCTGCCAAGGCTCGGCAGGTCGTTGCCGGGTTTGGTCGCAAGCAGGGGTTGCGGCGCCATTTCACGGATGGTCACCGGAGCCACGAAGCGGTACCCGCGGCCCGGTACGGTGACGATGTAGGTGAAGTCTCCTTCTTCGCCAAGCACTCGGCGCAGGGTGGTCATTTGCGCGCGCAGGTTGCATTCCTCGACGATGACCTTGGGCCAGACCAGCGCCAGCAGCTCGTTCTTCTCCAACAGCTCGCCGGTTCGGCTCGCCAGCGTGACCAGCAGTTGCAGCGCACGGCTGCCCAACTGCACCAGTTCCCCGTCCTTGAACAGCAGATGCTGCTGGGGGTAGAGCACGAAGGACCCAAAGCACAGGGCGTTTTCCGGATCAGGGGTATCCAGAGCGTCCAGGGCGACAATCTTTCCGGGCTTGGTCTTGGTCAGGGGCATGATTAAACCTTTATGAATGAGTTAGTTATTGGCGGTCTTGAAGGGCGCCTTTGTTGTTTCACATGTTCAGGATAAACAGCACGATCCGACGTAAGGTCTGTCTCGGTGGCACGGGCGAACTTCGACAGCCAATGGCCATTCGCTTGTCATTGTTCGCTCATCTTTCGCAAGGCACGTCGCGGAAGGACTCCGCAGCGGATCAAATTCTGGCAAGTACCGTGCCATGGATCCAATGATCATCAGGTAACGGGCGTCCTTGAACTTTCGCGAAACGATGCGCACTGCTGGGGTCGGTCGTTGTTTTATTCGGGATTCCGAATGTTTCATTCGTATGACGTTCGGGTTGCCGAATGAGCGAGGCCGTGGACGTGCTTTGCAGGACGAAAACGGCGCATGGAGGCTTTGTAAATCGCGGGCTGTACGGTTCATGACGGTGTGTGCTGAGAAAAAACGAACAGCGCCTGGCGGTTCCCCGCCATACCTGGCAAGGGACATTAAGTGTGTGCTCTAGGCACGGCCGCGGCGCGATTCATTGTTGGGTGGGGATAAACTGACCCTCCTGTGGAGACTATTTAGAACATCCTTTTGTGTCGTTTATTAGTTGGCGGTAATCCGCCATCGCGAAGTTTGTGAACACATTCGCAGTTGTCATCTTTGTCATGAAACAAATGGCGGGTTTGCGGTAGGGTTTGCGGTCGTCTTTCGCATACAGTCACGTGTACGAAATTTGTTATCGACTGTTTTTATTGGGAAAGTTCGGAAGTTTCGAGTAATTGCTCGAATACATTGCGCGCGCCATCATTTTTTTGCACCACAACAGGCCGTGGCGATAAACCGCCACGCATGACAGCACCCCGGGGGCCGGGGTGCAGAAAAGGCAGGAAGATCAGGGGCGTGGGGCGGCGTTATCGGCTGTTCAGGCCACGCCACCGTTGGCGCGCAGGATCTGGCCGTTGACCCAGCCGCTGTCAGGGCCGGCGAGGAAGGCGACGACACCGGCGATATCCTCTGGCTGGCCCAAGCGGCCCAGGGGTGGTGCCTGGGTGGCGGCCTGGATCTGCTCGGGCGTCTTGTCGGCCAGGAACAGTTCGGTTTCCACCGGGCCCGGGGCCACGGCATTGACGGTGATGTTGCGACCGCGCAGTTCCTTGGCGAACACCTGGGTGAAGGCCTCGACCGCGGCCTTGGTGCCGTTGTAGATGGCGTAGCCTGGCATTTTCAGGGCCAGCGTGGTGCTGGTCAGGTTGATGATGCGCCCGCCGTCGTTCAGCCGTGTCGCGGCAGCGCGCAGGGTGTTGAACACGCCTTGGGTGTTGATCGCGAAGTTGCGGGCGTACAGCTCGTCGCTGGTCTGCGCCAGGGGCGCGACCTTGAGGATGCCGGCGTTGTTGACCAGCACATCGATGCGACCCAGTTGCCGCTCGATGGTGTCGAACAGGGTCTGTACCTGGCCTGCACTGGACACATCGGCCTTGAGGGCGATGGCCTTGCCGCCGGCCTGGCGGATCTCGGCCACCAGTGCATCGGCTTCGGCATCGTTGCGGGCGTAGTTGATCGCCACGGCGAAGCCGTCACGGCTGAGGCGGCGGGCGATGGCGGCACCGATGCCGCGTGAGGCGCCAGTGATCAAGGCTACGGAAGAGGTCATGCTGGGCATCCTTCTGAGTGGGTGTGGGAAGGAGTGTGGACTGTTGGCGAAAAAAGATAATTGCGCGGTAAGTGCGATCAGTGTTCCATTTGCTTTAATTATCGACTTGGCGTCTTTCCCTTGCGAAGCCAGCGTAGCCGCCACCCTCCAGGAGAACCCGTCCATGGATCGCTTCCAGGAAATGCAGGTGTTCGTGCGTATCGCCGAGCGCGGCAGTTTTTCCCAGGCCGCCGAGGACCTGCAGATCCCGCGGGCCACCGTCACCAACCTGATCAAGCGCCTGGAGCAGCGCCTCGGCGTGCGCCTGCTCGAGCGCACCACCCGGCATGTGCGCATGACCCACGATGGCGAGGCCTACTACCACCGATGCGTGCGCCTGTTGCTGGACCTCGAGGAGAGCGAAAGCGCCTTTCGCAATGCCCCGCCCAAGGGCCTGCTGCGGGTCAACCTGCAGGGCACCCTGGCCAAGCATTTCGTCATGCCGGCGCTGGGTGGGTTCCTGGCGCAGTACCCGGACATCACCCTGCACATCGGTGAGGACGACCGACTGGTCGATCTGGTGCGCGAAGGGGTGGATTGCGTGCTGCGGGCGGGCCTGCTGCAGGATTCGTCGTTGATCGGCCGACAGGTCGCCAGCCTTGAACAGGTGACCGTGGCAAGCCCCGAGTACCTCGCGCAGCACGGCACGCCCGCGACGCTGGACGACTTGCAGCAGCATTTCGCGGTGGATTACCTGTCCAGCGCCACCGGGCGGGCGGTGCCCCTGGAGTTCAGGGTCGGTCGTGAGGTGGTGGAGCGTTTGTTGCCTGCGAGGGTTTCGGTGACCGGCGCTGACCTGTACACCGGCGCGGCGCTCTCGGGGCTGGGGATCGTTCAGGTACCACGCTACCGGATTGTCCATGAACTGGCGGCCGGCAGCCTGCGCGAATTGTTGCCGGACTGCCCGCCACCGCCGATGCCGGTGTCGGTGGTGTACCCCCAGAGTCGACAACTGTCGGCGCGGGTGCGGGTGTTTTCGCAGTGGTTGGCGGCGCAGTTGGGGCAAGGTCGCTGACCGGGTGACGGGTGGTGAGGGAATAAACCGGCGTGGCGCGCGTTTACGAGCTGAAACCCCAACGACCGGAGTCGTCACCATGCCCCACCTGCGTACCCTTGCCCGCGGCACTCTGCTTCTCGGCACCCTTGGCCTGGCCATGCTCGGTGCTACCGCCCAGGCTGCCGAAACCTGGGAGGTCCTGCCGCCCACGCCACACCTTGCAGGGCCGTTCAAGACCGCCGAGGTCAATGGCGTTCAGCTCGCCTACCACATCGAAGGCAAGGGCACGCCGGTGTTCCTGCTGCATGGCGGCCCGGCCAATGCCGACTACCTGGCCGGCCAGGCCAAGGCGCTGTCGACGCATTACCAGGTCATTTCGGTGGACACCCGTGGCCATGGTCGCAGCAATGCCAATGGCTTGCCGCTGAGCTACGACGCCATGGCCGATGACGTGGTCGGCCTGATGAAACAGCTGGGCCTGGGCAAGGCCGATGTGGTGGGCTGGAGCGACGGTGGCATCACCGCGCTGGACCTGGCCATGCGCTACCCGGACAAGGTCGGTCGGATCATCGCCTTCGGCGCCAACACCGACCCGACCGGCGCCTTCCCGGATGCCGACAAGAAGCCTGCCTTCGGCACCTTCATCACCCGTGCCGCCGACGAGTACAAGCAGTTGTCGCCGACGCCGGACGGTTTCGAAAAGCTCAATGCCGCGCTGGCCCAGATGTACCAGCAGCAACCGAACTGGACGCCGGCGCAACTGGCGACCATCAAGGCGCCGACCCTGATCGTCGACGGCGATCACGACGAGGCGATCAAGCCTGATCACACCCGCTATATCGCCAAGAGCATTCCCGGTGCCAAGCTGCAGTTCATCGAGGGCACCAGCCACTTTGCGTTCCTGCAGAAGCCTGAGGTGTTCAACAAGGTGATGCTGGATTTCCTGGCCAAGCGCTGAGCAGCCTCAGCCTGCGCCGAACAGTGCCCGCGCTTCGTCGAAGCACTGTTCGGCGATGGCCGAACGCGGTTCGCTGCGGCGCAGCAGCAGGCCCACCGGGCTGTGAATGCTGGCGTCGGCCACCGGGATGATGCGCAGGTGTTCGCTCAGATCTTCCAGGCCGCAGTCCAGCGGCATCACCGCGCAGCAGATGCCGGCGTTCAGTGCCTGGATCAGTTGGAAGGTCGAGTCGCTCTCCAGCACGGCCTGGGGCTCCAGGCCGCGGCTGCGAAAGCTCAGGTCCAGCGACTGGCGGTAGTGCATGCCTTTGCTCAGCAGGCCCAGCGGCAGGCCGTCGAGGTCTTCCCAGCGCAGTTGCTCGGTGTCGAACTGGAAGTGCCGGGTATCGTGCAGCAGGCCCATGGTTGTGGTGCCCAGCTCGATCACGTCGAAGAAGCTGACATTGACCTGGTCGAGGTAGCAGATGCCCAGGTCGAGCTGGTTGCGGCTCAGGCCGTCGATGATCTGCTCCGAACTCAGCGAGCTCAGCTGGAAGTGCAGTTCGGGGTATTTCTCGCGCAGCGGCAGCAGCAGTTCCATGGGGTTGAAGCTGGCCAGCGGCACGGTGCCCAGGCGCAGGCTGCCGACCACCTGGCCGCGGCAACTGGCGGCCTCGGCCTGCAGGCCGTCGTGGGCGGCGAGCAGGGTCTTGGCCCAGGCCAGGATGCGCTCGCCAGCTTCGGTGAAGCCCTCGAAACGCTGGCCGCGCTTGACCAGCACCAGGTCGAGCTCGTCCTCCAGGTTGCGCAGGCGCATCGACAGGGTCGGCTGAGTAATGTGGCACAGCGCGGCGGCCTGGCCGAAGTGGCGGGTCTGGTCGAGGGCGATGAGGAACTTGAGCTGCTTGATGTCCATGGTTCGGCCTGGCGATAGAGGGTGTTGATCGGACGGTGCGTCGTATCGATTGGACGCATGCGCCCCAGGGCTCTAGCGTGACGCAAAATCCCCCTTGGAGACAAACCCCGTGAGTGTCAAACCGGATGCGGTATTCGTACCGCTCAATATCGCCGTGCTGACGGTCAGCGATACCCGTACGTTCGACAACGACACCTCCGGCGAGCTGCTGGCCACCCGTTCCGTGCAGATTGGCCATCGCCTGGTCGCGCGGGTGTTGCTCAAGGACGACCTGTACAAGATCCGCGCCCAGGTCGCGAACTGGATCGCCGATGAGCAGGTGCAGGTGGTGCTGATCACCGGGGGCACCGGTTTCACCGGGCGTGACAGTACGCCGGAAGCGGTGCAGTGCCTGCTGGACAAGCACATCGATGGGTTCGGCGAGCTGTTCCGGGCGCTGTCGATTCTCGATATCGGCACCTCGACCGTGCAGAGCCGGGCGTTGGCGGGGCTGGCCAATGGCACGTTGGTGTGCTGCCTGCCGGGCTCGACCGGCGCCTGCCGCACCGCGTGGGAGGGCATTCTGGTGGAGCAACTGGATGCGCGGCATCGGCCGTGCAACTTCGTGCCGCACCTCAAGGCGGTGGGGGCGTGTGAGAGTCGGGGTTGATCGTTAGCGATGTGTTGGTCTGGCGGGCCTCTTCGCGGGCAAGCCCGCTCCTACAGGAGAGGGCTTGCTTCAGCTCAACACATGCTTCACCGGCTCCAGCACCGGTGGCAGCGGCTCACCCAGCGCCGACAGCACATCGCGCTCCAGCGTGCGCACCATGGCGTCGGTGGGCAGGTCGTTCTCGTCGCGGCCGAACGGATCCTCCAGCTCGTTGCCGATCGCATCCAGGCCAAGGAAGGTGTAGCTGACGATGGTGGTGAACAGCGGCGCGAGCCAGCCCAGCGGTTGGGCCAGGGCGAACGGCAGCAGCAGGCAGAAGATGTAGATGGTGCGGTGCAGCAGCAGGGTATAGGGGAACGGTAGCGGCGTGCCCTTGATCCGCTCGCAGGTCGCCTGCACCTCGGAAAGCCCCAACAGACGTTGCTCGAGCAGGGTGTAGCGGAATTCGCTGATGTGCTGCTGTTCGGCCAGTCGCGCACAGTGCGCGCCGATTTCGCGCAGGATGCCGTCGCAGACATTGTGCTTGGTAATGACTGCGCCCTCGGCTAGCCAGGGGCTTGCGGCGTGCAGTTCGTCCTCGTTGCGCAGGCGCGCGTTCAGCGCATGGGCAAAGCCGCATAGGCTGCGCAGCAGCTCACGTCGCAGGGCCGGATCTGCGATCACCACGCTTTCACGGATGAACGAACGGGTCTCGATGATCATTCGTCCCCACGCCTTGCGCCCCTCCCACCAGCGGTCGTAGCAGGCGTTGTTGCGAAAGCTCATGAAGATCGACAGCGACAACCCGAGCAGGGTGAAGGGCGTGGCGCTGACCGGGTAGAACAGCGCTGGGTAACGTCGCTCGACCAGCACGATCAGGGCGGCCAGCAAGGTCACCATCAGGCAGCGCAGGGCGATGCGCTTGACGATCGATCCGCGCAGGGTGAACAGCATGCGCAGCATGTCGGTGTTGGAATGGACGATCAAGGCGGTTCCAGAGACGGCCGATCAGCCGCCGGTCATGTTCATGAAACGCAGGATCTGCACCTCGCCACCCACCTCGAAGTGATGGCGGTAGGGCTTGAGGTGCACGGCCTCGCGAATCGCTTGTTCCAGGCGCTCGCTGTCATCGGGATGGCTGCGCAGGACCTGCTTGAGGTCCATCGAGTGCTCGTTGCCCAGGCACAGCAGCAACCGGCCTTCGACGGTCAGGCGCACACGATTGCAGGTGGCGCAGAAGTTGTGACTGTGCGGCGAGATGAAGCCGACCCGCGTCTGCGGCGCTTCGGCCAGGCGCCAGTAGCGGGCCGGGCCTTGGGAGGATTCGGCCGATTCGATCAGGGTGAAGTGCGGCTCCAGGCGCTCGCGCACATCGTCGCTGGAGTAGAACGACTCGCCGCGCTCGTGCTCGCTGATCACGCCCAGGGGCATTTCCTCGATGAAGGTGATGTCCAGTTCGCGGTCGATGGCAAAGCGCACCAGGTCGACGATTTCATCGTCATTGCGACCCTTGAGCACCACGCAGTTGAGCTTGGTGCGGCGGAAGCCTGCCTGGCGCGCAGCGTCGATGCCGGCGATCACCTGGGCCAGGTCGCCGGTGCGGGTCAGGGCCTTGAAGCGCTGGGCATCGAGGCTGTCGAGGCTGATGTTCAGGCGTGTGACGCCGGCGTCGAACAGCGGCTGGGCCAGGCGGCCAAGCTGCGAGCCATTGCTGGTCATGCACAGCTCGCGCAGGCCGGGCAGGGCGGCGATGCGCCCGCACAGGTCGACGATGCCCTGGCGTACCAGCGGCTCGCCCCCGGTCAGGCGGATCTTGCGGGTGCCCAGTGCGACAAAACGTTCGGCGACCTGGTAGAGCTCTTCGAGGCTGAGGATCTGCTGGCGGGGCAGGAACTGCATGTCTTCGGCCATGCAGTAGACGCAGCGGAAGTCGCAGCGGTCGGTCACCGACATTCGCAGGTAGTCGATTTTCCGGTTGAAACCGTCGATCAGGGCCTGGCTGCTGTGTTCCACGTTCGCGCTCGGAAGGGTGGGATGGGGGTAATGTCCACGCTATAACCTGCAGGCACGGGCGTCAAATTGCTTTGCCCGACTGTTTGATAGGTCTGGTCTATCAAGCGATCAGTGAGCGCGCATCAGACCGCTACTGCGACCGTCTCACCGATACACCGGAAACGCCGTGGTGTACTTGATCTGTTCCATGGCAAAGCTGGAGGTGATGTTCGATAGCCCGTCGGTGCTGGTGATCAGCTTCTTGTAGAAGCGGTCGTAGGCAGCGATGTCGCTGACCACCACCCGCAGCATGTAGTCCCAGTCGCCGGACATGCGATAGAACTCCATCACTTCCTCGAAGCTGGTCACGGTCCTGGCGAAATGCTCGAGCCAGGCGCTGTCGTGGCGCTGGGTCTTGAGCTGGACGAACACGCTCAGGCCGAGGTTGATGCGCTCGGGGTCGAGCAAGGCGACGCGGCCGCGGATATAGCCTTCGTCTTCCAGGCGCTTGACCCGTTTCCAGCAGGGCGTGGTAGTCAGGTTGACCGCCTCGGCCAGGTCCTTGAGGGAGATCGAGGCGTCGCGCTGGAGCAGGGTGAGGATGTGCTGGTCGAAACTGTCCATGGCGATAGGGGGCGGCTTTGCAGAAAAAGTTTCTCGAGAGTAGCCCAATCGGGGAATCGCTTGCTACGTCCGGCGCAGCAGCAGCGGGACGAATCGGGATATGCGATAGTGGCAGTTTTCTACGTGCCCCCTTCAGTCAACGGATCCGACCATGGCCGAAAAACCGCGCAATTTCGCCACTCGCACCATCCACGCTGGCGAGCAGTCCAGCGTCGCCGACAACGCTATCTTCCCGGCCATCGTCACCTCCAGCTCGTTCATCAAGCGCGGGCTGGATGACAATCCCGAATACGCCTACAGCCGTGTTTCCAACCCCACCCGCCACGCCTATGAAACCTGCGTCGCAGCCCTGGAAGAGGGTGTCGGTGCGGTTGCCTGCGCGTCGGGCGTGAGTGCCACCGCCACGGTGCTCGAACTGCTGCCCAAGGATGCCCACGTGGTAGTGATGAATGGCGTCTATGGCGGCACCTTCCGCCTGATGGAGGACTACCGGGCACACACCTCCGGGCTGACCACCACCTATGTCGACCTCAACGACCTGGACGCCGTCGCCGCAGCGATCCGTCCGAATACGAAGATGATCTGGCTTGAGTCGCCGACCAACCCGCTGCTGCACCTGGTGGACATCAAGCCGCTGTGCGACCTGGCCCGCGAGCGCGGCATCCTCACCTGCATCGACAACACCTTCTGCTCGCCATGGAACCAGCAGCCGATCACCCTGGGGGTGGACCTGGTGATGCACTCGGCGAGCAAATACATCGGCGGCCATTCCGACCTGACCGGCGGGGTGGTGGTGGCGGGCAATCATGAGCTGCTGGCGCGCCTGCGCAAGATCAGCATGGCGGTGGGCGCGATCCAGGGGCCGTTCGACTGCTACCTGGCCCTGCGCGGCCTGAAGACCCTCGATGTGCGCATGGAGCGCCAGAGCGCCAACGCCCTGCGCGTGGCGCAGTACCTGGAGCAGCACCCGCAGGTCGAGCAGGTGTTCTACCCCGGGCTTGAGAGTCATCCGCAGCATGCGCTGTGCCAGCGCCAGATGCGCACTGGCGGTGCGGTGGTGGCGCTGCGTGTGAAGGGGGACCGGGCGGCGGTCAACCGCCTGGTCGAGGCGCTGTCGATCTTCGTCCTCGCCGACTCGCTGGGCGGTGTGGAGAGCATGATCAACCATTCCTGGACCATGTCGCACAACTCGCTCAGCCCGCAGCAGAAGGGCGTGATGGGCATCAGCGAGAACCTGGTGCGCTTGTCGATGGGGATCGAGGATTACCGCGACCTGATCGACGACCTCGAGGCGGGGTTGCAGGCGGCGGCCTCTGCGTAACGGCGGCTGACGCCATCGCGGGCTTGTCCCGCGATGGCATTGCAACGAACGACCTCAACCCTTGGGCGGATGAATGATCCGTTCGATCTTGTCCTTGATCAGCAGACGTTCCTTGCGCAGGCGGTTGACCGCCTCGTCGTTGGTGCCGTTGCCTTCGGCGGCCAGCACTTCCTTGTCCTTGGCGTTGTATTCCTTGTGCAGCTTGTGCAGGTCCTGATCCTTGTCGATCAGGGCCTGGAACTTGTCTTCTGTAATGTGCAGGTCGGCTAGCAGATCGTGCGGGACTGGCATCTCTTCACCTCTGTTTCAGGGGTTGGTAAGAATCCTGATCCTTCAGGATAGCTGCCTTTGCCGGCAGCGGGAGCAGTTCGCCGGGTGTGGCTGCAGCCTCGCAACGCTGCTGAATGGCAGCTGAATGAACTTTAATTAATCATGAAAGACGCATCACAACCGATTGTTGGCGTCTTTTTCACAAAAAATTGATGCTACGCTTTCTACAGTTCGGCCAACTTCCCAAGGTGCCCGCCCGGGTACGCCTGGTCGCTTCTAAACTCTGATTGCGAACGCCATGTTGAAAATCAAATCACTGCGGACCGAGTGGGTCACGCTGCTGGCCAGCCTTTACCTGTTGATCGGCCTCAATCTGTTCCTCTGGGAGCATCTGGAGACCATCCTACCCCCCGGCATGGTTGGGCTGTGGCTAGGCCTGGCGTTTGCCGTACTGATGTTATTCGCCTTCAACCTGATATTGACGTTGTTGGCCTTCAAGTATGTATTGAAACCGGTATTGATTGTGCTGTTCATGAGTGGCGCCGGTGTCGCCTACTTCATGAATCAATATGGCGTACTTATTGATGCCGGCATGTTCCGCAATGTCGCCGAAACCAACATCGAAGAAGTGCGTGACTTGCTGTCGTTGAAGTTCGCACTTTATATGCTGGGGTTGGGCGTCGTGCCGTCGTTGTTGCTCTGGAAGGCACGCATTGCCTACCGCCCCTGGCACCGCGAGCTGCTGGGCAAGCTCATCGTCAGCGGCGCCTGCGTCGCAGCCCTGGGCTCGATCGGGCTGGTCAATTACCAGGGCCTGTCGTCGCTGTTTCGCAATCACCACGAACTGCACTTGATGCTCACCCCGAGCAATATCGTCGGGGCGTCGTTCAGCTATGCCAGCGAAAAGCTCGGCAGCGCTGCCAAACCCTTCCAGAAATACGGCGAAGATGCCCATCGCGATGCCGCCTGGCAGAAGCACGAGCGCAAGTCGCTGACCGTGCTGGTGGTGGGTGAAAGTGCCCGCGCCGAGAACTTCGGTGTGCTGGGTTATGGCCGCGATACCACGCCACGCCTGTCGAAGGAGGCTGGCCTGCTGGGCTTTACCGATGTGCATTCGTGTGGGACCGAGACGGCCGTGTCGGTGCCTTGCATGTTCTCCGGCATGGCACGCAAGGACTACGACCCGAGCCTGGCCAGCCGCCGCGAGGGCCTGCTCGATATCCTCGGGCGTGTCGGCATCGAGGTGCAGTGGCGCGATAACCAGTCAGGCTGCAAAGGCACCTGCGATCGATTCAACTACGTCAACCTCACCAGCGCCAAGGACCCGGTCCTGTGCGCCGATGGCGAGTGCCACGACCAGATCCTGCTGCAGAACCTCGATGCGCTGCTCGACAGCCTCGACAAGGATACCGTGCTGGTGCTGCACCAGATGGGCAGCCATGGCCCTGACTACTACAAGCGTTACCCGGCAGGCTTCGAGCACTTCACTCCGGTGTGCCGCAGCAACGCCCTGAACCAGTGCAGCCAGCAGGACATCGTCAACAGCTACGACAACACGCTGGTCTACACCGACGAGGTGCTGGCGTCGCTGATCGACACCCTGCGCAAGCACCAGGACAAGGTCGACACCGCCATGATCTACCTCTCCGACCATGGCGAGTCGCTGGGCGAATACAACCTGTTCCTGCATGGCACCCCTTACATGCTCGCCCCTGACCAGCAGAAACACATCCCGCTGCTGGCCTGGTTCTCCGACAGCTACCGCCAGGACTTCGCCGTCGATACCGACTGCCTGTCGAAGATGCGTGACACGCCGCTGAGCCAGGACAACCTGTTCCACTCGATGCTCGGCCTGCTGCAGGTGCGCACCGAGGTGTACCAGCAGTCGCTGGACATGTTTGCGGGGTGTCGCCCCTGGCTGACGGCCAGGAACTGATCGCACGCCAGCGCTACCGCTGATCGCCACCATGGATGGCCCGGGTTTCACGAGCAGTGCCCGCGCCGTATATACTGCGCGCCAATGTTTGTGGGAGAGCCTTGTGGCCATCGAAATACACTGGATCCGTGACGACCAGACCCTGGCCGAACTCTGCCGGAAGTGGCGTACGCTGCCGTTCGTGGCCGTCGACACCGAATTCATGCGGGTCGATACCTTTTATCCCAAGGCTGGCCTGGTGCAGGTCGGCGATGGCCAAAGCGCCTACCTGATCGACCCCCTGCTGATCCGTGAATGGCAGCCGCTGGGCGAATTGCTCGAAGACAGCGGCGTGGTCAAGGTACTGCACGCCTGCAGCGAAGACCTCGAAGTCCTGCTGCGCCTGACCGGCAAGCTGCCGCAGCCGCTGTTCGACACGCAGTTGGCCGCAGGCTACCTGAATATCGGTTTCTCGATGGGCTATTCGCGCCTGGTCCAGGACGTGCTGGGCATCGAGTTGCCCAAGGGCGAGACGCGCTCCGACTGGTTGCAGCGTCCGCTGTCCGAAACCCAGGTCAGCTACGCCGCCGAAGATGCCGTGCACCTGGCCGAGCTGTTCACCGCCCTGCGTCCGCGCCTGTCGGATGACAAGTACGCCTGGGTGCTGGAGGACGGCGCCGAGCTGGTGGCGCAAATGCGCCGTGAAGTCGAGCCCGAAACCCTTTACCGCGACGTCAAGCTGGCCTGGAAACTCGGCCCGCAGCAGTTGGCGGTGCTGCGCGAACTGTGCGCCTGGCGCGAGCGTGAAGCGCGCAGCCGCGATGTACCGCGCAGCCGGATCCTCAAGGAGCACTCGCTGTGGCCCATGGCCAAGGGGCAGCCCGACAGCCTGTCGGCGCTGGCCAAGATCGAGGAGATGCACCCGCGCACCATCCGCCAGGACGGCGAAACGCTGCTCAAGCTGATCAAGAACGCCGCCAGCCAGCCTGCCGAGCAATGGCCCGCGGTGCTGCCCGAGCCGCTGCCGATCGAAGCCGCCGGCATTCTCAAGCGCCTGCGCGCCATCGGCCAGGCCGAAGGCGAGCGCCTGCAGATCGCCCCTGAGCTGATGCTGCGCAAGAAGGCCCTGGAAGCCCTGCTCAAGAGCGGCTACCCCAATGGCCCCTATCAATTGCCCGATTCGCTGCGCGGCTGGCGCCGTGAGCGGATGGGCCAGGCCCTGCTGGATGATCTGGCAGGCGCCGGAGAGACTCGATGAAACGTATCTGCTCGATCTACAAAAGCCCGCGCAAGCGCGAAATGTACCTGTATGTGCTCAAGGCCGAGGGCCTGGAGCGCGTGCCCGAGGGCCTGTTGCCGTTCTTCGGTACGCCGGTGCATGCCTTCGACCTGGTGCTGACCCCCGAGCGCAAGCTGGCCCGCGAGGACATCGTCAAGGTGTTGGAGAACCTCGACAGCCAGGGTTACCACCTGCAGATGCCGCCACCGGACGACGACTACATCGAGCATCTGCCCGAAGAGCTGCTGCGGCGCAACGATCCGGCCTGAGCCGGGGCGCGAACCCTATCACCAGGCGGCCCTCGACGGGCCGCTTTCGTCGTTCTGCAAGGTTGTCATCGAGATGCGCGTTCTGATCGCTGAACAGGATCATGCCCTTTACGCTCGCCTGCTGGGCGAGCTGGCACCGGACCTGGAGGTCCTGACCAGTGGCGATTCCGCCGAATTGTCGCGCCACGCCCCTGAATGCCCGATCTGGCTGGGCGAGCCGCACCTGGTCGCCAGCCTGCTGCGCCAGGGCCACAAGCCGGCCTGGATGCAGTCCACCTGGGCGGGTATCACGCCGCTGCTGGCCGACGGCCTGCCGCGTGACTATCGCCTGACCCGTGCGGTGGGCATCTTCGGCCAGGTCATGGCCGAGTACATGCTGACCTACATGCTGGTCCACGAGCGCGATGTGCTGGCGCGCCTGGTCAGCCAGGTCGAGCGGCGCTGGGACGGCCGCCCGGGCAACAGCCTGGAAGGGCGCAAGGTGCTGATCGTCGGCACCGGCGACATCGGCCAGCGGGTGGCCGAGTTCCTGCTGCCGTTTGGCGTGACCCTGTATGGCGTGGCCAGCAGCCCGCGCGAGCAGGCGCCGTTCGTCGAAGTGGCGGGGCTGGATGCGTTGCCGCGGCTGGTCGGTGAGGTCGATTACGTGCTCAACCTGCTGCCGGATACCCCGGCCACCCATGACCTGTACGATGCCGCGCTGTTCCAGTGCTTCAAGCCGACCGCGCTGTTCATCAACGCCGGGCGTGGTGTGGCGGTGGTCGATGCCGACCTGGTCGAGGCACTCAAGAGCGGGCACTTGGCGGGTGCCGTGATCGATGTCTGCCGCCAGGAGCCGTTGCCCCAGCGCCATCCGTTCTGGACCGCCTGGGGGCTGCTGCTGACCGGGCACAGTTCGGCGCCTACCTCGCCGGTGGCGATGGTGCGCTTGTTCGTCGAAAACGTCCGGGCGTATGCGGCGGGGCAGGGGTTGCGCGGGGAAGTGGATTTCTCGCGCGGGTATTGAAGTGCTTCTGCTGGCCCTATTGCAGGCTTGTCCCGCGATAGGGCCAGCCCAGTCTTAGAGACTGAAATCACCCTCGGCCGCCAACTCGCTCAGCGGTCGACGCGGGCTCGGCACTTCACGGGCCTGCAGTGCTTCGATCAGGCTGGCTTTGTCGCCCAGCTTGCCGATCGCCACCATCGCGTGCAGTACATAACCTTCGGGGATCTTCAGTTCCTTGCGCGCCAGCTCCTGGTCGAACCCGGCCATGCCATGGGTGTGCCAGCCGCTGATGCTCGCCTGCAGCGCCAGGTGCCCCCAGGCCGAACCTGTATCGAAGGTGTGCCACAGGGCAGGCGTTTCTTCGCTGGCACCCGGGGCGGTGAAGGTGGTCTTGGAGAGGATCAGCACCAGCGCCGAGGCCTGCTGTGCCCAGCTGCGGTTGAACGGCACCAGAAACTCCAGGAAGCGCTCCCAGTTCGGCGTGTCGCGGCGGGCATAGAGGAAGCGCCAGGGCTGCGAATTATAGGCCGACGGCGCCCAGCGCGCGGCTTCGAGGAAGCTCAGCAGGGTTTCTTCGCTGATCGGCTCTGCGTTGAACGCACGGGGCGACCAGCGGTTGATGAACTGCTCGTTGATGGCATAGTCGGCGATGCGGGGATTGGCGCTCATGCGGGCTCCTGCGAAAGGAAGAGGGAAAGCCTGAACGCTACTGCGTCCGCTCGGCACTGACAAGCGGTATGGCATTGCGTCGGGCCAGGCTCTAGACTGGCGCCGCCGCGCGCCGCGGCCTTCAAAGTGATTGCAGGAAAACGTGTGATGATCGCCGACCCCGCGCCCTTCTGGCGGCGCAAGACCCTCGACCAGCTCGATCCGCAGGAATGGGAGTCGCTCTGCGACGGCTGCGGGCTATGCTGCCTGCAAAAGCTCGAAGACGAGGATGACAACAGCATCTATTACACGCGTATCGCCTGCAAACTGCTGGACATGAACACCTGCCAGTGCAGCGACTACCCCAACCGCTTCGAGCAGGTGCCCGACTGCATCCAGCTCACGCCAGGCAAGGCCGACCAGTTCAAATGGCTGCCGACCACCTGTGGCTATCGCCTGGTCAGTGAGGGCAAGGACCTGCCGGCCTGGCACCACTTGGTCTGCGGCGACCGTGAGCAGGTCCATGAGCAGCGCATTTCCCAGTCCGGGCGGATGCTCAGCGAGAACGATGTCGACGAAGACGACTGGGAAGACCACCTGATATTTCGCGCCGGCTGATCCGCCTGGCCCGCGCCTCTGGGGAACAAGGAGTTTCTGTATGCGTCGCCCGTTGTTGTTGCTACTGGCCCTGTCGGCCAGCTTCCCGACCTGGGCGAAGAGGGTCGATCTGGATTACCAGGTGCGCCTGCTGCCCCAGACGGGCCAGGCCGAAGTGCGCCTGACCCTGGCCGAGGGCACGCCGGTGCGCAGCCTGGACTTCGATCTGGGCAGGCAGGGCGCCTACAGCGATTTCAAGGCGGACGGCCAGTGGCAGGTGCAGCAGGACCGTGGCGTCTGGCACCCCGGAGCAGGCAAGAGCAGCCTCAGCTACCGCGTGCAGCTCGATGTGAAGCCCCATGGCAGCGCCCATGAAGCACGCATCACGCCGCATTGGGCGTTGTTTCGCGGCGATCAGCTCGTGCCCCCGGCCCGTCTCGATCAGCAGGATGGCACCGAGTTGGTGACACGCCTGGCCTTCGAGCTGCCGTCGGGCTGGCAGAGTGTCGAGACGGCCTGGCCGCGCATCGGCAAGCAGAAATTCCGTATCGACAACGTCTCGCGCCTGTTCGATCGCCCCACTGGCTGGATGCTCGCCGGCAACCTCGGCAGCCGCCGCGCACGCCTGGGGGATACCGAGGTGACGATCGCCGCACCGCAGGGGCAGGGCATGCGGCGCATGGATACCCTCACCTTGATGACCTTCGTCTGGCCGCAGTTGCAGGCGGTGTTCCCGCGCAATCCGCCCAAGCTGCTGGTGGTCGGTGCCCGCGACGACATGTGGCGCGGTGCGCGTGCCTCGCGCAACTCGCTGTACCTGCACAGCACTCGCCCACTGATCAGCGAGAGCGGCAGCAGCCCGCTGCTGCGCGAGCTGGTGCAACTGTTTGCGCAGATCGACGACCGTGATCGCAGTGACTGGCTGGGCGAGAGCCTGACCGACTACTACGCCATCGAAGTGCTGCGCCGCGCTGGCGGCATCAGCGATGATCGCTACCAGGCGCTGCAGGTGCGGTTGCAGAAGGACGGCGCCAAGGTCAAGACCCTTCGCACCGAGCAGGCCGACGCAATGCAGGTAGCCAGGGGGGGGCTATTGCTGCAGGCGCTCGACCGCGAGATTCGGCTGCACAGCCACAACAAGCGCTCGCTGGACGACGTCACGCGCGCGCTGATGCGCATGGCCAGTGTCAGCACGGAGGAATTCATCCAGATCAGCGAGAGCGTGCTGGGGCGCGAGTCCGAGGTGCTGGAGAACAAGTTGTTGCGTTGAGCCGGTGGTGACTTCTTCGCGGGCAAGCCCGCTCCCACAGGTTCAGCGGTGTTCTCGAGATCTGTGGGAGCGGGCTTGCCCGCGAAGAGGCCACCGCCGATTCAGACCCCAGCCAACGGATCCTTACCGGTCACCGTCACCGTGCGGGTCGCCGCCTCGGCGCTGGCCTTGAGTGCCTTCAACTCAGCTGCCCCGCGTTCGATATCGGCATGCAACCGGTGGTACTCCGCGCGATGCTTGTGGAACCAGGCCTTGGTCGCGCAATGGCCCTTGATGCCGCGGGCCAGCGCCATGCCGCCCACCGCTACCTGCAACAAGCCGATCAGCCCGCCGTGGCGCATCCCTTTGCTGATCATCAGGGCACCGCCTGCCAGTGAGCTGACGCGCTCCCAGCCCTGGACGTTGTGGTCATGCCTGTCTGACGCCGAATGGATATCGAGCATGGGTAGGTCTCCTTGTGGGTTGGTACATCAGCTGACCTTGGAGGCTGCCCCGGCGTTCAGTGCAATTACCCTGATCCCCGTTACTTGAACTTGGGCCCGGAGCGAGTATTCAAGCCCTTGGCCAGCCGGTCATACAGCACCACGTTGACCGTCGCGGCCAGGTTCATGCAGCCCTGGGTGGGGATGTAGATGGTTTCTTCGCACCAGGCGCGCACGCTTTCGTCGAGGCTGCCGTCCTCCGGGCCGAAGATGTAGATCGCCCGGTCCGGATGGGTGTATTCGGGCAGCGGCCGTGCGCCGTCGACCAGCTCCACTGCCACTGGCGTACAGCCCAGCGGGATGATGCGCTGCAGGTCGTCGATGCCGATCAGCGGGATGTCGTAGTGCACCCGCTTGGTGTCGGTGACGAAGTCGCGGGCGCGCTCGTAGCGTTTGCCGGTGTAGAACACCGAGTTGACGCCGTAGCAGCCCGCCGCACGCATCACCGAGCCTACGTTTTCAGCGGATTTTGGGTTGAACAGGCCGATGCAGCTGTACCGTTTGTTCGCCACGAGTCGGGGCCCTTCGCAAAAAAAGAGCGGGATTATACGGGCTAGCCGAGGCCGTGGGCGGATGAATCGACGGTCAGTCCTTCTTCATCAGGGCAGCCAGGCCGGCGAAGGGGTTGTGCGTGGCGACATTGGTTTTCGGCGTGCTCAGCGAGCCTTCGCCGAAATACTGCTGGTCGGTGTAGCGTGAATGCTCGTTGTCGTGGCAGTACAGGCACAGCAACTCCCAGTTGGAGCCGTCCTGGGGGTTGTTGTCGTGGTTGTGGTCGCGGTGGTGCACGGTCAGTTCCGACAGGCGCTTGCCGGAGAACTCGCGGGCGCAGCGCCCGCAGACGTGCGGATACATCTTCAGTGCCTTGTCGCGGTAGCCCATTTCCTTGTCGCGCTTGGCGTCGGCGAGGATGCGGTCGAGGCGGGCGGTGGCGGCGGAGTTGGAGGGCGAGCTCATGGTGTTACCTTTTTCGTTATCAGGGCAATGACGGTTATGCATCGAGTCTAGCGCGCCTGCGGGCCTGGCGGACAGGCAAAAGCGCGCAATTGGGCGTAGCCTGTAGGCAGGTTCCGGACGGGAGGTTACCGATGTTGCCTGTGATCCTTGCCACGCTGCTCCTGCTTGCCGCCCCGCTGGCTGATGCCGCCGGGCAGCCTTCGGGAAGCATCACTCCGGTGCCAGGTGCACCGGGTACGCCGACGCCCACGCCCTATCCGCAGATTACCCCGAGCACACCACCGAAGGCCGGCAGCAGCCAGCCCGGCGCGCCGTTGCTGCCGCCAATGCCGTTGCCTGGGCCGCCAAAGGACCAGCCGTTGCCAGGGCTGTCCCAGGACCCACCGAAAAAGAACGACTAGACCTGTTGCGAGAGACGCTGGCCGTCCTGCATCCGCAGGCGCTTCGACAGCGCCACGGCCAGCGCGCGGATGATCCGCGCGGCGATGCGCGGGGCGTCGTTGAGCATCTTGTCCAGCGAGTCCTTGCCCAGCGTCAGCAACTGGCAATCACTGGCCGCCACGCAACTGGCCGAGCGCCGTTCGCCGTCGAGCACGGCCATTTCGCCGAAGGCCCGGCCCTTGCGCAAGGTCGCGATCTCGACTTGCTGGCCGTTGCCGTCGGTCTTGCGCACCGACACCACGCCGCGGTGCAGGATGCACATGAAGGTGCCGGCGTCGCCTTCGGCGAAGATGGTCTGGCCCTCGGTCATCGCTGTGATGGCGAAGTAACCGGCGACGGCCTGGAAGTCGCTGGGCTGCAGGCTGTCGAACAAGCCGCAGTCCATGAGCATGTCGCGGATTTCGGCGCTGAGGAGGCTTGGGTCGGGCATGTGTTGTTCTTCGTGTCGTCCGGTATTTGAGAGCTTCCACATACCCTGTGGGAGAGGCCACGGGGTATGCGAGAACTCTATGACAACAAGAAACGCGATTTACACCACACCCAGCTCATTGAAGACGAACGCATATTCCAGGGCCACGTCCTTCAGCCCCTGGTAGCGCCCGCTCATGCCGCCGTGGCCGGCGCCCATTTCGGTCTTGAGCAGCAACAGGTTGTCGTCGGTCTTGCAGGTGCGCAGGCGCGCTACCCACTTGGCCGCCTCCCAGTACTGCACGCGGCTGTCGTTGTAGCCGGCCACCACCAAGATGGCCGGGTAAGCCTGGGCCTTGACGTTCTCGTACGGGGCATAGGCCTTGATCCGTGCGTACACCTCAGGCTCCTCGGGGTTGCCCCACTCGTCATACTCGGTGACGGTCAGCGGCAGCTCGGGGTCGAGCATGGTGTTGAGCACATCGACGAAAGGCACCTCGGCGATGGCGCAGCGGAACAGCTCAGGGCGCTGGTTGAGCACTGCGCCCATCAGCAGGCCGCCGGCGCTGCCGCCGCTGATCGCCAGTTGCTCGGTGCGGGTGACGCCCTGGGCGATCAGGTGTTCGGCGCAGGCGATGAAGTCGTCGAAGCTGTTCTGCTTGTGCTCCTGCTTGCCGGCCCGGTACCAGGCCTCACCCAGCTCGCCGCCGCCGCGCACATGGGCGATGGCAAAGGCCACGCCGCGCTCGAGCAGGCTCAGGCGGGCGTGGGAGAACCAGGGGTCGAGGCTCTCGCCATAGGCGCCGTAGCCGTAGAGGTACAGCGGCACCTCGCGGTCCAGGTCCTGACGGCGGCGCACCAGGCTGATCGGCACCTGGGTGCCGTCCTTGGCGGTCGCCCACAGGCGTTGGCTGACGTAGTCGTCGGCATCGAAGCGACCGAGGACCGGGGTCTGCTTGAGCACCTGCTGCTCGCCACTGGCCAGCTCCAGTTGGCGGACCTGGGCCGGCCGGTTGAGCGCTTCGTAGCGCAGACGGATGCGTGTGCTGGAGAACTCCAGGCTGTCCTGCACGTAGAGGCTGTAGGCGGCGTCGGGCAGTTCGACGCGATAGGCCGGCAGGCCCTGGGGGCGGACTTCGATGATCGGCAGGCCGCCCTCACGCAGGCTCAGTGACAGCGCCGAGGCGTTCAGGCTCAGGCCTTCGAGCATGATGTCGTCACGGTGCGGCACCAGCACCTGCCATTGTGCGCGGCTGGGCACTTGGTCGGCCGGGGCGTGGAACAGGGCGAAGTTGATGCCGTCCTGGTTGCTGCGGATGAACCAGCGCCACTGGCCGTCGAGCTGGCCGTGGTCGGGGAAGTATTCGTGGCCCTCGACCCGCGGCGCCAGGCAGGTGAAGTCGGCCTGTGGCGTGGCGGCATCGAGCACCCAGGCTTCGCTGGTGGTCTTGCTGTTGAGCAGCAGCACCAGCTGGCGTTCGGAACTTGCGCGGTAGCAGTGCAGGAAGAAACGCCCGTCCGGCTCTTCGAACACGGTGCTCGCGTCGGTTTCACCCGATGTGTGGCGGCGCAGGCGCCACGGGCGGTGGGTGTCGTCCAGTTCGGCGAAGAACAGCGTGCGGCTGTCGTTGGCCCAGGTCAGGCTGCCGTCGCAGTCGTCGAAGGGCAGGGTGGCGACGCTGCCGCTGTCCAGGTCCTTGACGTACAGGGTGTAGACCTCGTCACCGCTGGTGTCGAGGCTGTAGGCCAGCAGGCGATGATCGGGGCTGACATTGAACGCGCCCAGGGCGAGGAAACCGCCGTTGGCCAGGGCGTTGGGGTCGAGCAGCAGTTGCTCGGCGCTTTCGTCGACGCGGTTGCTGTCGTCGGCCGGGCGCGGGCAGCGGTAGTGGCGCGGGTATTCGTCGCCCGCCGTGGTGCGGGTGTAGTAGAGGTAGGGACCCCAGGGGGAGGGGAGCGACAGGTCGGTTTCGAGGATACGGCCCTTGATCTCTTCGAACAGCTGTTCGCGCAGCTCGGCCTGGTCGGCGAGGCAGGCTTGCTGGTAGGTGTTTTCCTGCTCCAGGTAGGCCAGCACTTCTGGGGCGTCGCGCTCCTGCAGCCAGGCGTAGGGATCGGCGGCTTGGGCAGGGCGGGCGATGGGGGGCTTGGGTCTGGTATGCATGGGATGTCCGTCGTTTGGTGGCGTCTGTGCCGGTCTCTTCGCGAGCATCGCAGGTCCGTAGGCGCGGGCTTGCCCGCGAAGAGGCCGCTCAGGCATCAAGAGGGAAGAGGCGCCTGTGCCCGTAAAAGTGTTTATCATAGGCATCTCTTTGCCTGCCTTGCACGGACACCATGATCGAACAAGACTACACACTGGCCTGGGGCCTCTACGCTGTCGCCGCCCTGGGTTGCCTGCTGGTGGCCTTCAAGCTGACCGGCTGGATGTGGCGCTGGCTGCGCGAGCCGCTGCGGGTGATCGTTGCCGTGCTGCTGTTCACCCCCACCATTGTCGATCCGGTCAAGGACAGCTTTGCCCCGGCCGTTGCCATTACTGCCCTGGACCTGGCGTTCAAGGTGGGCAACAACGCCTGGCGCGCGGCCTCGGACCTGGCGATGTACGGCATGATCGCCTTCGGCCTTTACCTGCTGTTCGTGCTGGTGCGCTGGCCACTGGAAAAACGGGCTGGCGAGCGCCGCGAGAAGGCCGAGGCCGCCGCCAAGCGTCAGGCGGCCGAAGACGATGCAGTGATGGCCGACGCTCCCGTCGCCGATCGTCGTGATCGCTACCGTGAAGAGTCCCCTGCCGCCCCGGTGCGTCGCCCGGGCAATGGTGGCGGCCGCGTCGAGCCACGGATCTAGGACGGAGCCCTCGCCAATGTGTGAATTGCTGGGCATGAGTGCCAATGTTCCCACCGATATCGTCTTCAGCTTCACCGGCCTGATGCAGCGTGGCGGGCGTACCGGTCCGCACCGCGACGGCTGGGGCATCGCCTTCTACGAAGGGCGTGGCCTGCGCCTGTTTCAGGACCCGGCCGCGAGCAGCGAGTCGGAGGTGGCCAACCTGGTGCAGCGTTACCCGATCAAGAGCGAAGTGGTTATTGGCCATATCCGCCAGGCCAACGTCGGCAAGGTCTGCCTGTCCAACACCCACCCCTTCGTGCGTGAGCTCTGGGGGCGCAACTGGTGCTTCGCGCACAATGGCCAGCTCGCCGATTTCAGTGGCGAGAAGACGTTCTACCGCCCGGTCGGCGACACCGACAGCGAGGCGGCCTTCTGCGACCTGCTCAACCGCGTGCGTGCGGCATTCCCTGAACCGGTGGAGGTCGAGGCGCTGCTGCCGGTGCTGGTCGAGGCCTGCGCCGGGTATCGTGCGAAGGGCGTGTTCAACTGCTTGCTCAGCGACGGCGACTGGCTGTTCTGCTTCTGTTCGACCAAGCTGGTACATATCACCCGGCGCGCGCCTTTTGGTGCTGCACGGTTGAAAGATGTCGACCTGATCGTGGATTTTCAATCGGAAACCACGCCCAATGACGTGGTCACGGTGATCGCCACCGAGGCCCTGACCGAAAACGAGACCTGGCAGCGTTACGAGCCGGGTCAATGGGCCCTGTGGCGGCACGGCGAGTGCGTCGCCAAAGGCTAAGGACAGAGCATGTTCAGAAGTTACCTGCGGTTGCTGCTGTTCACTTTCGGCCTGCTGGCCGGTGTCCAGGTGCCTGGGCTGGTCAAGGACTACAGCCAGCGGGTCGAGGCCCACATGCTCGAGTCGCGCGAAGCGCTGGCGGGCTTCCAGGAAACTGCCGAGCGCTTCTTCAACGGCGACCTGCAGGCATTGGTGCGCCATTACCGCACCAGTGACGACCCGGTGTTCAACAGTGACGCCAACAGCATCGAAAGCCTGGTGATTCGCAACCAGTTGCTGGAAAACGAATGGCAGGCGCTGCAAGGCAGTTGGGCCAGCCGCAGTTGGCATGTGCTGGCGCAGGCCGATCCGCAGCTGCGTGAAGAGACGCTCAAGGGCTACAGCTACCAGATCCTGCTGGTGCCCGAGGCGATCGGCTGGGGGATCGCCAGCGGCTTCCTGCTGGCGTTCCTGGTCGAGAGCCTGTTGCTGGGGATCGGCTGGGTGATCCTGGGCGGGCGGCGCCGGGCGGTGAAGGAAAGCTGGCGCTAGATTGCAGCTATTTTGTTGCCGGGGCGGGCCTCATCGCGGGACGAGTCGCAGCGGCGAACCGCCGCTCTCACAGTGTTGCACCTTGCGGAAGTTACTGTCCTGTTCAAAATCTAAAGGCCAGCTCAATCCCTGTGGGAGCGGGCTGGTCCCCCGATGAGGCCGAAACTGACACATCCCCGGCTCAGACCAGCACGATCCGCTGCCCCCCCACATCCTGCGCATAGCGCCCCAGCACCTGCCGGCACAACCCCACCACTTCATCGACCAGTTCCACCCCGGTCTGCCACGACACCACCAACTCCAGACTAGGCGGTGGCTGCAGCCCCGTCAGCAGCACCAGCTCGCCGCGTGCCAGCTCTGCGGCGACCAGCGCCGGGGGCAGGGCGCCGATACCGAAGCCATCGCGCAGCAGCCGGGTGATTGCCGACACCGAGTTCACGCAGTTCAGCCGAGGCGTCTCGCTCCCCGCGCTCTGCAGCAGACTGAACACCTCCTGATGCGGCCGGGAGTTGCGCGAAAAGGTGATGATCCGCTCGCGCGCCAGTTCTGCCAGCGACGCATAGTCGCGATGGTGCGGTGAGCCGGTGGCGACGATCCAGCCCATGGGATAGCGCGCCAGGTCCAGGCTGCGGATGCTTTCCTGGCGCAGCAGGTCGGTCTGCAGGATCACGTCGAGAAACCCCTTCTGCAACTGGTCGCGCAGGTTCAGCGAGGTGTCGGCGACCAACTCGATTTCCACTTGCGGGTAGCGCTCGGTCAACTCGGCCACCAAGGCGCTCATCCAGGTGTGGATCACCGTGTCCATGACCCCCAGGCGGATCCGGCCGACCACCGCCCGTTCGCCGCCCAGCGACTGTTTCATCGCCTTGGCGGTGTCGAGCATGCGCTCGGCGTACTCCAGCACCTTGCTGCCTTCCGGGGTCAGGCTGACACCGCGCGAGTCGCGCAGCAGCAGCTTCACGCCGAGGTCGGCCTCCAGTGCGGCGATGCGGCTGGATACCGAGGCCTGGGTGGTGAACAGCTTCTCGGCGGTGAGGCGAAAGCTCTTGAGCCGGGCGACCCAGACGAAGGTTTCGAGAAATCGCAGGTTCATCGTGTGCTCGCAAGGCTGGGCGATCAGGTTTTCTTGTTCCAGACCGACGGTTTTTCTCGTTGGACGCAGGTTGCGCGGGCTTTGAACAATAGCGTCCAGGCCGCGAACACGCAGTCGTTCCTCAAACAATACCAACAAGCCGAGGCATCCATGAACCCTACCGGCGTACAGCAGCAGGCACCCACCCGATCTTCGGGCGGGCCCTTTGCCTGGTACCGTGACATCGACTCCCAGCAACGACGTACCTTCTGGAGCTGCAAGATCGGCTATGGCCTGGACGGCATGGACACGCAGATGCTCAGCTTCGTCATCCCCACCCTGATCATGATCTGGGGCATCAGCACCGCCGAGGCCGGCCTGATCCACACCAGCACCCTGATCGCCTCGGCCATCGGCGGCTGGGTCGCCGGTATTCTCTCCGACCGCATCGGCCGCGTACGCACCCTGCAACTGACCGTGCTGTGGTTCGCCTTCTTCACCTTCCTCTGCGGCTTCGCCCAGAGCTACGAGCAGCTGCTGATCGCCCGCACCTTGATGGGCTTTGGCTTCGGTGGCGAGTGGACCGCCGGTGCGGTGCTGATCGGCGAGGTGATCCGCGCCCAGGACCGCGGCAAGGCCGTGGGCATGGTGCAATCGGGCTGGGCCATCGGCTGGGGCCTGACCGCAATCCTCTACGCCTTGTTGTTCTCCTGGCTGCCGGCCGAACAGGCCTGGCGTGCACTGTTCCTGCTCGGGCTGTTGCCGGCGATCTTCGTGATCTTCGTACGCCGCATGGTCAAGGACCCGGAGGTCTACCGCGAAGCCAAGCGTGCAGAAAAGCCCGAAGCGCCTTCGCACTTCTACGAAATCTTCGCCTCCGGCATGCTCTGGACCACGATCCGCGCTTCGTTGCTGACCACCGGCGCCCTGGGTGGCTACTACGCCATCACCTCGTGGCTGCCGACCTTTCTCAAGAACGAGCGCGGCCTGAGCGTGCTGGGCACCGGCGGCTACCTGGCCATGGTCATCGTCGGTTCCTACATCGGCTATGTGATCAGCGCCTACCTCAGCGACCTGCTGGGGCGTCGCAAGAATTTCATCCTGTTCGCGGTGGGTTCGTTCGTCATCGTCCTGCTGTACACGCAGGTGCCGGTCAGTGACGGCGTGATGCTGTGGCTGGGCTTCCCGCTGGGCTTCTTCGCGTCTGGCATCTTCAGTGGCATGGGGGCTTTCCTCACCGAACTGTTCCCCACGCGCATCCGCGGCTCGGGGCAGGGCTTCTGCTACAACGTCGGCAAGGTGCTGGCGGCGATGTTCCCGCTGCTGATCGGCCTGCTGGGCGAGAAGATCCCGTTGGGCCTGGGCATCGGCGCATTCGCTGCGGTGTCCTATGGCATCGTGATCGTCGCCGCCCTGAGCCTGCCAGAAACCCGCGGCAAAGAACTGAAGGCGCGTTAAGGTAGACCTATGAACAGCACAACAGGAGTTCGACAGGTGAACCGCCTGCTTCTCAATTGCGACATGGGCGAGAGTTTCGGCAACTGGCGCATGGGCCTGGATGCCGAGGTCATGCCCTTCGTGGACTGCGCCAACATCGCCTGCGGCTACCATGCCGGCGATCCCGGCACCATGCGCCGCACCGTGGCCCTGGCGCTGCAGCATGGCGTGACCATCGGCGCGCACCCGGCCTACCCGGACCTGGTCGGCTTCGGCCGCCGTTCGATGGCCTGCAGCGACGACGAGATTCGCGACCTGCTGCACTACCAGATCGGCGCCCTGGAGGGCATCTGCAAGGTGCTCGGTGGTCGTGTGGCCTACGTCAAGCCGCATGGCGCGCTGTACAACGACATGATGGCCGACCCGCAGAAGTTGCGTGCGGTGCTCGAAGCCGTGGCCGCCTACGACGCCGGCCTGCCGCTGATGCTGATGGCCACCGCCGACGACAGTGCTGCACAGGCCCTGGGCGACGAGATCGGGGTGCCGTTGTGGTTCGAAGCGTTCGCTGACCGCGCCTACACCGCCAGCGGCCACCTGGTGTCGCGCCGCCTGCCCGGCGCCGTACACCATGACCCGGCCCTGGTGGTCGAGCAGGCGGTGCGCCTGGCGCGTGGCGAGGCCCTGGTGGCCAACGACGGCAGCGCGCTGCGCCTCGATGCCGCCACCTTGTGCGTGCATGGCGACAACGAAAGCTCGGTGGCTGCGGTGCGGCAGATCCGCCAGGCCCTCGATGCGTTGCAGGCATGAGGATGTCGCGATGAAGCCACGTATCGAAGTGGTGGCGATCGATAGCCTGATGGTGCGGCTGTTCGACACCATCGACGAGGCCAACATGCCGTGGATCCTCGCCGCCAACCAGCGCCTGCGTGCAGCGTTCGGTGAGCACCTGGTCGACCTGGTACCGTCCTACACCACCCTGATGCTGCAGTCGAACCTGGCGCCAGGGGAGGCGCGCGCGCGAATTGGCCAGGCGCTGGAAGGTTTGCAGCCGGATGCAGGCCACAGTGGTCGGCGTCACGAGATTCCGGTGTGGTACCACGCCAGTGTCGGCCCGGAGCTGGCGCTGCTGGCTGCGCGCAGCGGCCTGAGCGAAGACGAGGTGATTGGCCTGCACTGCGCGCGTGACTACCCGGTGTTCGCCCTGGGTTTTGCACCGGGGTTCGGGTTCATGGGGCTGGTGGACGAACGCCTGGCCACGCCACGCCTGAGCACGCCGCGCAAGCGCGTTGCGGCCGGTAGCGTGGGCATCGCCGAGCGGCAGACGGCGGCCTATCCTGCGGTGTCGCCGGGTGGCTGGAACCTGATCGGGCGTACGCCAGTGCGTCTGTTCGACCGCGAACGTGATGGCTACAGCTTGCTGCAGCCGGGTGACCGGGTACGTTTCGTGGCGGTGTCGCACACCGAATTCATGGCATTGGGCGGGGATGACCGTCCTTTGGAGGCGCTGGCATGACGCAGTTGAGGATCGAAGCCAGCACCGCGCTGTGCCAGCTACAGGACGCCGGGCGCCTGGGTGTGCGGCATCTGGGCGTGACCCAGGGCGGGGCGCTGGACTGGGTGGCGATGAACTGGGCCAACTGGCTGCTGGGCAACGCCCTGGACGCGCCCGTGGTGGAGGTGGCGCTGGGTGGTTTGAGCCTGCTCGCCGAGCAGGACTGTGTGCTGGCCCTGGCCGGCGCCGACCTGGACGCCAGGGTCGACGACCAGCCGCTGGCGCCCTGGCGCAGCTTCGCCCTGCACAAGGGCCAACGCCTGACGCTGCGGCAACCACGCCAGGGTGTGCGTGCCTACCTGGCCGCCCCTGGCGGTTTCGTCGGCGAAGCCGTGCTGGGCAGTTGTTCGACGGTGGCGCGTGAAGCGCTGGGGGGCATCGAGGGGCGCGGCGAGGCGCTGGCCAAGGGGCAGGCTCTGCGCTTTGCCGAGGGCGCACCGGCCTTGCGTGAAGTGCCCGAAGCCCTGCGCCCGGAATATCCGGCCAAGCCGGTACTGGACCTAGTGATGGGCGCACAGATCGGCGACTTCAGCGGCACCAGCCTGTTCGAGGCCTTCAACAGCGAATGGACGCTGGACAGCCGTGCCGATCGCATGGGCAGCCGCCTGCTGGGGCCGCAACTGGTCTACCAGGGTGCGCCGATGATTTCCGAGGGGATTCCGTTGGGGGCGGTGCAGGTGCCGCCGGATGGTCAGCCGATCGTGCTGCTCAATGATCGCCAGACCATTGGCGGCTATCCGCGCCTGGGGGCCTTGACGCCACTGGCGTTGGCACAGCTGGCGCAGTGCATGCCAGGGGCGGTGGTGCGGTTCAGGGCGGTGGTGCAGGAGACGGCGTGGCGGGAGCAGCAGGGGTATCTGCAGCGCTGGGCGTGAGCTATCGGGCCCTATCGCGGGGCAAGCCCGCGCCCACAGATTCCCCACTGTTCGCAGGGGCGGTAGGGTGCCTGCAGGCTTGCCCCGCGATAGGGTCGGTACAGGCTACTTGGACAGATACCTCATCGCTTCCTCCAACCCCTGCAAGGTCAGCGGGAACATCCGGTCCTCGACCAGCTCGCGCACCAATTGGGTGGACGCGGTGTAGTTCCAGGTCTGCTTGGGGTAGGGGTTGATCCAGACGATCTTCCTGAATTTCTCCATGAAGCGCTGCATCCACACGTACCCGGCCTCTTCGTTCCAGTGCTCGACGCTGCCGCCCGGCTGGGTGATCTCGTACGGCGCCATCGCCGCATCGCCGACGAACACCACCTTGTAGTCATCGCCGTACTTGTGCAGCAGATCGAAGGTGGAAAACCGCTCGGAGGTGCGGCGCAGGTTGTTCTTCCACACCGATTCGTAGACGAAGTTGTGGAAGTAGTAGTACTCCAGATGCTTGAACTCGGTCTTGCAGGCCGAGAACAGCTCTTCGCAGACTTTCACATGGGCATCCATCGAGCCGCCGATATCGAACAGCAACAGCAGCTTGACCGTGTTGCGCCGCTCCGGGCGCATCTGGATGTTCAACAGCCCGGCATCGCGGGCGGTGTGATCGATGGTGCCGTCGATGTCGAGCTCCTCGGCGGCGCCTTCGCGGGCGAACTTGCGCAGGCGGCGCAGGGCCAGCTTGATGTTGCGCGTGCCCAGCTCGACCTGGTCGTCGAGGTTCTTGTACTCGCGCTGGTCCCACACCTTGACCGCCTTGCCCTGACGCTTGCCGGCCTCGCCGACGCGAATGCCTTCGGGGTTGAAACCGCCGGAGCCGAACGGACTGGTGCCGCCGGTGCCGATCCACTTGTTGCCGCCGGCGTGGCGTTCCTTCTGTTCCTCGAGACGCTTCTTGAACTCCTCGATCAGTTTGTCGAGCCCGCCGAGCGACTGGATCTGCGCGCGCTCTTCATCGCTGAGCGAGCGTTCGAACTCCTTGCGCAGCCATTCTTCGGGGATCAGCGCTTCCAGGTGGCGGTCGAGGTTTTCCAGGCCCTTGAAATAGGCCGAGAAGGCGCGGTCGAACTTGTCGAAATGGCGCTCGTCCTTGACCAGGATTGCCCGCGCCAGATAGTAGAACTCGTCCATGTCGGCGAATACCACGCGCTGTTGCAGGGCGTTGAGCAGGTCGAGCAGTTCGCGCACCGACACCGGCACCTTGGCCGCGCGCATTTCATTGAACAGGTTGAGCAGCATGGCCAGCCCCTCAGCGGTTGCCGCGACGGCTCATGAAGGCCAGGCGCTCCAGCAGTTGTACGTCCTGTTCGTTCTTGACCAGGGCACCGGCCAGCGGCGGGATGGCCTTGGTCGGATCACGCTCGCGCAGCACCGCCTCACCGATGTTGTCGGCCATCAGCAGCTTGAGCCAATCGACCAGCTCGGAAGTGGAGGGCTTCTTCTTCAGGCCCGGCACCTTGCGCACGTCGAAGAATACGTCCAGCGCCTCGCTGACCAGCGACTGCTTGATGTTCGGGTAGTGCACATCGACGATGCGCTGCAGGGTCTCGCGGTCGGGGAAGGCGATGTAGTGGAAGAAGCAGCGGCGCAGGAAGGCGTCGGGCAGCTCCTTTTCGTTGTTGGAGGTGATGATGATGATCGGGCGCTGTTTCGCCTTGATGGTCTCGTCGATTTCGTAGACGTAGAACTCCATCTTGTCGAGTTCCTGCAGCAGGTCGTTGGGGAACTCGATGTCGGCCTTGTCGATCTCGTCGATCAGCAGGATGACGCGCTCATCGGCCTCGAAGGCTTCCCACAGCTTGCCTTTCTTCAGGTAGTTGCGCACGTCGTGGACCTTGTCCACGCCCAGTTGCGAGTCGCGCAGGCGGCTCACCGCATCGTACTCGTAGAGGCCTTGGTGGGCCTTGGTGGTGGACTTGATGTGCCAGGTGATCAGGCGTGCACCGAAAGATTCGGCCAATTGCTCGGCCAGCATGGTCTTGCCGGTGCCTGGCTCGCCCTTGACCAGCAGCGGGCGTTCGAGGGTGATGGCCGCGTTGACCGCCAGCTTCAGGTCGTCGGTGGCGACGTAGTTGCGGGTGCCTTCGAATTTCATGGAGCCGATCCTCTGCGGGGTGTCGATGGCGGCCTCATCGCGGGACAAGCCCACTCCCACAGGGGAGAGTACCTTGTGGGAGCGGGCTTGCCCGCGAAAAGGCCGACACCGAGAACTCATGTCTATGATGTGCCCCGACTATAACGCGGCCCCAGGCCGCTGCAAACGCAGACCGGGTATTCAGTCGCTGAATGGCCCGTCACCCGCGTTTCAGTCAGTCTTGGGCGGCGGCTGCTCGTAGCGGGCGTTGAATGCCTGGACGAAACCATTGCGCAATATCTGCAGGAACGCCTCGAATGCGCTGATGTTCTGTTGATGCACACTGCCGCTGAGTTCGACGCGGGTGGCGAACTGATTCTTCGGCTGGTTCTTCAGCACCGTTTCACTGGCACCGACCACCGCCTCCCAGATCGAGCGGAAGAAGCCTTTGTCCTTGTCTTCGACATCCTGCTGCCAGTCGAACACATCGACATCGCGCAGCAACGGCTTGATATAGCCATTGAGCCTACCGTTCTCGGCCTGGGCCTCGATCACCACGTCACCATGCCCGGCATTGAAGTCGAACTTGCCATAGGCACTGGCGAAGTCGTTGAGCCGGCGCAGTTCGATGCCGGTGGCGCGCAGACGGAATTCGAAGTCGTCGAAGTCGCTGAACGGGTCGAAGGCGGCGCGGCTTTCGACCTTGGCATCGCCGGCAATCAGCGCGTCGGCCTCGAAGCTGGCGTCGCGTCGGCCTTTTTCGTCGCGCACGTTGGTCAGGTTGCGGATGCTGGCCTGGAGCTGAGTTGCCTTGAGGTCCACCGGCGGCTTGGAGTTGAAGTTGCGAAAGGTCAGGGTGCCGTTTTCGATGCGCACTTCGTTGAGCGTAATCGGCAGCAGTTTCTCCAGTTGCTGGCGCCAGTCGGTGCCCTGGCCGGTCTGCGAGTTCTGTTTGCTGCCGCCATCGACGAAGTTGAGCTCGGGCCGCACGAACGCCACCTCGGCGACCACGGCCTGGTCGTACCACAGCGAATGCCAACTGACTGACAGGTCGATCAGCGGCGCATCGAGCAGCGGCACGGGCACCTTGCCGGTGGTCTTGACGATCTTCAGCCCGTTGATCTGGTAGGCGCCGCGCCACCAGGCGAGGTCGACGTCGGCGACCTCGCCGCGGTAGTCGCCCATGTCGGCCAGCTTGTCGTTGAGGTAGTCGCGTACCAGGTAGGGCAGGGCCAGGTGCAGGGCCACCAGCAGCACGATCAGGCCGGCCAGGCCGATCAGCGGCCAGCGATAACGGGCTTTCATCGCAAGCTCTCCAGGGCAGGTTGTGCGGTTGACCGCCAGGCGCCGGGCTTGGTTCGAACGGGCTTTACGCGCTGCCGGGGCAGGCTTACCCTTGAGGCTTTCCCGCCTGTTTCCAACGATTCAAGGACCCCTGCCATGAGCCGTATCTACGCCGACAACGCCCACTCCATCGGCAACACGCCGCTGGTGCAGATCAACCGCATCGCCCCGCGCGGGGTGACCATCCTGGCCAAGATCGAAGGGCGCAACCCAGGCTACTCGGTGAAGTGCCGGATCGGCGCGAACATGGTCTGGGACGCCGAAGGCAGCGGCAAGCTCAAGCCGGGCATGACCATTGTCGAGCCCACCTCGGGCAACACCGGCATCGGCCTTGCCTTCGTCGCTGCGGCGCGCGGCTACAAGCTGATGCTGACCATGCCGGCCTCCATGAGCCTGGAGCGGCGCAAGGTGCTCAAGGCGCTGGGCGCCGAGCTGGTGCTGACCGACCCTGCCAAGGGCATGAAAGGGGCGATCGAAAAAGCCAACGAGATCGTCGCCTCCGATCCTGCGCTGTACTTCCAGCCAGGGCAGTTCGAAAACCCCGCCAACCCCGCAATTCACGAGAAGACCACCGGGCCCGAAATCTGGAACGACACCGACGGCGCCGTTGACGTGCTGGTCGCAGGTGTCGGCACCGGCGGCACCATTACCGGCGTGTCGCGCTACATCAAGCACACCCAGGGCAAGCCGGTGCTGTCGGTGGCCGTGGAGCCGGTGGCTTCGCCGCTGATCAGCCAGACCCTGGCCGGCGAGGAACTCAAGCCCAGCCCGCACAAGATCCAGGGCATCGGCGCAGGCTTCGTGCCGAAGAACCTCGACCTGTCGGTCGTCGACCAGGTCGAGCAAGTCACCGATGAAGAGTCCAAGGCCATGGCCATCCGCCTGATGCAGGAGGAAGGGATCCTGTGCGGCATTTCCTGCGGCGCGGCGATGGCGGCGGCAGTGCGCCTGGCAGAAAAGCCGGAGATGCAGGGCAAGACCATCGTGGTGATCCTGCCGGATTCGGGCGAGCGTTATCTGTCGAGCATGTTGTTCAGCGACATGTTCAGCGAGCAGGAAAACCAGCAGTAACGTCAGGTCGACAGCGCAGTCAGCAAGCCGAGGAGTGCTGATCCGGGTCAAGCGACCTCGATCTTCATCCTCGCGCTTGCCGCTTGTGACTTGCAGCGGCCTTCGATGGGTTTATCATGTCCGGCTATCTGGGGATGGCCTGATTTCCCCTCAAGGAGTGTTGCATGACCTTTTCCTTCGTCGCCAAGGCGGGTGTCCTGCTGGTGTTCTTCGGCAGTGTGCTGTTCGTGCACCTGCGCGGCAAGGCACGCCTGCCGGTACTGCGCCAGTTCGTCAACCATTCGGCGCTGTTCGCTCCCTACAACAGCCTGATGTACCTGTTCTCCGGTGTGCCTTCCAAACCTTACCTGGACCGTCAGCGCTTCCCCGAGCTGGATGTGCTCAAGGATAACTGGCAGGAGATCCGCGAAGAGGCCATGCGCCTGTTCGACGAGGGGTATATCCGCGCAGCCGAAAAAGACAACGACGCCGGCTTCGGTTCGTTCTTCAAGAAGGGCTGGAAGCGGTTCTACCTGAAATGGTACGACAAGCCACTGCCGTCGGCCGAGGCACTGTGCCCGCGTACCGTCGAGCTGGTCAGCAGTATCCCCAACGTCAAGGGTGCAATGTTCGCCCTGTTGCCTGGCGGTAGCCACCTGAACCCGCACCGCGATCCGTTTGCCGGCTCCCTGCGCTATCACCTGGGGTTGTCCACGCCCAACTCAGACGACTGCCGCATCTACGTCGACGGCCAGGTCTATGCCTGGCGTGACGGCGAAGATGTGATGTTCGATGAAACCTATGTGCACTGGGTGAAGAACGAAACCGACGTGACGCGGGTGATCCTGTTCTGCGACGTCGAGCGTCCGCTCAACAGCCCGCTGATGACCCGCATCAACCGCAAGGTCAGCGCGTTCCTTGGCCGCGCCACCGCGCCGCAGAACACCGACGACGAGCGGGTGGGTGGGATCAACCAGGCCTACGCCTGGAGCAAGCGCTTCAGCAACCGCATCAGCACCCATGTGAAGCAGTTCAAGCGCTCCAACCCCAAGGCCTACCGCATCCTGCGGCCGGTGCTGGCGGTGGTGGTGGCCTATCTGCTGTATCGCTGGTTGTTCTGATTCGCTGCGTCCCTCTTCGCGGGCTTGCCGCGAAGAGGGACGTCCGATCACCCTAGGGTGTTGCCCAGCTCCGCATTCACGGATATATTCCGAAACATTCAACTTCCCCGAAGACCTGTCATGCCAGCCAGCCCTTCCACCACCGCCTTCGTTCTCGCGCCTGTCGCGGGCGTTGTCGTGCGTGGCAGCCAGCAGCCGGCCATGATCAGTCACTACCCACCACCTGTCAGTGGCGTCGTCGGCGGCGTATCTGCGCCCCGCTGCGTGGTCGTGCTGGGCTGATCGGCGTTCTCGCCGGCCCAATCGCACTCGCAACCTACTGAACACGGTCGGCCTCTTTCCTCGCTGAAGCGCGCCCACCGTTTGGCTCTTGCCCAATATTCAGGTGGCAATACATGTCTGTCCTTTCGAAAGCATCCGTGGCCTCGGCGGCCACCACCAGCCTGTTCGTCCTGCTGTGGAGCAGCGGGGCGATCGTCTCCAAGCTCGGCCTGGCCCAGGCCAGCCCCTTCGCCTTCCTGCTGCTGCGTTCGGCATTGGCCCTGGCAGGGCTGTTGCTGATCGGCCCCTTGCTGAGGTTGCGCTGGCCGCGCAGTCGCGGCGGTATCCTGCGCGCCCTGGGGACCGGTTGCGTGCTGCTCGGTGCATACCAGATCTTTTACCTGCTGGCGCTCAACACTCACGTCACCCCTGGTGTCATGGCCACGGTCATGGGGGTGCAACCGATCCTCACCGTGGTGCTGATGGAGCGCCAGCGTTCATGGAGCCGTTTGTTCGGCCTGGGTCTGGGGCTTGGCGGGTTGGTGATGGTGGTCTACCAGGGCATCAACCTGGGTGGGGTTTCCCTCGCCGGAATGCTGTTTGCCTTGCTGGCGCTGACCAGCATGACGTTCGGCTCGATCCTGCAGAAGCGCATCACCGACAACCCGATGGGAACCTTGCCGCTGCAATACCTGGCAGGGTTTGCCCTGTGTGCGGTGTTTGCGCCGTTCCAGCCGCTGCATGTCGAATGGAGCGCAAGCTTCGTCGGCGCCCTGCTGTGGATGGGGTTGGTGGTGTCGTTGCTGGCGACGCTGCTGCTCTACCGGTTGATCGCCCGAGGCAACCTGGTCAATGTCACCAGCCTGTTCTACCTGGTGCCAGCGGTGACCGCAGTGATGGATTTCCTCATCTTCGGTAACCGCCTGGCGCCGCTGAGCCTGCTGGGGATGGGGTTGATCGTGGTGGGGTTGCTGTTCGTGTTCCGCAAGCCTGGGGTGAAGATGGCCGAGGCCTGAATACCGCCTGCGGCGGTACGATTTCAGGCACGCGCCGGCCGCAGCACCAACCACAGTGCTGCGGCTATCAGGACCCCGCCATACAGGTGCGCCATCGACAGCGGCTCATCCAGCAACCACGCCCCCCACAGCACCCCGAACACCGGAATCAGGAAGGTCACGGTACTGGCCTTGACGGGTCCGATCTCGTTGAGCAGGCGGAAGTACAGGATGTAGGCGAAGGCCGTGCACACCAGACCCAGGCCCAACAAAGACAGCCACACCGACCAACCACCCCAGCTGGCGGGTGGTTGGGTCAGTGCGCTCCAGGCAAACAGCGGGCTGAGCAGCAAGGTCGCTCCCAGCATGCTGCCCAGGGCCGACAGGCGGCTGTCCAGGCCGCCGATCCAGCGGCGGGCGAGAAAGCCGGCGAAGCCATAGCAGGTGGTCGCCGCAAGGCACGCCAGGGCGCCTTGCACCAGGGCCATGTCCAGCGCCACCGGGCCGGCACCGCTGAGGATGCCGACGCCGAACAGGCCAAGGAAGATCCCGCACAGTTTGGGCAGGGTCATGCTTTCGCGGAAGAACAACGCGCCGATCAGCACGCCCATCAGGGGTGTGGTGGCGTTGAAGATTGCCGAATACCCCGCTGGCAGTACCTGCGCGGCGACTGAATAGAACGTCGCCGGAATGCCCGAGTTGATCATGCCCAGCACCAGGCAGGCGCCGAGCTTGCCCTGGAAGTCCCAGCGCACCCTGGCTGCGGCGAGGATGCCGATCAGGCCGAGGCAGGCGATGGAGACGCGAAAGAAGGCGGTCGGTACCGTACCCAGTTCAGGGGCGATGATGCGCATGAACAGGAAGCTCGCACCCCAGACGGCAGCAAGGGTCAGCAGGCGGGCGAGGGCGATGGGGCTCACGGGTATCTCCGGGTTCTGGGCAGGGGCGCGAGTGTACGTCAGGTGTCGGGGCGTTTCTTGTGCTTTCTTGCTCTGGCAATTGTGTTGCCCCGCGAAAAGACCGACACCCGACTAAGCTCTTTTCATTCCGCCACCCACCGAGCCTCTCACCATGCCCCAGCCCTGGCCCGCCGCAGCCATCGCCCGGATGATCCTCGATGGCTTCGACAACTACCGAGAACACTTTCGCCGCATCACCCTGGGCGCCCGCGAACGCTTCGAACAGGCGCAATGGCAGGCGATCCAGCAGGCCGCTGCTGCGCGGATCAACCTGTACGAGGAGAAGGTCGCCGAGATCAACGGCTGGCTGCGCGAAGGTTTCGCCCCCTCGCTGCTGCTGGACGTGGAGCACTGGCCGCTGGTCAAGAGCGCCTACATCCGCCTGATCGACCCGCGCCTGGACGATGAGCTGGCCGAGACCTGGTACAACTCGCTGTTCTGCAGCCTGTTCAGCCACGACCTGATCAGCGACGGCTGCATGTTCATCCACACCACCCGCCCGGCCATGCGCGGCCACGAGCGCGCGGCACAGACCCGCACCTATCAGTTGCGCGACGGCCTGGGTGGTCTGTTGCGGGGGATCCTTGCCGACCAGGCTTTCGAGGTGCCCTATGGCGACCTCGACGCCGACCTGGCGCGCCTTGAGGAGCGACTGCGTGAATGCCTGCCTGACTGGGTATGCAAGGACCCGGCGCTGGCCGTGGAGTTGTTTTCCTCGGTGCTGTACCGCAACAAGGGCGCCTATCTGGTCGGGCGTCTTTACACCCGTGACGAGCAGTGGCCGCTGGTGATCCCGCTACTGCATCGCGAGGGCCATGGCATCGAGGCCGATGCGCTGATCACCGATGAGGCCGAGGTGTCGATCATCTTCTCGTTCACCCGCTCGTACTTCATGGTCGATGTGCCGGTGCCGGCGGAGTTCGTCAACTTTCTCAAGCGCATCCTGCCGGGCAAGCACGTTGCCGAGTTGTATACCTCGATCGGCTTCTACAAGCATGGCAAGTCGGAGTTCTACCGCGCGTTGATCAATCATCTGGCCAGTACCGACGACCGTTTCGTCATGGCACCCGGCGTGCGCGGCATGGTGATGAGCGTGTTCACCCTGCCGGGCTTCAATACTGTGTTCAAGATCATCAAGGACCGCTTTTCACCCTCCAAGACCGTCGACCGAGCCACGGTGATCGAAAAATACCGCCTGGTGAAAAGTGTCGACCGCGTGGGGCGCATGGCCGATACCCAGGAGTTCGCCGATTTCCGCTTTCCGGTGGCCAAGTTCGAAGCCGATTGCCTGGCCGAGCTGCTGGAGGTCGCGCCCTCGACGGTGGTCGTGGAGGGTGACAGCGTGCTGATCCGCCACTGCTGGACCGAACGGCGCATGACGCCGTTGAACCTGTACCTGGAGCAGGCCAGCGAGGCCCAGGTGCTCGAAGCCTTGGAGGACTACGGGCTGGCGATCAAGCAACTGGCGGCGGCGAACATCTTTCCCGGCGACATGCTGCTGAAGAACTTCGGCGTTACCCGGCATGGGCGGGTGGTGTTCTATGACTACGACGAGATCAGCTATCTCACCGAGGTGAATTTTCGCCATATCCCGCCGCCGCGCTACCCGGAGGATGAGATGTCTGGCGAGCCGTGGTATTCGATCGGGCCGCACGATGTGTTTCCCGAGGAGTTTCCGCCGTTCCTGTTCGCCGATATCGGCCAGCGGCGGTTGTTCAGCCGGCTGCATGGGGAGCTGTATGACGCGGATTACTGGCAGGGATTGCAGGGGGCGATACGGGAAGGGAAGGTGATCGATGTGTTTCCCTATCGGCGCAGGGGCAGGTGAGGGGTGTCAGTTGAGTCGATGGTGGCCTTTTCGCGGGCAAGCCCGCTCCCACAAGCCCCCACTGAACTCAAGGGCAGTGGGGGCTTGTGGGAGCGGGCTTGCCCGCGAAAAGGCCACCCCGATCCTCACCCCTTGAGGCACTTCAGCTCACTGAAGTCACGACGTACCTTGGCCAGCCGGTCCAGCAGGAACTGCCGCTGCGCCGGGCTGCTCTGCTGCATCAGGTCGACCAGCAGGCTGCGGGCCTGCAGCTCGGTGTTCTCGAAGGCCATGCGGTAGGCCGGTGACCACAGGCTCTCCTTGCGCTGCAGCAACTGCGCCAGACGGGGCTCGAACGCTGGCGAATGGCGTTGTTCCATGGCCAGCAGCAACTGTTGCTGCCAGGCCTGGCGATTGGCGATCCATTCGCTGTTCTGATCGCCGAGGGCCTGGGACCAGGTCATCACCCGCAGGCGCTGGCGGGCATTGAGCTCGCCCAGCCACGGCGTCAGGCGTTTCTCCATGCGCGTGGCACGGGCCTGGATCTGTTTGGGTAGCGGGGTGTCGACGTATTCCTTCTGCCGCTCGGCAATGTCGTCGCTGAATGCCTTGCGCATTTCCCCGACCTGCGCGTCGCTCATGCCGCGCAGCAGTTCGGCGGCGGAGGGGGTGATCTCTTCAGCGACCCGGCCGATGGCCTGGCGCGCCTCGGCGGTGCGCTGTTGCAGGGCCTGGTCGGTCACGCCCTGGTTGGCGACCATCAGGCGCACCTTGTCGAGCCATTCGAGGTAGCCGGGCAGTTGTGTCTTGCAGTGCCAGGCCAGGTGGCCCTTGAGCCGTTCGTCGAGCAGGGCCTTCTGCTGGCGATTCATGTCCAGGTAGTCGCCCAGCGACCAGGGCACCAGCCGGTCGAGGTTGCGGTACGCGAGGTCGATACGGCTGCAGGCCGTGAGCGAGAGGGCAAACGCGAGAATGAGCAGCAGGGCTCTGGGCAGACGGACAGGCATGAGCGAATCCTTGCAGGTTGCTTGCCAGGCAATAGATGCGCGCCGCGCTCGGCGGTTCCCACGGATCGGGCAGCCGGGCAGCTTCAGGTGTAGAATAGCCGCCTTGTCTTGAGGAACATCGGAAATGGCTCTGCTTGGGCGTTACAACAGTTTGCAAATCGTGAAACACGTGGAGTTCGGTCTTTACCTGGACGGCGGCGCCGACGGCGAGATCCTCCTGCCCAGGCGCTACTTCCCCAAGGACGCCGAGCTTGAGCTCGACGACTGGCTGAACGTGTTCATCTACCTCGACAGCGAAGACCAGCTGATCGCCACCACCGAGAAACCCAAGGTGCAGGTCGGTGAGTTCGCCAGTCTCAAGGTCAAGGACATCAACGGTGCCGGCATCTTCCTCGACTGGGGCCTGTCCAAGGACTTGCTGATGCCCTATTCGGAAGAGGCGCAGCAGTTGAAGATCGGCGATTACTGCGTGGTGCACGCCTACCTCGACAAGCGCACCCGGCGCATCACCGCCACCGCGCGCCTGGACCGCTACCTCGACCGTACGCCGGTCGACTACAAGGCGGGCCAGCCGGTCGAGCTGCTGGTGGCGGGCGAGACGCCGATGGGCTTCAAGGCGATCATCAACAACCGCCACTGGGGCCTGATCCACAAGAACGAGGTGTTCAAGTTCCTGCGCTCGGGCATGCACGAGAAGGGCTTCATCAAGGAAGTGCGCCACGACGGCAAGATCGCCCTGAGTCTGCAGCCGGTGGGCGCGGCCTTGGCCGACAGCCTGCAGGAGCAGATCCTCAAGCGCCTGGACGAAGCCGGAGGCGTGCTGCCGGTGTGCGACAAGAGCGCCCCGGAAGTGATCGCCAAGCTGTTCAACGTCAGCAAGGGCAATTTCAAGAAGGCCATCGGCGGGCTGTTCAAGCAAGGGCTGATCGTCATCCATGACGATCGTATCGAGCGGGCCTGATCAGGCCTGCACGAAGGTGCTGAAGTCCAGTTGCTCACCGCCTGGGCGGGTGTCGCGCAGCAGCGAGTCGCGGTCGGCGCTCAGCGCCAGGCTGATGGTCGAGCGACGCTTGCCGGGGTGGCGGACTTCCATCTGTTCCTGATGCGCGCGCAGGAAGTTGACCGGCACTTTCAAGTGCTGCAGTTCGTCGGTTTCCGGGGTGTGCAGCAGCAGGTTGACCCAGTCGGGCTGGCCTTTGCGCAGCAATGCCACCGGTACCTCGAACCACCACAGGTTGCGTTTCTTGTCGAGGATGGCGAACAGGGTGTTGTCGCGGTCGAGCACCGGCCGGTTCAGCGCTTGGTTGCGCCGGGCGATGGCGGTGGGTTTGTCGAGTTTCATGCAGGTTCCTGCGGGTTGACGCCAGAAAGGCATGACATTGTGCGGGGTGGCGCGGGGCGCGGCAAGGGTTGCGGGGTGGGTTGCGCCGGCCTCCTCACGGGTTTGCCCGCAAAGAGGCCTTGAGCTTCAGCGCCGCAACGGCTGGCTCAACTCCGAGGTCGCGCCATCGGCTGTGGTCACCGTCGCGGTAAAGCTGTTCAGCCCCGCAATGGCATCCAGCGTCTTCTCGAACCGTGCCTTGCCCTGGGCATCGCTGCCGACCAACACCTCGCCCAGATACTGCTCCGCTTCCCGCCCCTCCGCTGCCGCATTGCCGAACACCTCGACGCGCAACAGGCTGGATGCCGGCCCTTGCACTTCACCTTGCAGCACATGCCCGGCAAGCCCGGTCAGACGCGGCGCCTGTTGATTGTGATTGGGCAGCGGCTGGCACGGCTGGGGTTGGCCGCTGCCATCGCAGATGATCGCCTGGTCCTTCTTCGCCAGTTCCGCGCCGACACCGCGCGAGCCGACGTACAGCGCGTGGGCCTGGGCTGGCACACCGAAGATGATCGCGCCGGTGCGCTGGTCTGCTACGCACGAGCCTCCCGCCTCGCAGCGCCGGATGTCCAGGCCATTGCCCCAGATGCGATTGGCAGTGACGCGTGTGGCGGTGACTTCCGGCTCCGGACGCAGGGCCACGCCGATGCGGTTGCCGTGGATCAGGTTGCCGTCGAGGATGTTGCCCTCGCCGGTCACGCTGATGCCGATGGAGTTGCCGGTGAAGGTATTGGCGCCCAGGTAGTTGCGCTTGCCCCAGTTGATCTGCAGGCCGTCGGAGTAGTTCTCGAAGCGGTTGCGCACCACGCTGTTGTCGTTGCCCAGCAGGATCTCGATGCCCTGGGAGGGCTCGGGGTTGGCGTCGGTGGAGCGGAACAGGTTGTCGGCCACCAGGTTGAAGGCGGCGCCGCGGGTCAGCTCCAGGCCGTCGCCGTTGTCGATCAACTGGTTGCGCAGCACCTTGTTGTTGACCGTGGTGGTGGCCGTCGGGTTGCCCGCGCCGTCATCGCCCGTGAGCATGATCCCGGCCCCGCCCTTGTTGGCGACGATACGGTTGTCTTCGATGACGTTGCCGCTGGCGCGGTTGACCAGGATGCCGATGCAGAAGTTGCGCACCTCCAGGCCGCTCAGGTGCACGCCCTGGGTGTCGCGCAGCACCAGGCCGGGGTTGGTGGTGGTGCGCACATTGGTGCCGAACTGACCGGGCAGGGCGCCTGGACAGGTGCGTACCCCCTGGTCCTTGATATAGCCGGCGCCGTCGATGGCGATGTACTGGCCGTCACGTGCCCAGGCCAGGCCGGTAATGCGTAGCGGGCCCTTGATTTCCGGCAGTGGCCGGCTCGGGCGGATCACGTAGGGCGGCTCGCCGACCGCAGCGATGTCGATGCGGTAGTGGCCGGGGTTGCGGTTGCTGGTTTCCAGGGCCCAGCGCAGGGTACCGGGTTGGTCGTCGTCGGTGTAGCGCTCGACCCGCAAGGTTTGCACGGCGGTCGGGGCGGCGGCGAGGGCGGGCAGGGGAAGTAACGGCAGCATGGCCGCGAGTAGGGGCATCAATCGCATGTGCAAGGTTTCCACGGACTGTTGTTTTTATGAATGGCCGGATTCTAGAGCTGCGCCTTCCGAGTGCGCAGCGGCGCTGGGACAATTCGGTGCGGTATTCGCCCGCTGTTTGCCGTTCGGCTTGGTGCCCGAAAAAATGTTGAAACTCTTGCGCAAGCGAACCGGTCCACCTTTTGTCGACACGGTTCACGTGTCTCTTTTTGCAGGAGATTCGCCATGAGCGGCACCAAAGACAAAGCCAAGGGCCTGGCCAACGAAGCGGTTGGCAACATCAAGCAAGGCGTCGGTAAAGTGACCGGCAACGACAAGCTGCGTGCCGAGGGCAAGGCCCAGGAACTCAAGGGCGAAGGGCAGCAGGCGGTGGGCAAGGTCAAGGATGCGGTGAAGAAGCCTTGAACCGCGGTTGATGCATAGGGCCTTGTGGGCGCGCCGTTTCGCGCCCATGGGGCCTTACCGTTTTGCCCCAACGTCCGCCGTAGCCGTTTTCCTGATTTCGCCAGTGAGCAGTACGCGGTGCGCGTGGTCTATTAGACTTGTCTGCACAGTTGCAACCACGACGATCAAGCGGCGAAAGGAGACGCTATGATTTTTCCCGCCCTGCAGGGCCTGCCTCTGCACCGCGTGTTGGTGCGCACCGTCAAGGAATTCCTCGATGACGAGATGTCCACCTATGCCTCGGCACTGGCCTACCAGATGCTGTTCTCGCTGTTCCCTTTCATTCTGTTCCTGATCGCGCTGATCGGTTTCCTGCACCTGCCCGACTTCTTCTCCTGGTTGCGCCTGCAATCGGAACTGGTGCTGCCGCCCCAGGCACTCGAACAAGTCAATCCGGTGATCGACCAGTTGCAGCAATCGAAGGGCGGATTGCTCTCGGTGGGTATCGTCATCGCCCTGTGGACCGCCTCGGCCGGCGTGCGCCTGATGATGAGCGCCATGAACGCTGCCTACGATGTGCCCGAAGGCCGCCCGGTGTGGAAGCGCATTCCGCTGTCGATCTTCTACACCATCGGCATTGCCGGCATGCTGCTGGCCGCTGCCGCACTCATGGTGCTGGGGCCGCAGGTGATGGAGTGGATCGCGGCCCAGGTCGGCCTGCAGGAGGTCATCGTCACCATCTGGACCGTGCTGCGCTGGCCGGCGATCATCATCCTGATGATGGTGGCGGTGGCGCTGATCTACTACGTGATGCCCGACGTTAAGCAGAAATTCCGCTTCATTACCCCAGGTTCCGTACTGGCGGTGGTGGTGTGGATCGTCGCTTCGCTGGGCTTTGCCTACTACGTCAAGACCTTCGCCGACTACAACGCCATGTACGGCAGCATCGGGGCGATCATCGTGCTGTTGCTGTATTTCTATATCTCCGCCGCCGTGCTATTGCTGGGCGCCGAGATGAATGCGGTGATCGAGCACATGTCGGCTGAAGGCAAGAACCCCGGCGAGAAGGAATTCGACGGCGAGCAGCCGAAGGAGACCATCACTGTGCTCGGCCATGAGCATCCCGCGCATGCCGAACCCCAGACCCGTGAGCCGAACCCCTGATGATCCGTGACATCCTCAAGATGGGCGATGAGCGCCTGCTGCGCATCGCACCGCCCGTGCCCGAGCACATGATCGGCAGCCCTGAGCTGCAGCAACTGATCGACGACATGTTCGAGACCATGCGCCACGTCGGTGGTGTCGGCCTGGCCGCGCCGCAGATCGGCATCGACCTGCAACTGGTGATCTTCGGATTCGAGCGCAGCGAGCGCTATCCGGACGCCGAGCCCGTGCCGCAGACCATCCTGCTCAACCCGCTGATCACGCCGATGTCCACCGAGCTCGAGGAGGGTTGGGAAGGGTGCCTGTCGGTGCCGGGCTTGCGCGGTGTCGTGCCCCGCTACAAGCACATCCGCTATGAGGGCCTCGACCCCCAGGGGGCCCCGATCAACCGCTTCGCCGATGGCTTCCATGCGCGGGTGGTGCAGCACGAATGCGACCACCTCATCGGGCGGCTCTACCCATCGCGGATCCAGGACTTTTCCCGCTTCGGCTACACCGAGGTGCTGTTCCCCGGGCTCGACGTTGCCGACGACTGAGCGCACACCATCGCTACCAGCGTTTTGCTGCGCTGGTAGCGGGCCAGCCGCGAGGCCAGTTCGGCGGGCAGAGCGCTCGCCATTGTGAAAGCCTGCCGCGCATAGAAGCTTTGCAGTGCGGGGTGGCAGAACAGCCAGGTCGGGCCTGTCCTGTTGGCCAGCGCTGCGCTGACCAACCCTGCGGCAACACCCTGGCCACGCCACTGCGGCGCCACGAACAGGCCGGTCAGCCAGTGGCCGTCGGCGACGGGCGTCAGGTTCAATGCACCCACCATCGCCTGCGCGCGGGCAACCCACAGTTGGCCTTCTGCACTGGCGCGCATGCGCGAGCCGTGCTGGCGGTAGAAGTGGTCGAGCAGGCGGCGCTGCGAGCGGCAGAGCGGGAGGAATTCGGGCAGGGTCATGGGGGGCTTTGTCGCAGATTGTTGCAAATCTGGCAAGGGTGAATATCCGACTGCAGGGTTCAAGTATTCGGTGGCGGGCGTAGAATTTCACTCATCCCTTCTGCAGTACGACGATGCGGGATCGGTGCTTCGTGTCATCGCCGACGATGACAACTTCTCCCCGCCAGTGACGGCATAAGAAGTCAATCGATCAACGTGATTGCTTTCAAGGCCACAGACTCATGAAAACATTACTCATTCTTGCATTGGTCGGGATGTCTTCGCTCGCCCTCGCGGACGAGGCCAAGACCACCCAGACCCAGCCCCCGGTGCAGTACGATTACTCGATGAACCTGGATATCAAGCGGGTGATCAATCTGTCGACCATCCCCGATGTCTGCGAGGTGGTGCCGGCAACCATGACCTATGAAGATCATCAGGGTCAGGTGCACACCATTCAGTACCGAGCCATGGGCGAGGGTTGCCAGCAGGGGTGAGTGCTATTTGCCTGCCAGCTCGCCAAGTACCGCGCGCACGACGTCCAGCCCTTGCTTGAGCTGCGCGCGGCTGGTGGCGGCCGACAGGCTGATCCGCACTGCCCTCACTTCATCGCCCCCCACCGCGAAGACACTGGCCGGCACCACTTCGACCCCGCGTGCCCGGCACGCCCCTACCAGGGCTTCAGCAGGCCCTGGGGTGTTCACCCAGACATGCGGCGAGGGTTCATCCTGAGCACGCATAGCTTCACCGAATACCCGCCGCGCCAGGCGCCAGCGTTCCCCGATTTCCTCCCGTTGCCAAGCCAGTCGCCGCGCGGCTGTGCCATTGGCGATCCATTGGCAGGCGATGCGCAGGTTCAGCGGTGACACCGGCCAGTGCGTGGCCCGGGCATGCGGGTCGATGTGTTCCAGCACCGATGCCGGTGCGGCGATCCAGCCCAGGCGCAGCCCCGCTGCGACCGTCTTGGACAAGCTGCTGACGAGTATCCCCTGGCCGTCGAGCAAGGGGTACAAGGGCGCCCGCTCGCTCAGCGCGCCATAGACATCGTCCTCGATCACCCGCAGGCCGTGGCGCTTCACCACCTCGGCGACGGCCTGGCGACGGCTGTCGCCCATGCACGCCCCGGTGGGGTTGTGCAGGGTGGGTGTGGTCACCAGCACCCTGGCGCCGCTGGCCCGCGTCACCCGGTCGAGCTCATCCGGGCGCAGCCCTTGGTGATCCAGGGCCACGCCATGCACTGGCAGGCGCAACTGGCGACACGCAGCCTTGATCCCTGGTGCGGTCAGGGCTTCGACCATGACCGCCTCGCCAGGCTGGCACAGCGACTGCAGCACACAGGCCAGCCCTTGCTGGGCGCCGCCGCACAACAGCAGGTCGTCAGCGCCCAGCGTCAGCCCGCGCTGGGCCAGCCAGCGTGCGCCATGCACGCGACCGAGCAGCAACTGGTCGTGATCGAGGTAGTGATCGAGCAGGTTGAGGTCGTCCGCCCGCAGCAATGCCTGGAGGCTGTGCTGCAGGTCGTGCGGGTGCGGATCGGCCACGGGTACGTTGGTCGACAGGTCGATCAGCGACGAATGCCGGTCGTGCTGCTTGAGGCGAAACAGCGTTGCTTCCTTGCTACCCGCCAATACGTAGGTACCTCGCCCGACTTCGCCGGCCACCAGATGTCGCGCGGCAGCTTCGCGGTAAGCCTGCTGGGTGGTGCTCGGGTTGAGCCCCAGCTTCCAGGCCAGGCGCCGTTGTGGCGGCAGACGTTCCCCTACCTTGAGTTCACCGCGCTCGATGGCGGCGGCGATAGCATCGACCAGTGCCAGGTAGCGGGGTTGGGCGTCGTCGATCAGTTCCGGGGTCCACACGAAATTGCTACCCATGCAATATAAGGTTTGACCCATACAATGCCCGGCGCTCAGGATCGTCGCAACTGCCCTCGATGAAGGATGATCGCCATGTTCGACCTCACAGCCCTGCGCGAAGCCGCCGATTTCGTTCACCAGCATGTGCCTGCGACGCCACAGCGCGTCTGGCCGTTGCTCGCCGAGCGGGCCGGCTGCCAACTGTGGGTCAAGCATGAGAACCATGCGCCGACTGGCGCATTCAAGGTACGCGGCGGGCTGGTCTATGTGCGCTCGCTGCTGGCCAGCGGTGATGTGCCTCAGGGGCTGGTCACCGCCACCCGCGGCAATCACGGCCAGAGCATGGCCCTGGCGGCGCGCCAGGCAGGCTTGCCCCTGGTGATCGTGGTGCCCGAAGGCAACTCGCGGGAGAAGAACGCCGCCATGCGTGCGCTGGGTGCCGAACTGATCGAGCACGGTGTCGATTTCGACGTGGCCCGTGAGTACGCCGCCCAGCTGGCCGAACAGCGCGGCTACCGGATGGTGCCCTCGTTCCACCCTGAGCTGGTGCGCGGCGTAGCGACCTATGCGCTGGAGCTGTTCGAGGCCGTGTCGGACCTCGACACCGTGTATGTGCCGATCGGCATGGGTTCGGGCATTTGCGGGCTGATCCAGGCGCGCAACCTGCTGGGGCTGCGGACCGAGATCGTTGGCGTGGTGTCCAGCGCCGCGGATGCCTATGCACAGAGCTTCGAGCTGGGGCGTATCGTCACCACGGCCACCGCCGACACCTTTGCCGACGGCATGGCCTGCCGCGTGCCGCACCCGGACGCCTTCGCCCTGGTGCGTGAGCATGCCACGCGCATCGTCCGGGTGAGCGATGACGAAATCGCCCAGGCCATGCGCCTCTACCACGAAACCACCCACAACACCGCCGAAGGCGCGGGCGCCGCAGCGCTGGCCGCACTGCTGCAGGAGCGCGAACGCCAGCAGGGCAGGAGGGTTGCGGTGGTGTTGAGCGGGGCCAACGTGGACCGAGCGCGTTATGCGCAGGTGCTGGCTGGGTAAAGACAGCGAAGGCCTGTCGACACAGGCCGATAACGGAAAACCGCAAAAAGTTTTCCAGCGTTGTCGATTCCTCCCATCCCTAGTCGACCATCAGTGAAGGCGCCGCAAACACTCGGCGCCACCCACTGATGACCTGCTGGAGGCTTGCCCATGAATACCCCCGCCGAAACCGAAATCCGTCAACTCATCGACGGCTGGATCCAGGCTGTGCGCAAGCGCGACCTGCCGGCCATCGTCGCGCCCTATGCCGATGACATCGTTGCCTTCGACGCCATCCAGGCCCTGCAATTCAAGGGTAAGGCTGCCTACCAGGCGCATTGGGAAATGTGCATGGGCTTTTGCACCGGTCCGATGGTCTTCGAGGTGGCCGAGCTGGACGTTCAGGCCGATGGCGACCTGGCCCTGGCGCATTGGCTCAACCGCTGCGGCCCGGCCGACGATGAAAGCCAGTGCGGCTTCATGCGCGTCACGGTGGGCTATCGTCGTAGTGCAGGGCGCTGGCAGGTGATCCATGAGCACTGGTCGGCACCGTTCGACATGGAAACCCAGAAGGCTCGCTTCGACCTCAAGCCCTGAACCGTACGTCAGCTGGAGACGATCATGAAATACCTGTGCCTGGTCTATTGTGACGAGGGGCTGCTGCACAGCCTGCCCGACAGCCCCGAAGACGCCGAGTGCATGGCTTACGCCGAGTCCCTGCACGGCTCAGGGCGGATGCTTGCGGCCGAGGCGCTCAAGCCGGTGCAGACGGCCACCACCGTGCGCATGCGCGCTGGCAAGATGAGCCTGACCGACGGGCCCTTTGCGGAAACCAAGGAGCAACTGGCCGGCTTCTACCTGGTCGATGCCCGCGACCTCAACGAGGCACTGAACATCGCCAAAGGTATTCCGGCGGCGCGGGTCGGCAGTGTCGAAGTGAGGCCGGTGCGCGAACTGCAACCCTGATGACGGGAGGTCAGCCAAGATGACGCCGCGGACCGCAACACGATGACGGGTGATGAGCTGCATGCCCAGGTCGAGGTTATCTACCGCCGCGACTCGCGGCGCATCCTGGCGACCCTGATCCGTCTGTTGGGTGATTTCGACCTCGCCGAGGAGGCCCTGCATGATGCCTTCTTCATTGCCGTCGAACGCTGGCAGCGCGACGGCATGCCGGCCAACCCGCGGGCCTGGCTGGTCTCGGCCGGGCGTTTCAAGGCCATCGATGCCTTGCGCCGCCGCGCCCGTTTCGACCGCTCGCAGGCACAGCTGATCATGCAACTCGAAGACCCGGCGCAGGATCCGAGCGAGGAGGAACTGCTCGCTGACGACCGTTTGCGCTTGATCTTCACCTGTTGCCACCCGGCGTTGTCCGCCGATGCCCAGGTCCCTTTGACCCTGCGTGAGGTGTGCGACCTGACCACCGAGCAGATCGCCCGCGCGTTCCTGCAATCGCCCTCGACCATCGCCCAGCGCATCGTGCGGGCCAAGGCCAAGATCCGCGATGCACGAATTCCCTACCAGGTGCCCGCCATGGGCGAACTGGCAGAGCGCCTGGAAAGTGTGTTGCGGGTGATTTACCTGGTGTTCAACGAAGGCTATTCGGCATCGGCAGGGGAAGACCTGGTGCAGCGCGACCTGTGCGACGAGGCGATTCGCCTGGGGCGGCTGCTGGCGCAACTGCTGCCAGACCCGGAGGTGTTCGGCCTGCTGGCGTTGATGCTGTTGCAGGCCTCGCGGCTGCGGGCGCGCACCGATGGCGAAGGCGAGCTGGTGCTGCTCGACCAGCAGGACCGTAGCCTGTGGGACAAGGCACAGATCGAGGAGGGGTGCGCCCTGGTGCGTCATGCGCTGGGCAGCCGTGATATCGGGCCCTACAGCGTGCAGGCGGCGATCGCTGCGGTGCATGCCGAGGCCGCCAGCGCCCAGGAGACCGACTGGGCAGAGATCGTCGGCCTGTATGACGTGTTGCTGCGGCACTGGCCGTCACCTGTGATCGAACTCAACCGCGCAGTGGCGCTGGCCAGCCGTGACGGCGCGGCGGCGGGCCTGGCAGAGGTGGAGGCGATTCTGGGGCGGGGCGAGTTGCTCGACTACCATCTGGCCCACGCGGCACAGGCTCAGTTGCACGGGCAATTGGGGCATGTGCAGCAGGCCCGGGAGGCGTGGGTCAGGGCGCTGGCGCTGGCCCGCCAGGAACCTGAGCGGCGGCATATCGAGCGCTGCCTGAGGGCGTTGGAGCCCTGTCGCAGGTAGATCCGCGACAGGATACTGCTCGGTCAGCCGGCGACAAAGTTCGGCGGCGATACCAGCTCCACTGTCTGCTGCTTGCGGGGTGCCAGGATCTCGGCCTCGCCCTCGACTACCAGTTCGTCGTTCTGGTTGTACACGTTGGTGGCGATGCGCACCTTGAACTTGGGCAGCTTCTCGAGGATTTCCAGGCGTACCGTCAGGGTATCGCCAATCTTCACCGGCTTCTGGAAGCTCATCTTCTGCCCCAGGTAGATGGTGCCGGGCCCTGGCAGGGTGCAGGCAACCGCAGCGCTGATCAGTGCGCCGCTGAACATGCCGTGGGCGATGCGCTCGCGGAACATGCTCTTGGCCGCGAACTCGGCGTCCAGATGCACGGGGTTGTGGTCACCGGACATGGCGGCGAACAGCTGGATGTCGCGTTCTTCCACCGATTTTTCATAGCTGGCTTTCTGGCCGACTTCGAGGGCTTCGTAGGGCGTGTTGGTGACCTGGGTCATCAGGGCTTCCTTGGAGGGACGAGGTGGTGCACATCATTCGCTGCGGGCAGGGCGGCCAAGGGCCAGTGCCTGCTCCAGCCAGGCAATGATGTCGTGGGTGACCTCGTCGCGATTGGTTTCGTTGAGCACTTCGTGGCGTGCCTGCGGGTAGACGCGCAATTGTACATGGCGATTGCCGGTCGCGCGCAGGGCGTTGGCCAGGTGGGTGAGACGCTTGCCAGCGCTGACCGGATCACATTCGCCGCCGATCACCAGCATCGGCAGGTTCGGATCGATCTGCGCCAGATGGCGCGGTTGGCTGATCTGTGCCAGGCCTTGCAACAGGTCGAGCCACAGCTGGTTGCTACAACGAAAGCCGCACAGCGGGTCGTCGACGTAGGCGTCGACCTCGGCCGGGTCGCGGCTGAGCCAGTCGAACGCCGTGCGGTTGGGTTTGAAGGCCTTGTTGAACGAGCCGAACGACAGCCAGTCGATCAGCGCGCTCTTGCCCTCCGCCCCCTGGCGCCAGGCCTCCAGGCGGGCGATCAGGCGTGCTGCGCGATAGAGCGCAGCCGGCTGGAAGTTCGAGCCGCTGAGCACCGCCCCGTGCAGGCTGCCACTGTGGTGCAGCAGGTACGCCTGAGCGATGTAGCTGCCCATGCTGTGGCCGAACAGGAACAGCGGCGTGCCGGGGAACTGCTGGCCGATGTGCTGGCTGAGCAGGCCCAGGTCGTTGACCACCGTGTTCCAGCCGTGGTGGTGGGCGAACAGGCCGAGGCTACCTAGCTCTGCGGTGCGGCCGTGGCCACGCAGATCAGGGGCGAACAGGGCAAAGCCGGCATCGTTCAGCGCATGGCCCAGGCGCCGGTAGCGCCCGGCGTGCTCGGCCATGCCATGGGCCAGCAGCACCACGGCCTTGACCGGGGTCTGCGGCAGCCACTGGTGGACGTACAGACTGCAGTGCTCGCTGGCGGGCAGCCAGAAGGCGTCGTGGGCCATGGAAAATCCTTTGTGCACGGGATTGAGCTCAGTGTATGCACAATGACCAGGATTGCAGCAGGGGCACAAATAAGATTCACAATGTTAATGGCAGCCCTTGGCGTATTTGCCACCTCCGGCTTACCTGCTAACGTCGGCTCAACGCCTTTTTGCCGTTGGGCAATCAGGTCATGGACGGTTCAGGCTGAGGAACAACAATAAATGCAAGCCGACTTCTGGAATGACAAGCGCCCGGCGGGCGTGCCTTCCACCATAGACATCACTGCTTACAAATCCGTCGTCGAAGTGTTCGAGCGTTCCTGCAAGCGCTTCGCCGACCGCCCGGCGTTCAGCAACCTCGGCGTCACCCTCAGTTACGCCGAACTGGAGCGCCATTCGGCGGCCTTTGCGGCCTGGTTGCAACAGCACACCGATCTCAAGCCCGGTGATCGCATCGCCGTGCAGATGCCCAATGTCCTGCAATACCCCATCGCCGTCTTCGGCGCGATGCGCGCCGGGCTGATCGTGGTCAACACCAACCCGCTGTACACCGAGCGCGAGATGCGCCACCAGTTCAAGGATTCCGGCGCCCGTGCGCTGGTGTACCTGAACATGTTCGGCCAGCGCGTGCAGACGGTGTTGCCCGACACCGGCATCGAATACCTGATCGAGGCGAAGATGGGCGACCTGCTGCCGGCCGCCAAGGGCTGGCTGGTCAACACGGTGGTCGACAAGCTGAAGAAGATGGTGCCGGCCTACCGCCTGCCCCAGGCCGTGTCGTTCAAGCAGGTACTGCGCGAGGGCCGTGAACTCACGTACAAACCGGTGGTGCAGACGCTCGAGGATGTCGCCGTATTGCAATACACCGGCGGCACCACGGGGCTGGCCAAGGGCGCGATGCTCACCCACGGCAACCTGGTCGCCAACATGCTGCAGGTGCTGGCCTGCTTCGCCCAGCACGGGCCCGACGGCCAGCCGCTGATCAAGGAAGGGCAGGAGGTGATGATCGCGCCACTGCCGCTGTATCACATCTATGCCTTCACTGCGAACTGCATGTGCATGATGGTCACGGGCAATCACAACGTACTGATCACCAATCCGCGCGACATTCCGGGCTTCATCAAGGAGCTGGGCAAGTGGCGCTTTTCGGCATTGCTGGGCTTGAACACCCTGTTCGTCGCGCTGATGGACAACCCGGGCTTCAAGTCGCTGGATTTCTCGGCGCTGAAGGTCACCAACTCCGGCGGCACAGCGTTGGTCAAGGCCACCGCCGAGCGCTGGGAGAGCCTGACCGGCTGTCGCATCGTCGAGGGTTACGGCCTGACCGAAACCTCACCGGTGGCGAGCACCAACCCCTACGGGCAACTGGCGCGGCTGGGTACGGTGGGCATCCCGGTGGTCGGCACCGCGTTCAAGGTCATCGACGACGACGGCAACGAGATGCCGCTGGGCGAACGCGGCGAACTGTGCATCAAGGGGCCGCAGGTCATGAAGGGCTATTGGCAACAGCCGGAGGCGACAGCCCAGGCGCTGGATGCCGACGGCTGGTTCAAGACCGGTGACATCGCGGTGATCGACCCGGACGGCTTCACCCGCATCGTCGACCGCAAGAAGGACATGATCATCGTCTCGGGCTTCAACGTGTATCCCAACGAGATCGAGGACGTGGTCATGGGCCACCCGCAGGTGGCCAGTTGCGCGGTGATCGGCGTGCCCGACGAACGCTCCGGCGAAGCGGTAAAACTGTTCGTGGTTCCTCGGGCGGGCGGTGTCAGCGTCGAGGAGCTCAAGACCTTCTGCAAGGCCAACTTCACCGGCTACAAGGTGCCCAAGCACATCGTGCTGCGCGATTCACTGCCCATGACGCCGGTAGGCAAGATCCTGCGTCGGGAGTTGCGCGACATCGCCTGAAATCCACCGTACCTGCGGGAGCAACTTCCTTGCTCAAGATTTAAAGTCCAGCCCAATCCCTGTGGGAGCGGGCTGGTCCCGCGATCGGGCGCGAAGCGGCCGTAGAACCTGGCAACGAGATTTATCAGGACGATCTCGACTGTCTGGCTTGCGGCCGCTGCGCGCCCGATCGCGGGACAAGCCCGCTCCTACAGGGACCGAGTCGGTTGCAGCACGCACCGCAATGCGACATTTTGATTAAATACTCTAGAAATGACTTAAAAGTTTCATTGAGTCACTTTGGTGACTATTGAGGCTTGCGAAGCCCTCTAGGCGACCCCAGGCAAAGCTGTTACTCTCGGCGCGCTTTCAGATGATGCGGTTTGCAATGAATCCCTTCATCTCATATCAATAATAAACGCATCGACGCGTGAAGAATTCGCTGTTGCTAAAGGAGTGGGCTTCCATGATCGAACATTTTTGGAAGGATAAATACCCAGCCGGAATTACGGCGGAAATCAATCCTGACGAATTCCCCAACATCCAGGCCGTACTGAAGCAATCCTGCCAGCGTTTCGCCGACAAACCGGCGTTCAGCAACCTCGGCAAGACCCTCACCTACGGTGAGCTGTATACCCTGTCCGGCGCTTTCGCGGCCTGGCTGCAACAGCACACCGACCTCAAGCCCGGCGATCGCATCGCCGTGCAACTGCCCAATGTACTGCAATATCCCGTCGCTGTGTTCGGTGCCATGCGCGCCGGCCTGGTCGTGGTCAACACCAACCCGCTGTACACCGCGCGTGAACTCGAGCATCAGTTCACCGACTCCGGTGCCAAGGCCGTGGTGTGCCTGGCCAACATGGCGCACCTGGTCGAGAAGGTCCTGCCCAAGACCCAGGTCAAGCACGTCATCGTCACCGAGGTGGCCGACCTGCTGCCACCGCTCAAGCGCGTGCTGATCAACAGCGTCATCAAGTATGTGAAGAAGATGGTGCCGGCCTACAGCCTGCCCCAGGCGGTGCGCTTCAACGACGCACTGGCCAAGGGCCGCGGCCAGCCGGTCATCGAAGCCAGCCCGCAAGCCAATGACGTGGCTGTGCTGCAATACACCGGCGGCACTACGGGTGTGGCCAAGGGCGCGATGCTGACCCACCGCAACCTGGTCTCCAACATGCTGCAGTGCCGCGCCTTGATGGGCTCGAACCTGCAGGAAGGCTCCGAGATCATCATCACGCCGCTGCCGCTGTACCACATCTATGCGTTCACCTTCCATTGCATGGCCATGATGCTGATCGGCAACCACAACGTGCTGATCAGCAACCCGCGCGACCTGCCGGCGATGGTCAAGGAACTGGGCAAGTGGAAGTTCAGCGGTTTCGTCGGGCTGAACACCCTGTTCGTTGCCCTGTGCAACAACGAAACCTTCCGCAGCCTGGACTTCTCGGCGCTGAAGGTGACCCTTTCCGGCGGTATGGCCCTGCAACTGAGCGTGGCCGAGCGCTGGAAGGCGGTCACCGGCTGCGCCATCTGCGAAGGCTACGGCATGACCGAGACCAGCCCGGTGGCGGCGGTCAACCCGTCCGAAGCCAACCAGATCGGCACCATCGGTATCCCGGTGCCGTCCACCCTGTGCAAGGTCATCGACGACAGCGGCCAGGAACTGCCGCTGGGCGAAGTCGGCGAGCTGTGCATCAAGGGCCCGCAGGTGATGAAGGGCTACTGGCAGCGCGAAGACGCCACTGCCGAGATCCTCGACAGCGAAGGCTGGCTGAAGACTGGCGACATCGCGGTGATTCAGCCCGACGGCTACATGCGCATCGTCGACCGCAAGAAGGACATGATCCTGGTCTCGGGCTTCAACGTGTACCCCAACGAGCTGGAAGACGTGCTGGTCGCCCTGCCGGGCGTGCTGCAATGTGCCGCGATCGGCGTGCCTGACGAGAAGTCGGGCGAGGTGATCAAGGTGTTCATCGTCGCCAAGCCAGGTGTCACGCTGACCAAGGAACAGGTGATGGAGCACATGCGTGCCAACGTCACCGGCTACAAGGTCCCGCGGTTCATCGAGTTCCGCGATGCCCTGCCGACCACCAACGTCGGCAAGATCCTGCGTCGTGAGTTGCGCGACGAAGAGATGAAGAAGCTGGGGCTGAAGAAGATCGCCTGATTCACACCGGCCCGCTCCTGCAAGAGCGGGCCGGTTTTGGTTTCAGCGCAACTTTTCCAGCATCTGGTAGTACCACATCCCCACCGACAGCAGCGGATTGCCCAGCAAATCCCCCATCGGCACCTTGATGTGCTTGCACGCGGCAAAGGTGTCGAACTTCTCCAGCGTCCCGGTCAACGCCTCGGCCATGATCTCGCCCATGATGTGGCTGGTCGCGATGCCATGCCCGGAGTAACCCTGGCAGTACCAGACGTTGTCCGACAGCTTGCCCAGCTGTGGGATGCGGTTGACCACGATGCCCATGGCGCAGCTCCACTTGAATTCGATCGGCACGCCCTTGAGCGCCGGGAAGGTGCGCTCGATGCAAGGGCGCAGCTCGGCTTCGATGTCCCGCGAATCACGCCCCGAATAGTTGGCGCCACCTCCGAACAGCAGGCGCTTGTCGGCGGTCAGGCGGTAGTAGTCGAGCACGAAGCGACAGTCGTACACCGCCAGGTCCTCGGGGTTGATCTGCTCGGCCAGCTCGCCCAGCGGCGCGGTGGTGACGATCCCGCCCATGGCCGGGAAGATCTTGCCCTTGAGCTGGCGCTGCTCGAGCTTGTGGTACACATCGCCCGCCAACAGGATCTGGCGCGCCTCGATTCGACCATTGGCGGTAACCACTGCCGGACTCGGACCGTGGACGATATCCAGCACTTCCGAATTTTCGAAGATCAGCGCGCCGAGGCTGTGCGCAGCCCGCGCCTCGCCCAGGCACAGGTTGAGCGGATGCAGGTGCAAGTTGCGCGTATTCTTCAGTGCCCCGAGGTACAGCGGGCTTTGCAGGTGGCGCGAGATGCCCTGGCGGTCGAGCAGTTGCACCTGGTCGCCCATGCCACGGCGCTGGGCCTCGGCTTCGAAGGCGCGCAGTTCCTCCAGGTGCGACGGCTTCATTGCGGCATGCAGGTGGCCGCGCTTGAGGTCGCACTGGATGCCGTAGCGCGCCACGCGCTGTTCGATGATCTGGTGCCCGCGCCAGCGCAGGTGCCAGATGAAATCGTCTACCTCGCTGCCGAGCCGGTCACGCATCTGCGTGCGCATGGCCTCGTCGCCGGACAGGCTGCCAGTCACCTGGCCACCATTGCGCCCGCTGGCGCCCCAGCCGATGCGGTTGGTCTCGACGATGGCGACCTTCAGCCCGCGCTCGGCCAGCTCCACGGCGGTGGCGACGCCGGTGAAGCCGCCACCGATGATCGCCACATCAACCTGCTCGGTGCCGTTGAGCGTCGGGTACTCGGTCCGATCGTTGAGGGTGGCGCTGTAGTAGGACGGTGCGCGCTGGGCCGGGCCGTTGTTCAGTGCTGCGTTCATGGGGTGTTCCTTGTTCTGAATAGGGTAGGGCTCAGGCCTGGTGCAGGTACCAGCGCCAGTCCTGTTCGCTGACTTCGGCCATGAACTGGCGGTATTCGGCGCGTTTGACCTTCAGGTATACCCCGAGGAACGCATCGCCCAGCGCTTCGCGAGCCCAAACCGAGTGCTCCAGTGCATCGAGGGCGGTGAGCCAGTCGGTGGGCAGGTGCTCGGTGGCCTGGGCATAGCCGTTGCCCTCGACCGGAGCGCCGGGGTCCAGTTGTTCGCGAATGCCTTGGTGCGTGGCGGCGAGAATGGCCGCGGCAGCCAGATAAGGGTTGGCATCGGCGCCGCAGATACGGTGCTCGATGTGTCGGCTGGGGGCCGGGCCGCCGGGTACGCGCAGGCTCACGGTGCGGTTGTCGACACCCCAGGTCGGCGCCAGCGGCGCATAACTGTTGGTCTGGAAGCGGCGGAACGAGTTGGCGTTGGGGCAGAACAGCAGCAGCGAATCGCGCAGGTGGCGCAGCATGCCCGCCACGGCCTGGCGCAGCAGCGGCGTACCGGCCGGGTCTTCGCTGGCGAACAGGTTGCGGCCTTCGCTGTCAGCCAGGCTCAGGTGCATGTGCATGCCGGTGCCGGCGATCTGGGCGAAGGGCTTGGCCATGAAGCAGGCCTGCATGCCGTGGGCATGGGCCACGCCCTTGACCAGGCGCTTGTAGCGCACGGCCTGGTCCATCGCTGCCAGCGCATCGCCGTGCTCCAGGGTGATTTCCACCTGGCCGGGGGCATACTCGGAAATCGCCGTGCGTGCCGGAATGCCCTGGGCCTTGCAGGCGGCATACAGGTCGGCGAGGAAGGGCTCGATCTGTTCCAGCTCACGCAGGCCATAAACCTGTGTGCTGCGTGGTCGGCCGCCGTCGCTGTCGAGCGCCGGTTGCGGGCGGCCCTGGGCATCGCGCTGCTGGTCGAGCAGGTAGAACTCCAGCTCGCAGGCCATCACCGGGTGATAACCGTCGGCCTTCAGGGCCTCGATGGTGCGCAGCAGGACATGGCGCGGGTCTGCAATGCTGGCGGGCAGGCCTTCGCTGGGGTGCATGCTGACCTGCACTGCGGCGGTCGGCACCCGGCGCCAGGGAAGGCGTACCAGGCTGGCGTCCAGGGGGTAGGCGCGGCAGTCGATGTCACCGACATCCCAGACCAGGCCCGAATTTTCCACATCGTCGCCATTGAGGGTCAGGCCAAGGATGGTGCTGGGCAGCGGCCGGCCGCTTTCATACACCGCCATCAGCTCGTCACGGTGCAGCAGCTTGCCGCGCGGCACGCCGTTGGCGTCGAGGATGAACAGTTCGATCAGGTCGATGTCGGGGTTTTCGGCCAGGAAACGGCGGGCTTGCTCGGGGTTGGCAAAGTGCATGGGGGCTCGCTCGCGCCCCTGTCGTTCAGGGGCGCACAAGACCACCGCGGGTTGGCGCGGTGCGTCGGACGGATTCAGGCAGCCGCAGGGCTGCGGTAGGCGTCAATGGACAGCGAGCGAGGTATCCGGCGGGCGAGCATGGCGGCAGTGCCACAGGGCCCAGAAGGCGAGGATAACGTGGACCAGCGGATTTTCACCGGCGCGGGCCCTGACCTTCGGCAGCGAAGGGCGTGACAGCGGGGGCGCGGTGATCGGGTCGGGAATCATGCCCTGGATACTCACATGGTGGATAAGGTTGATTAAAGCAGTGAATGGCGACGTTCACTCCAGAAGTGGCTAAACATTTGCGCCGCTTGGTGATTGGGTTTCGGAGTAGTCCTACGAGATGTTCAGACCGTAATGGATAGGGGGCCACAGTCCAGCAGCCTGATGCTGATCATTTAATCCGGGGTAGTGATGGCTGACGTCTTTGCAATTGGCTTCATCTGCATGCTCGCGGTAGGCGTCGACTGGCTATTCCGGTCTAGCAGGCTCCGAGTGTTCATGTATCTGGTTTTCATGGCAGCAGCGATTACGAGTTGCGCGAAACTGGGTGAGCACGAAAACCTGTTGCTCGACGGTTTGGTCTGGACCGTCTTTTTCACAGTGGCTGGCACACGACTGCTGTTCAAGCGTTCGCGGTATTTCGAACGGGATCGGGGCTGATCGGAAATTGCCGGGGTGCACGCTCGCGTAGGGGGTAACTGTCTTGTTCAAAATCTGATAGCCAGCTCAGTCCTTGTGGGAGCGGGCTTGCCCGCGAAGAGGCCGGTACAGGCAGCAGAGAACCGGTAAATCTGCGACAATCGCGCATCCTCAAGAATGCCGATCATGCAAAAGCAGGCTCACCTGCATCATCAGAAAGCCCCATGACTGACCACGCCATCGACAAACTGCTGCAAAACCTCGACCACGCCATGATCGCCGACCGCCATCGCCTGCGGCGGCAACTGCACGAGCTGCGCAAGCGCCCCGACGAGGGCAAGCTGGCGCAGTGGGTGGAGAAGGTCCAGGCGTCCTGCGCCCAGGTCACCGCGCGCCAGCAGAGCGTGCCGAGCATCCGCTACGACGACAGCCTGCCCATCGCCGCCAAGCGCGACGAGATCAAGAAAGCCCTGGCCGAGCACCAGGTGCTGGTGATCGCCGGCGAAACCGGTTCGGGCAAGACCACCCAGTTGCCGAAGATCTGCCTGGAACTGGGCCGCGGCAGTCATGGCCTGATCGCCCATACCCAGCCACGCCGGATCGCCGCGCGCAGCGTGGCGGCGCGGGTTGCCGAAGAGCTCGGCACACCCCTTGGGGCGCTGGTCGGTTACCAGGTGCGCTTCGAGGACCAGAGCGACTCCAACACCCTGGTCAAGCTGATGACCGACGGTATCCTGCTGGCCGAAACCCAGCACGACCGCTTCCTCGAACGCTACGACACGATCATCGTCGACGAAGCCCACGAGCGCAGCCTGAACATCGATTTCCTGCTCGGCTACCTCAAGACCCTGCTGCACCGGCGCCCCGACCTCAAGCTGATCATCACCTCGGCGACCATCGACCTGGAGCGTTTCTCCAAGCACTTCGATGGCGCGCCGATCATCGAGGTGTCCGGCCGTACCTACCCGGTGGACACCTGGTACCGCCCGCTCACCAGCGAGCAGGACGAGGAGGGCAACCAGGTCGAGGACGACCTCACGGTCGACCAGGCGATCCTCGCCACGCTGGATGAAATCGCCCAGCACGAACGCAGCCAGGGCAAGGGCCCGGGCGATGTGCTGGTGTTCCTGCCCGGCGAGCGAGAGATTCGCGATGCCGCCGAGATCCTGCGCAAGGCGCAGCTGCGCCACACCGAGATCCTGCCGTTGTACGCGCGCCTGACCCCGGCCGAGCAGCAGAAAATCTTCCAGTCCCACAGTGGCCGACGCGTGGTGCTGGCGACCAACGTTGCCGAAACCTCGCTGACCGTGCCGGGCATCCGCTACGTGATCGACAGCGGTACCGCGCGCATCAGCCGCTACAGCTACCGCGCCAAGGTCCAGCGCCTGCCCATCGAGGCGGTGTCGCAGGCCAGCGCCAACCAGCGTAAAGGCCGTTGCGGGCGGGTCGAGCCGGGTATCTGCATCCGCCTCTACAGCGAGGACGATTTCAACGGCCGCCCGGCCTTCACCGACCCCGAGATCCTGCGCACCAACCTGGCGGCGGTGATCCTGCAGATGCTGCACCTGCGCCTGGGCGAGATCGACGCGTTTCCGTTCATCGAGCCGCCGGATGGCAAGGCCATCAGCGACGGCTTCAACCTGTTGCAGGAGCTCTCGGCGGTCAACCGCGAGAACCAGCTCACGCCGCTGGGCCGCCAGTTGGCGCGCCTGCCGATCGACCCGCGGTTGGGCCGCATGTTGCTCGAAGGTGCCCGCCAGGGCAGCCTGCAGGAAGTGCTGATCGTCGCCAGTGCGCTGTCGGTACAAGACCCGCGCGAGCGTCCGCCGGAGCGCCAGCAGGCCGCTGACCAGGCGCACGCGCAGTGGAAAGATGTCGATTCGGACTTCGCCGCGCTGGTCAACCTGTGGCGCGGCTTCGAGGAGCAGCGCCAGGCGCTGACCGCCAATCCGCTGCGCAACTGGTGCCGCAAGAACTTCCTCAGCTACCTGCGCCTGCGCGAGTGGCGTGATGCGCATCGCCAGCTGTCGCTGATCTGCCGTGACCTGCAGTTGGCGGTGAACAAGGATGCCTCCGATTACCAGCGCATGCACAAGGCGATCCTCAGCGGTCTGCTCAGCCAGATCGGCCACAAGACCGAAGAGGGTGATTACCAGGGCGCGCGCCAGCGACGCTTCTGGGTGCACCCTTCGTCCGGCATCGGCCGCAAGCGCCCGCAGTGGGTGATGGCGGCCGAGCTGGTGGAAACCACCAAGCTGTATGCGCGCATGGTCGCCAAGATCGAGCCGGACTGGATCGAGCCGCTGGCCGGGCACCTGATCAAGAAGAACCATTTCGAGCCGCACTGGGAGAAGAAGCGCGGGCAGGTGGTCGCCTATGAACAGATCACGCTGTATGGGTTGATCCTGGTCGGTCGACGCCCGGTGCACTTCGGTCCGATCGATCCGGTGACCTCGCGCGAGCTGTTCATCCGCGAGGGGCTGGTCGGTGGCGAGATCCAGTCCAGGGCCAAGTGCCTGTCGGCCAACAAGCGCCTGCTCGAGCAGCTCGATGAGCTGGAAGCCAAGGCCCGCCGTCGTGACATCCTGGCCGACGAAGAGACGCTGTACGCCTTCTACGAGGCGCGCCTGCCGGAAGAGATCCACCAGACCGCGACCTTCGACAGCTGGTATCGGATGAACAGCCAGAAGGACGCCAACCTGCTGATCATGCGCGAAGAGGACGTGCTCGCCCGCGAGGCCAGCGAAGTCACCGCCGCGCAGTACCCGGACCACCTGCAGGTGGGCGACCTGCGCCTGCCGTTGAGCTATCACTTCGAACCCAATCACCCGCGCGACGGTGTCACCGTCCGGGTGCCGGCGCCCTTGTTGCCGAACCTGCCGGGCGAACGCCTGGAGTGGCTGGTGCCGGGGCTGCTGGAGGCCAAGTGCGTGGCCCTGGTGCGCAATCTGCCCAAGGCCTTGCGCAAGAATTTCGTGCCGGTGCCGGACTTCGTCAAGGCGGCGTTGTCGCGCATGACCTTCGGCCAGGGCGCCTTGCCGCAGGCCCTGGGCCAGGAACTGCTGCGCATGACCGGGGCGCGCGTCTCGGACGAGGCGTGGGCCGAATCGGCGGGGCAGGTCGAAGGACACCTGCGCATGAACATCGAAGTGGTCGATGGCCAGGGCAAGTTCCTCGGCGAAGGCCGCGACCTGGCCGAGCTGACCGCGCGCTTCGCCGCTGCCAGCCAGGCCGCGCTGGCGTTGCCACGTAGCGAGAAAACCGAACAGCCGGTGCAGGCCAAGGCCTTCGCCCAGGTGGCGCAGACTGCCCAGCAGAAGATCGCCGGCCTTTCGCTGACGGTGTATCCGGCACTGGTGGAAGACAACGGCGCGGTGCGCGAGGGGCGTTTCTCGACCCAGGCCGAAGCCGAATTCCAGCACCGGCGCGCGCTGCAGCGCCTGTTGCTGCAACAGCTGGCCGAGCCTGCCAAGTTCCTGCGCGGCAAGCTGCCGGGGCTGACCGAGCTGGGGCTGCTGTACCGCGAGCTGGGCCGGGTCGAGTCGCTGGTCGAGGATATCTTGCTGGCCAGCCTCGACAGCTGTGTGCTCGAAGGCGAGACGCCACTGCCGCGCGACGGCGCCGCGCTGGCCTCGCTCGCCGAACGCAAGCGTGGCGACTGGGCCGAGCATGCCGAGCGGCTGGCGCGCCAGACCCTGGAAGTGCTCAAGCTGTGGCATGGCCTGCAGAAGCGCTTCAAGGGCAAGATCGACCTGAGCCAGGCGGTGGCACTGAACGATATCAAGCAGCAACTGGGCAACCTGGTGTACCCAGGCTTCGTGCGCGAGACGCCGGCGCAGTGGTTCAAGGAACTGCCGCGCTATCTGAAGGCCATCGAGCTGCGCCTGGAGAAGCTGGGCTCGCAGGTACAGAAGGACCGGGTCTGGAGCGGCGAGCTGGGCAACCTGTGGACGCAGTACAAGACCCGCGCCGACAAGCATGCCCAGGAGGGCAAGCGTGACGCCGAACTGACCCTGTATCGCTGGTTGCTGGAGGAATACCGGGTGTCGCTGTTCGCGCAGCAGCTGGGGACGAAAGTGGCGGTTTCCGATAAGCGATTGAGCAAGCAGTGGAGTTTGGTGGAAGCCTAAATTCCCTGAGTTGTGGCAATATTGGTGCAATTTGGGCCGCGTTGCGGCCCATCGCGGGACAAGCCCGCTCCTACAGGCGATCGAGGCGAATCCCGCTTCATTATTTCAAATTGGCACTAAAGTGCCATTAACCACAGAATCCCGGCCAACGCCCGCCAGGCGCAGGCCACAGACCAGAGGAACGACCGTGCACAACGTCGTGATCAGCGGCACCGGCCTGTATACCCCGGCCCAGAGCATCTCCAACGAAGAACTGGTGGAATCCTTCAACACCTGGTCGCAACAGTTCAACACAGACAACGCCGCCGCCATCGAGCGTGGCGAGGTCGAAGCGGCGCCGCTGTCCGACGCGGCGTTCATCGAGAAGGCATCAGGCATCAAGAGCCGCTTCGTCATGGACAAGGCCGGCATCCTCGACCCGCAGCGCATGAAGCCACGCCTGCCGGAGCGCTCCAATGACGAGTACTCCATTCTTTGCGAAATGGCCGTGGCTGCAGCCCGCCAGGCGCTGGAGCGCGCCGGTCGTACCGCTGCCGACGTCGATGGGGTGATCGTCGCCTGTTCCAACCTGCAGCGCGCCTATCCTGCGATCGCCATCGAGGTACAGCAGGCCTTGGGCATCCAGGGCTTCGGCTTCGACATGAACGTGGCCTGCTCCTCGGCCACCTTCGGCATCCAGAACGCCGCCAACAGCATCCAGCTCGGCCAGGCCCGGGCGATCCTGATGGTCAACCCGGAGATCTGCACCGGCCACCTGAACTTCCGTGACCGCGACAGCCACTTCATCTTTGGTGATGCCGCCACTGCCGTGTTGCTCGAGCGCGCCGACCAGGCCACATCGAAGCATCAGTTCGACATCGTCAGCACCAAGCTGCTGACCTCGTTCTCCAACAATATCCGCAACAACTTCGGCTTCCTCAACCGTGCGGCGGAGGAGGGTGAAGGCACCCGCGACAAGCTGTTCGTGCAGGAAGGACGCAAGGTGTTCAAGGAAGTCTGCCCGATGGTCGCCGAGCTGATCGGCAAGCACCTGGCCGAGAACGACCTGCAGCCGTCCGACGTCAAGCGCTTCTGGCTGCACCAGGCCAACCTGAGCATGAACCACCTGATCGTCAAGAAGCTGCTGGGACGTGAGGTGAGCGAGCAGGAGGCACCGGTGATTCTCGACCGTTATGCCAACACCAGTTCGGCCGGCTCGGTGATTGCCTTCCACCTGTACCAGGATGACCTGGAGCAAGGGTCGGTGGCGGTGCTGAGCTCGTTCGGGGCGGGGTATTCGATTGGCAGTGTGATTCTGCGCAAGCGCTGATAACGGCTGCGGCCTTTTCGCGGGCAAGCCCGCTCCCACAGGTACTGCTGCCCTTAAGGGCTGTCGTATATCTGTGGGAGCGGGCTTGCCCGCGAAAAGGCCTGTGTATTGTCAGCAGCCGAAAAAAGCGGGAAGCGCCGGATGGGGTCGGCACTTCCCGCTGAGCTACGCAGGGGAGCGTTCTTTTAGAACTTGGCTTCCAGGTCGACCTGCAGGGTGTCGACGTCCGCGTCGGTGTTCGGCAGCTGCGAACGGTCGGTCTTGGCCATCAGGTAAGCCGCGCCGACAGCGAAGTTCTTGTCGATTTCGTAACCGACCTTGAACTTGTGACCACGATTACCGGTGAAGCCGTTGCCGAAGTCGGAGTCGGTGAAGGCGCTGACCACAGCGTTGCGCTGTACGTCGCGGTAGTTGTAGTCCAGGCTCCAGGCGCCGAGCTTGGTCTTCACACCCGCCAGCCAGGCCTTGTCTTCGCCGTCGGTGCTGTCGGTGTTCTTCACGTACTGACCGTAGGCGGCCAGCGGGATGGCGAAGCCGGTGAAGTCGATCTGACCGAAGCCTTCCACCAGGTTGAACTCGGTGGTGGTGTTGCCGAACTGACGCAGAGCGGCAGATTCCTTGTCGTTGTCGTAGCCGTAGATGCTGCCGCCAACGGTGACCTTGAGGGTATCAGCCGGTGCGAAGCGAGCACCCAACTGGCCGTGGTACAGCTGGGCGTCGTGCTTGAACTGCACGCCGTCGCCGTCGACGTTGTCCTTGAGGGTGTACTGACCGGCGCTACCGAACAGCTCGGCGCCGCCCAGGTTGGTCTTGTAGGTGACAGCCACACCTTCAGGGTTCAGGTCGCTATCCCAGATGATGTCGCCCATGCTCACCCAAGGCTGCTGCATCTTGCCGCCGATCAGGTGCAGGTTCGGGATGGCGGTCGGGTGCCAGTCGAGGTAGGCCAGGTCGACCCACAGCGATTTCTTTTCGAAGTAGTTATCCAGGCTCTGGTTGGTCGAGCGGCCATCGGCGCTGCTGCCGGTGGCGATACGCACGCCAGCGTCGACCTGCGGGTTGATTTCGCTGTAGAAGCCGACGCGGGCACGGACGCGCTCGCGGTCCTGGTTGCCGCTGCCGCTGCGTGGGTTGTCGACGTTGACGTCTTCGTAACGCAGGCGCACGTCACCCTTGATCTGGGTCTTGGCGGCCCATGCCACTTTCTGTTCGAAGGAGCTCAGGCGCTCGGACTGTGCCTTCTGGTCGGCCTTTTCCTTGGTTTCTTTTGCCAGATCGGCCTGCAGTTCGCTGTACTGCGCCTGGTTGATCGAGCCGTTGGCGCGGAGCATTTCGAGCAGCTTGGCGTCGACTGCAGCACTGGCCGGGGCGCTCAGGGCCAGCATCATGCCGGTGAGGCTAACTCCGGTAAGTGTAGAAACAAGACGCATAAGGTTCTCCCTATTGGAAAAGTGTGGGGAGGCTTTTGTGCGCCCACCCCCAAGTTGGCATGTCTCCGGAAAAGGCCTGACTAGACAGGTTCTCGGCATCCGAAAAACAGGCGCAAGTATTGCGAGGGGGGATTACAGAATAATGTCTATTTAGTGGCACTGCTGTTAAGTAATTACTCACATGGTTATAAGAACAGTCATCGTCATTTGAGCGATCCGGCGCCTTTGGCGATACTGGCGACCTGTGTTCAGGGAGCCGACGTCGTGACCAGCCTCTACAGCCTTGCCCACCTGCGTGATCTGCCGGCACTGTCCTGGGACGCGCTGGTGCCTGCCGGCCAGCCGTTCCTCAGCCATGCTTTTCTCAGTGCGCTGGAAGACAGCGTTAGCGTCAGCCGCCAGACCGGCTGGGCCGCCGAGCACCTGGTGCTGGAGCGTGACGGCGAGGTGCGGGCGTTACTGCCGGCCTACCGTAAATGGCATTCGTTCGGTGAGTACGTGTTCGACCATGGCTGGGCCGATGCCTGTGAGCGTGCGGGTATCGCCTATTACCCCAAGCTGCTCGGGGCAGTGCCGTTCAGCCCGGTCAGCGGGCCGCGCCTGCTGAGCGCGGACCCCGCTGACGCCCTGCTGTTGTTGCAGGCGTTGCCGGAGTACCTGGTCAAGGGTGAGCTGTCCGGTGCGCACATCAACTTCACCGACAGCAGCCTGGACGAGCAGATGCTCGCCCAGCCGGGCTGGATGGAGCGCCTGGGCTGCCAGTTCCACTGGCGCAACCGTGGTTACCGGGACTTTCAGGACTTTCTCGACACCCTCAGTTCGCGCAAGCGCAAGCAGATGCGCAAGGAGCGCGAACAGGTGGCCGGGCAGGGCATCGACTTCCAGTGGCTGCGTGGCGATGAGCTTGACCAGGCGCGCTGGGATTTCGTCTACCGCTGCTATGCCAACACCTATGCGGTGCGGCGACGTGCGCCCTACCTGACCCGCGAGTTCTTCAGCCTGTTGGCCGAGCGCATGCCCGAGGCGCTGCGGGTGGTGGTCGCACGGCAGAACGGCCGCGACGTGGCCATGGCCTTGAGCCTGGTCGGCGGCGACAGTTTCTATGGTCGCTACTGGGGCTGCCTGGACGAATTCGACCGCCTGCATTTCGAGACCTGCTTCTACCAGGGCATGGATTATGCGATTGCCGAAGGGTTGCAGCGGTTCGACGCCGGGGCCCAGGGGGAGCACAAGCTGATTCGCGGATTCGAGCCGGTGCTGACGCGCTCGTGGCATTACCTGCTGCACCCGGGGTTGCGGCGGGCAGTGGACGAGTTCCTGGCGCAGGAGCGGGACGGGGTAAGGGAGTATGCGCTGCAGGCGCGGGAGATGCTGCCGTATCGGCGGGGTTGAGTGGGGTTTGTGCCGGCCCTATCGCGGGGCAAGCCCGCTCCCACAGGTACCGCGTTGCACTGACGGACAGCGCGGTACCTGTGGGAGCGGGTTTACCCGCGAAAAGGCCCTTGAGGCGATATCAATCGACTCCGACGAACCCGCCCGTCTGGTGATGCCACAACCGGGCGTACAACCCCTGCTGAGCCAGCAGCTCGGCATGGCTGCCGCTCTCGACGATACGCCCCTTCTCCAGCACCACCAGCCGATCCATCCGGGCGATGGTCGACAGGCGGTGCGCGATGGCGATCACGGTCTTGCCCTGCATCAGGGTTTCAAGGCTCTCCTGGATCGCCGCCTCGACTTCCGAGTCCAGCGCTGAGGTCGCCTCGTCCATGATCAGGATCGGCGCGTTCTTCAGCAGCACGCGGGCAATGGCGATGCGCTGGCGCTGGCCGCCGGAGAGCTTGACCCCACGCTCGCCCACATGGGCGTCGAAGCCGGTGCGGCCCTGGGCGTCGGACAACTGCGGGATGAACTCGTCAGCCCTCGCGCGGCGCACCGCCTCCCAGACTTCCTCGTCGCTCGCGTCCGGCCTGCCATACAGCAGGTTGTCGCGGATCGAGCGGTGCAGCAGCGAGGTGTCCTGGGTGATCATGCCGATCTGCGCACGCAGGCTGGCCTGGTTGACCTGGGCGATATCCTGGCCATCGATGAGGATGCGTCCGCCCTGCACGTCGTACAGGCGCAGCAGCAGGTTGACGAGCGTGGACTTGCCCGCGCCGGACGGGCCGATCAGGCCGATCTTCTCGCCCGGGCGAATATCCAGGTTCAGCCCATCGATGACCTTGCCACCCTTGCCGTAGTGGAAATCCACATCGTCAAAGCGCACACCGCCACGGCTGACTTTCAATGCCGGGGCATTGGGCGTGTCGGTGACCGAAACCGGCTGGGCGATGGTCTGCAGGCCATCCTGGACCATGCCGATGTTCTCGAAGATGCCGTTGACCACCCACATGATCCAACCGGACATGTTGACGATACGGATCACCAGGCCGGTGGCCAGGGCAATGGCGCCGACGCTGATCAGCGACTGGCTCCACAACCACAGTGCCAGGCCAGTGGTGGCGACCACCAGCAGGCCGTTGAGGGTGGTGATGACCACATCCATGCTGGTGATGACCCGTGAAGCCAGTTGCGTCTTCTCGGTCTGCTCGCTGATCGCTTCGCGGGCGTACTGCTGTTCGTAGTCGGTGTGGGCGAACAGCTTGAGGGTGGCGATGTTGGTGTAGCCATCGACGATCCGCCCCATGAGCTTGGAGCGTGCGTCAGACGACACCACCGAGCGTTCCTTGACCCGTGGCACGAAGTAGTAGAGCGCGGCGATATAGCCGACGATCCATACCAGCAGCGGAATCATCAGGCGCCAGTCGGCCTCGGCGAACAGCACCAACGAGCTGATCGCGTAGATCAGCACGTGCCATAGCGCATCCACCGCCTGCACCGCCGAGTCGCGCAGCGAGTTGCCGGTCTGCATGATGCGCTGGGCGATGCGCCCGGCGAAGTCGCTCTGGAAGAAGTTCAGGCTCTGCTTGAGCACATAGGTGTGGTTCTGCCAGCGGATCAGGCTGGTCATCCCCGGGTTGATGGTCTGGTGCACCAGCAGGTCGTGCAGGCCGAAGAACACCGGCCGCAGCACCAGCACGACCACCAGCATCCAGATCAGCTCGGTGCTGTGCTCGCTGAAGAAGTTGACGTTGGGCGTGCCCTGGGCCAGGTCGATGATCCGGCTCAGGTAGCTGAACAAGGCCACCTCGATCAGCGAGGCGACCAGGCCGACCACCAGCAAGGCGAGAAAGCTCGGCCAGACCTGACGCAGGTAGTACAGGTAGAACGGCCAGACCGTGCTCGGCGGCGCCTCGCTGGGCGCCTCACGGAAAATGTCGATCAGTTGCTCGAAGCGACGGTACAGCATGGAAACTCCTGTTGATCCCGCTCGCGGGCGGCTTCACATCCTGTGAGACCCGCGATCAGTCGATACGTTTGGCCGACTTGATGTAGACCGGATCGGCCGGTACATCGCGCATGCCTTTCTTGACCGTGGTGGGGGAGTTGACGATCTGGTCGACCACCTCCATGCCCTTGGTCACCTTGCCGAATACGGCGTAGCCGGCGTCACGGCCGGGGTTGAGGAAGTCGTTGTCGGCCACGTTGATGAAGAATTGGCTGGTCGCCGAGTTAGGATTCGAGGTGCGCGCCATCGACAGCGTGCCACGGGTATTCTGCAGGCCGTTGCTGGCTTCGTTGCGGATCGGATCCTTGGTGCTCTTCTGCACCATCTGATCGGTGAAGCCGCCGCCCTGGACCATGAAGCCCGGGATCACGCGGTGGAAGATGGTGTTGTTGTAGAAGCCGCTGTCGACGTACGCCAGGAAGTTCTTCGTGCTGATCGGCGCTTTTTCGGCGTTCAGTTCGATCTCCACCTGGCCGAAGCTGGTGTCCAGCAGCACGTGAGGGGTCTTGTCGGAGGCCATGACACTGGCGGCGAAGGCGAACGAGCAGGCGGTGAGCAGGAGTTTCTTCAGCATGGGCTCAATGATCCTTGAGAGGTGGATGCGGCTGCGAGAAAGCGCAGCAGGGTCTGGTTGAAGACCTCGGGTTGGTCCAGGGGCGTAGCGTGCCGCGAATCCTCGATGACCGCCAGTGTCGCGTGGGGCATCAGGGCAACGTAGCGTTCTTTCTGTTGTATCGGGGTGTAGTCGTGGTCGGCGGCAATCACCAGCGTCGGACACTGGATCTGCCCAATGCGTTCCTGCACGCCCCAGTCGACGATGGCGTCGAAGCTCTTGAGATAGGCGCGCTTGTCGTTGCGCGCCCAGCGCTCGGCCATCTTGCGCCGCAGTTCGCCTTGTTCGGGCTTGGGAAACAGGCGCGCGGCCAGGCCCTGGCCGACCGTCTCGACGCTGAGCAGGCGTGCCAGACTCCAGCGCTTGGCCCACCAGATCCAGTGTTCGAGATTGTGGCGCTTGACCTCGGGGGCGCTGTTGACGATGCACAGGCTGCGCAGCCACTGCGGATGGTCGACGGCAAACTGAAAGCCGACCATGCCGCCCATGGACAAGCCCACGAAGTGCACCGGGCCAGTGTTTAGATGGTCGAGCAAGGCCAGCAAGTCTTCGCTGAAGGTCTTGATCTGGTAGCCGTGGCGAGGCTTGGCCGACTGGCCGTGGCCGCGGATGTCCATCAGGATCACCCGATAGTGACGGCTCAGCTCGGGGACCTGCAGTTCCCAGTCCTGGCTGCTCGAACCGAGCCCGTGCAGCAGTACCAGGGGCTCGCCCTGGCCATGTTCCTCATGGTGCAGCAGGCATCCGTCACGTTCGAAACAGGCCATGGGCGCGGTCCTCTCAGGCTTGCGGGGGGGCTGCGAAGGGCACGTCCAGTGGCGCGGTGTCGAAATTGCGCAGCAGCTCGATGAGGATCTGCGTGGCCGGACCCAAGGTCTTTTCCTTGCTCGAGTAAAGGTAGAACAGCGGGTGGCGACTGCCACCCTGATCGAGCGGCAGAGGCTTTAGCAGGCCCTCGCGCAGCTCGCGTTCGATCATGTGCCGGGGCAGCCAGGCAAAGCCCAGGCCACTGCCGACGAAGGTCGCCGCGGTGCCCAGGCTGCCGACGGTCCAGCGTTGTTCGGCACCGAGCCAACCAACGTCGCGTGGCTGGCTGCGGCCAGAGTCGCGGATCACCACTTGCAACTGGCTTTCCAGGTCCTGGAACGTGATCTCTCGGCCCAGGCGGTGCAGGCTGTGCTCGGGGTGGGCGACGGCGACGAACTCCACCGCGCTCAGCTCGGCGCCCAGATAGCCGGGAATGTTGAAGCTGCTGATGGCAAGGTCGGCGATGCCTTCGTGCAGTACTTCCTCGACCCCGGACAGCACTTCTTCACGCAGGCGCACCCGGCAGCCGCGGCTTTGCGGCATGAAGGCGCTGAGCGCACGCACCAGGCGGGCGCTGGGGTAGGCGGCATCGACCACCAGGCGCACTTCGGCCTCCCAGCCCTGTTCCATGTGGTGAGCCAGGTCTTCGAGCTGGCTGGCTTGCTTGACCAGTTGCCGCGAGCGACGCAGCAGCACGCTGCCGGCCTCGGTCAGTACCGCCTTGCGCCCGTCGATGCGCAGCAGCGGCACACCCAGTTGCTCCTGCATGCGTGCCACGGTGTAGCTCACCGAGGATTGCGAGCGGTGCAGGGCTTCGGCGGCCTGGGCGAAGCCGCCGTGATCGACGACCGCCTGCAGGGTTCGCCACTGATCCAGGGTCACGCGCGGCGCTTTCATCTTCGGCTCCTGTTGTCCTAAGCTGCGCTCACTACAAGGAGAGCGCGAAATGAAGAAATGGTTTGCGGTACTGCTGACGTCCCTGCCCCTGAGCGCCATGGCCTATCCGATCGATGTGCAAAAGGAGATCGAAGGGGTCAAGCTCGACTACACCGCGTACGACACCGCCTACGACATCGGCAGCATCAGCCTGAACAACTATGGACAGGTGCCGGCTGCCTGCAAGGTCACGATGCGCAACGGCCCGGAAGCACCCAGGGTGCGTCGGGTCAATGTGCCGGCCGGCAAGAGCGTCGACGTCACTGCCAAGTTCAACCGGCAGATCATCAAGCTGCGCATCGACCTGAGCTGCAAACCTGAATAAAACAGATTAATCGATAGATTGGTCCCACTTTTTACGCTTTTTTATCGATAGGTCAAGCCTTAATCTCGCCTCCATTGAATCGCAACACTTTTTGCCGATGGAGGCACCCCATGTCCCGCGTACTGATCATCGAAAGCAGCGCCCGCCAGCAGGATTCCGTTTCCCGTCAACTGACCCGCGACTTCATCCAGCAGTGGCAAGCGGCGCATCCTGCCGACGAGATCAAGGTACGCGACTTGGCGGTCAACCCGGTGCCGCACCTGGACGCCAACCTGCTCGGTGGCTGGATGAAACCCGAGGAACAGCGCAGCGCGGCTGAAATCGAAGCGCTGGCCCGTTCCAACGAGCTGACCGATGAGTTGCTGGCCGCCGACGTACTGGTGATGGCTGCGCCCATGTACAACTTCGCCATCCCCAGCACCCTCAAGGCCTGGCTCGACCACGTGCTGCGTGCCGGCATCACCTTCAAGTACACCCCGACCGGGCCGCAGGGGCTGCTCAACGGCAAGCGTGCGATCGTCCTGACTGCGCGTGGCGGCATCCATGCCGGCGCCACCAGCGATCACCAGGAACCCTACCTGCGCCAGGTGATGGCCTTCATCGGTATCCACGAGGTGAACTTCATTCACGCCGAGGGCCTGAACATGAGTGGCGACTTCCACGAGAAGGGGCTGAACCAGGCCAAGGCGAAGCTGGCCGCAGTGGCTTGAAGCGCGAGGCATCCACGAATTCCCAACCCTGACACCTGTTGCTCCTTTGGGTGTATGTGCCCGGTCATGTGCATGACCGGGTTTTTTTTGCGCGCAAAACTCTCAGTGCAGATCCGCCACTTCCCTGCGCTGCTGCGCCATCTCCATGAAGGCGCTCATCGCCGAAGTCGGCAGCGAATCCTGGCGACGGATGAACACCGTGGACACGCGAGAGAATTCCGCGGGCAGTTCATGGCAGCGAAGCGCATGGCGCACGCTGCAGTTCTGCGTCACCGACCTGGGTAACAGGGTCACGCCCATTCCGGCCGACACGCAGGTAAGGATGCCATCCAGGGTGCCCATTTCCATGATCTGGTTGGGCACCAGGCCAACCCGGTAGAACCAGTTCTCCAAGGTGGAGCGGTAGAAGCAGCCGCTGCGAAACACCAGCACTGTCTGCGAGAGCATTCGCCCCATCAAGCTGTCGAGCGAATCGAACTGGTCGCTGCTGACCAGCACCAATTCCTCGCAGAACACCTCTTGCTGGGCAAGCATCGGATTCTGGTGAAACCCTCCGACGAAAGCGCCATCGATCCGGTGGGACTCGATGGCCTTGATCAGTTCGGCAGTGGTGCCGGTAAGCAACGACAGTTGCACATCGGGATGCTGCTCGCGGTAGCGGGTGAGGATCTTCGGCAGGCGAATGGCGGCGGTGGTCTCCATCGAGCCCAGGCGCAGCGGGCCGTTGGGTACGCCGGTATCGAGCAGGGCGCTGCGGCTTTCTTCGGTCAGTTGCAGGATGCGTCGGGCATACCCGAGAAACGTCTCGCCCGCAGCCGTGAGCACGACGCCGGATTTTCTGCGGATGAACAGCTCGCGATTGAGCTCCGCCTCGAGCTCCTTGATGCGCATGGTCACGTTGGATTGCACGGTGTTGATCCTGGCTGCGGCCGCGGTAAAACTGCCCAGGTCGGCCACGGCGCAGAAAATCTTCAACTGGCGCATTTCCATGAGGTCTACCTATCACTGATGATGATTGATGGCATGTTTATGCATCATTTCATGCACGGCTTTCCAGTGGCTTGGAGGCAACCGATCCCGTCTGCTGGTTCACGATCAGTGATGGAATTCATCATTTATCATCATTTGTGAAAATTCGTGGGTGTGTTTAAGGTCGACTCTGGGCTCGCTCCACGCCAACGGACACGCGCGCCCGCCATGAGCCACCCGCCGTCGCCTGCGCTGCGATGAGCGATCCATGATGAGCAACCTCCATGACCACTGACATCCACGCTTTGCTGAACATCCGTTTCCCCATCATCCAGGCGCCCATGGCGGGCGTTTCTACGCCAGCGCTGGCGGCGGCGGTATCGAATGCGGGTGGCTTGGGGTCGATCGCGATCGGCGCGTGCTCGGTCGAGCAGGCTCGCCAGTCCATACGCGAAACCTTCGCGCTGACCCAAGAATCGTTCAACGTGAATCTGTTCTGCCACCGCCCGGCGCTGCGAGATGACGTGCGCGAGAATGCCTGGCTGCAAGCGCTCGAAGCGTCCTTTGCCGAGTTCCAGGCCCAGCCGCCGCAGAGCCTGCGGGAAATCTATCGCTCGTTCGTCGAAGACCCCGAGATGCTGCAGATGCTGCTGGAAGAAAAACCGGCAGTGGTGAGCTTTCATTTCGGTCTGCCGCCGCAGTCGTTCATCGAGGCGCTCAAGGCGGCCGGTATCGTGCTGCTGGCCTGCGTGACCAATGTGGAGGAGGCGCTGCAGGTACAGCGAGCCGGGGTCGATGCACTGATCGCCCAGGGTTACGAAGCGGGCGGCCACCGCGGGATCTTCGACCAGGATCATGATGATCGATTGAGCACCCTGGCACTCGTACGCCTGCTGGCTGATCACGTTCAACTGCCGATCATCGCGGCCGGCGGGATCATGGACGGCGCAGACATCGCCAAGGCGTTCGCGCAGGGCGCCTGTGCGGCACAGTTGGGTACAGCGTTCTTGCTGTGCCCGGAGTCGGCGGCCAACGCGGCCTATCGTGAGGCGCTGACCGGGCCACGGGCGCGGCAGACGCAGATCACCAGCGCAATTTCCGGGCGGCCTGCGCGGGGTATGGTCAACCGCGCGTTCGAGGTGAAGAGCGCTGCGGGCGTGCCGGATTATCCCCGCGCCTACGATGCCAACAAGGCGCTCAATAGCGTGGCGACTGCCCAGGGTTGCAGCGACTTCGCCGCACAATGGGCCGGTACCGGCGCCCACCGGGCGCGCGCGATGCCGGCAGCGCAGTTGGTCGAAGTGCTGATGGCCGAGCTCGACGCGCAGCGCTGACAGGCAAGCTCTGGCTGGAGCAACTGTCTTTTCAAAATCCAAAGACCAGCCCAATCCCTGTAGGAGCGGCGGTTCGGCGCTCCGACTTGCCCGCGAAAAGGTCGCCGCGGTGGATGGCACCGGCTCCGCCGGTGTTCGCGGGCAAGCCCGCTCCTACAAAGGCGCTGTGGCACTCACGGATGTGAGTTGCGGGAGCGGGCTGGTCCCGCGAACACCAGCACAACCGGTGCCATCCACCGCCGCATCTTCATCTTCCTCCCGGTTGCCCAGAACACCCCGTACCCGCTAAGGTCGCCGCCTTGATCCACGAGAGGCAACCATGGGCTACCTGATTATCGTCGCGCTGATCCAGGCGTTTTCCTTCAGCCTGATCGGCGAATACCTGGCCGGCCATGTCGACAGCTACTTCGCCGTGCTGGCGCGGGTACTGTTGGCAGGGCTGGTGTTCCTGCCGCTCACCCGCTGGCACCAGGTCGAACCGCGCTTCATGCGCTCGATGCTGCTGATCGGCGCACTGCAGTACGGCATCACCTATGTCTGCCTGTACCTGAGCTTTCGCGTGCTCACCGTGCCTGAAGTGCTGCTGTTCACCATCCTCACCCCGCTGCACGTCACCCTCATCGAAGATGCACTGAACCGCCGCTTCAATCCCTGGGCGCTGCTCGCGGCCCTGGTCGCGGTGGCCGGCGCAGCGGTGATCCGCTTCGACAGCATCAGCGGCGAGTTCTTCATGGGCTTCCTGCTCCTGCAACTGGCCAACTTCACCTACGCCGCCGGGCAGGTCCTGTACCGTCACCTGATCGCCCGCCACCCCAGCGACCTGCCGCACTACAAGCGCTTTGGCTACTTCTACCTGGGCGCGCTGATCGTCGTGCTGCCGGCCTTCCTGCTGTTCGGCAACGCCCAGCACCTGCCGAGCACCGACGTGCAATGGCTGGTGCTGTTGTTCCTCGGCCTGTGCCCGACCGCACTGGGGTTGTACTGGTGGAACAAGGGCGCCTGCCTGGTTTCCGGCGGCACCCTGGCGGTGATGAACAACCTGCACGTGCCGGTGGGCTTGCTGCTCAACCTGCTGATCTGGAACCAGCACGAGCCGCTGGGGCGGTTGTTCATCGGCGGTGCGGTGATCCTCGCCTCGGTGTGGCTGAGCCGCCTGGGCGACCGCCCCAGCCCGGCGCTGGCCGGCAAAGCCTGAGGCGCCCATGCATACCATCCTGGTCATCGTCGCGCCGATCTTCGCCCTGATCCTGGTCGGCTACCTGTGCCGCAAGACCGGCAAGCTCGGCGAACAGGCCGCCGCCGAAATCAACCGCATGGTGGTCTGGCTGTGCCTGCCGGCGCTGCTGTTCAAGGTGACCGCCACCGCGACCTGGAGCGAAATCTGGCACCCCGGCTTCATCGTCGCCTTTGGTGCCGGCGCGCTGGCAATGTTCTTCATCACCCTTGCTTGGCGCTTGTTCAGCGGCCACAGCCTGGTAGCCTCGAGCATCGATGGCTTGAGTGCAGGCTATGCCAACACCGGCTACATCGGCATCCCGCTGTGCCTGTTGCTGTTCGGCCAACCAGGGTTGCAACCGGCATTGATCTCGTCGCTGATCGTGGTCTGCCTGGTGTTCGCGATTTCCCTGACCCTGATCGAGATCGGTCTGCAGGAAGAACGCCAGATCGGCCGCGCCGTATTGCTGGTGGCCAAGGCGCTGGCGACGAACCCGCTGGTGATTTCGCCACTGGCAGGCGCCGCCTGGGCCATGTCCGGCCTGGGCCTGGCCGAGCCGGTGATGCACTTTCTCGACATGCTTTCCCTGGCCACCACGCCTTGCGCGCTGGTGTCGCTGGGGGCATTCCTGGCGCAGAAACGCAGCGGCGCGCAGGCCAGCCCCTGGCCGCTGGTGGGGCTCAAGCTGGTCGGGCAACCGGCACTGACCTGGGTGCTGGCTTTCAAGGTGTTCAGCCTGCCGACCATGTGGGCGACTTCGGCCGTGCTGCTGGCGGCGCTGCCGACCGGGACCGGGCCGTTCATGCTGGCGGAGTACTACAACCGCGAGGCGGGGCTCATTTCGCGCACCATTCTGCTGTCGACGGTGGCTTCGCTGCTGACCCTGACCGGGCTCATGTACCTGCTGGGTGTGGCGGGCTGACTGCTACGAAATGATCGCGGGACAAGCCCGCGTCTGTAGGAACGGCCGAGGATATGGGCCATTCAGCGAGTCTATGCGGCCAACTGAAACAGGGTTGAAGGCGAGCGGCGGCTTGCGGGTCGTGACGGAATGCTCTCGACCCAAAGCCGACACTCGCGCAGCGAAGGCCGAGGCAAGACCGTCGTGTCTTGCGTAGCCGGGTTGTCAATGTCGGCGCGCGTCGTCAGCTTGCTGCATGAGGTAGCGGCGTCAAGCCACTATCTTTGATCGCTGCGTCGGCTTCTGGTGAGGCCAGGTAATCGAGCAGCGCCTGGGCTGCGGCGTGATGCTGGCTCTTGTTGACGACAGCGCCCGAATACAGGGTCATTTTCTGCGCTTCTGCCGGGATCAGACCAACGATGTCGATACCTTTTACTGGCTTAAGCTCACTGAGCTGTTGAAAGCCGATCTGTGCTTGGCCGCGAGCGATCACTGCGCCTACGGGCTCGGCAGGTATCATGTGAGCCTTGGATTCGAACTGTTCACCAAGCTGCATGCGAGGGAACAGCGTCTTGGAAAGATATACCCCGCTTGCGCTGTCGGAGTAAGCGACAGAGCTGCTATCTTGCAGCACTTTGCGTAAGGTCTGCATGGTGCTTATGTCCGGCTTCGGTTCACCTTTGCGAACGGCCATGGCAATGAAAGATTTCCCGAGATCTATTCGACTCGTTTTGTCGGCTTGTCCACTGGCGACCAAGTTGTCGAGGGCCGAACCAACCATCAGCACAACATCCGCCTGCTCACCACGAGCGAGTCTGTTCGGGATGGCCTGTGGGGTATCCCCCATCGATGGGGCGGCTAGAATTTCCAGCTTCACGCCATATTTCTTCTCATACGCCGGCGCTACTTCCCGGATGGCGCCCATGATCCCGCCGGAACTCAGAACGGTCAGTGTTTCCTTACCGCCGTGTACAACGTCAGCAGCCGAGCAGGCGAATGAAGTGGTTAAGAGGGTGGCACAGAACAGCATTCGGAACATCGGAGCTTTCTCCACAGGTATACGCGCAAAATCCTACCTGGGCGAAGCTCAAAGTTGTGATTAATCAGCGATTAAGAATGTTTTACTTTCTCCCCACCAATGGCATCTACAGGTAGAAAGTTGACCTTCGTGGATGTGCTGTATTCCCCCAAAAAATCGTCTGGGACCGCTCGCCGCCATCAAGTTGCCCTTGCACGGGGCCCGACGCTATAGCGCCAGCAGTGCTGCTGCAAGTGCAGGCGGCATCACCAGCACCCCTAGGCGTAAAAAGTTCCAGGCGCTGACATGCGCCCCTTCGCGACGGATCGCCACCAACCACAAAAGGGTGGCCAGTGATCCGGTAATCGACAGGTTCGGCCCCAGGTCGACGCCGATCAGCAGCGCAGCGGTCACCGGCTGCGGCAGGGCCACCAGCGACCCCATGGACCCGGCCATCAGTCCAGTCGGCAAGTTGTTCATCAGGTTGCTGGCGATGGCCACGCCCACGCCTCCCACCCAACTCGCCCCGATCGTCGAGTCTGCGGCCAGAGCAGCCAGCCCCTGGGCAAGCTGCACTATCAGGCCGGTCTGGGCGACAGCTTCGACCAGTATGAACAAGCCCGCCACCAACGGCAGCACACCCCACGCTACATGGCGTAGCACCGGCATCGGGCTGCGCCGCTGGCGTAAGTGGATCAGTGCTGTGGTTGCCACGCCTGCACAGAAGGTCGGCAGGCCTAGTGCCCGGTCCAGCGCTGAGGCTCCCAGCAGCAGGATTGCGGTGAGCACGATGCCCACTGCGCATAGACGGGCGCCCGGAGACAGCGGCTGGTTATCCACATTCAGGGTCAGCGGTTGGCGGATCTGCCGGCGTTGGGTCAGGCGCAGCACCAGATAGGTCACAGCGATTGCCGCAAGCGATGGCAAACTGAACTGCCTCAGCCACTCCAGTAGCGGGGGCATCTGGCTGCCGAAGACTACCAGGTTGGCCGGATTGGAAATCGGCAGCACGAAACTGGCGGCGTTGGCGATGAAGGCGCAGATCAACAGGTAGGGCAAAGGCTCGGCCTTGGCAGCCTTGCACGCCGCATACACCGCAGGAGTCAACACCACCGCCGTTGCATCGTTGGACAGGAACACGGTGACCAGCGTGCCCACCAGAAATACCAGGTCGAACAGCCTTTGCCCCGAACCTCGGGCGTGGCGGACCGCGTAGCGGGCCAGCCAGTCGAACAGCCCTTCCTGGCGTGCAAGCTCGGCCAATACCATCATGCCGATCAGGAAGAGGTACACGTCGCCGCCTTCGGCCACTGCCGCCAGAGCGCTGCGCGGTGTGATCAGGCCCAGGCCTGTCAGTAGCAGCGCACCGCCCATGGCCCAGACGTATTCCGGGATCCGCCAGGGGCGCAGGATGACACCGCAGGTTGCCAGAGCGGCTACCGTCCAGATGATCGAGGCGTTTTCGCTGTAAGGCATGAGGCGTCTAGTTTCCGGCAGGGGTAGGCAGGGGCGATGGCGCGACGCGCGGGTGAGTCTCCGGCAGCGCCATCAGCACTATTGCGAAGGCGACCGCGGCAATGCCGGCCAAGGTCAGGAATGCCGCATCGTAGCCGGCTGCTTGAACAACCAGCCCGGCAATCCCAGGGCTGAGCGCAGCGCCCAGTCCGAACACCGCCGTCAGCGCGCCAAGGCTGAAATTGAAGCGCCCGGTACCTTCGGTCAAGTCCTTGATCACGATCGGGAACAATGCTCCGAAGATGCCTGCGCCGATTCCATCGAGCAATTGCACGCCAACCAGCCAGAATGGATTGTCGGACGCCACATACAGGGCTCCGCGCAGCGGTAGGATGAAAAAGCCGGCCAGAAGGAACGGCCTGCGCCCCCAGGTCTCGGCCTTTGCCCCCACCAGCAGCGCCATCGGCACCATCACCAACTGCGCTGCGACGATGCAGGCGGATGTGAGTGGCGTGGCCAAGCGCAGGTCGACTTGCGATAGCTTCTGGCTCACCAGCGGCAGCATCGCCGCGTTGGCCAAGTGGAACAACGCGCAGCACACAGCGAATACCAAGAGCGTGCGGTTGTGCAGGAGGACCCTGAACTTGGCAAGGTTTTCAGCACAACCCGGACCATGGACAAGGCCGCGAGCCACCTGGTGGTCGATGGCGGCTGCTGGCACACGCCACATCGCCACGATGCTGGCTACGGTCATCACCGCCATGAGATAGAACACCACCACCGGGCCGAACAGATACGCCAAGCCACCGGCCAGCAATGCTGAGCAGGCATTGCCCGCATGGTTGAACGTCTCGTTGCGACCCACCCTTCGCGTAAAGGCCTTGGGGCCTGTGATGCCCAGCGAGATGGCGGCAATCGCCGGAGCGAACAGCGAGCCTGCTATGGCACCGATCGTCTGGGTCAAGGCCACCCCGGCGAACGACGAAATCCACGGCAGCAGCAGGCAGCTGCCGGTCACCAGCACGGCGGCGGTCACGACCACCGCGTGTTTGGCTGTGGTGCGGTCAATCAAGGCTCCAGCCGGAGTTTGCGCCACCAGTGCAGCGATGCCTGCCAGGCTCATCACCAGGCCAATGCTCGCCGGCTGCCACTGGTGCACGGCAAGCAGGTAGATGGCGAGGTAGGGCCCGAGTCCGTCACGCACGTCAGCCAGGAAGAAGTTCAGCCAGTCAAGGGCACGGTCGTGCGAAGCGGCGCAGCTTGAGTGTTCCATGGACGCAGTCTCTAAAAACAAGGGGGGAGCGCGATGGGTAGTTACTGGACGCGCGCAGGGCTGATAAAGCTGCCGTCTGATGCCCATCAGTCCAACGCACTTCCTGCACTTTAGGCCAGCGCGCCCCTATCTGTACGCGGCTCTGTCGTTGACATAGGACTTGCTCAAATGGTTCGGCACACGAGCGGTCAGCATGCAGATTATTTGCGGTTTAAATGGGGCAGCCGATAAGTGCGGCTACGCGTTGCGCAAGCGAGGTACTGGCAGGGAGGCGCGAGTTGCTATACGGCTTTTAGGTGAAAACCCAAGAGTTTGAGCTCCCATTGGTTATTGGATGCGGCTTTTCATTGCAGAGGGCTGCTTTGCGGCCCTTTCGCGGGGCAAGTCGGGGCGCCGAACCGCCGCATCCATTGGGGGAGCGCTTTTTAGGCCTCGCTCATGCGCTCGACCCGCGCCGCCAGCCCCGAGCGCATATCACTACCGCTAGGCTGCTGATACAGACTCAAGCCAAACTCCGGCAACACCGCCAGCAAATAATCAAAGATATCCCCCTGGATCCGTTCGTACTCGGCCCACACCGTGGTGCGGGTAAAGCAGTAGATCTCCAGCGGCACACCCTCGGCGCTGGTCTGCATCTGGCGGACCATGCAGGTCATGTTCGGGTGCACGTCGGGGTGGTTCTTCAGGTAGGCCAGGGCGAATGCGCGGAACGTGCCGATGTTGGTCAGCTTGCGGCGGTTGGCCGAGAGTTCGGCGACCAGGCCCTGGGCTTCGTTCCAGTCGTGCAGCTCCTTGCGCTTGGTGGCCAGGTAGTCGCCGAGCAGGCGCACGCCGCCCAGGCGTTGTTCTTCTTCGAGGGTGAGAAAGCGCACGCCGGTGGCGTCGATGAACAGGCTGCGCTTGATGCGACGGCCGCCGGATTGCTGCATGCCGCGGTAGTTGCGGAACGACTCGCTCATCAAGCGCCAGGTGGGGATGGAGACGATGGTCTTGTCGAAGTTCTGCACCTTGACCGTGTGCAGGGTGATGTCGATCACATCACCGTCGGCGCCGACCTGGGGCATTTCGATCCAGTCGCCGACGTGGAGCATGTCGTTGCTGGTGAGCTGTACGCTGGCAACGAACGACAGCAGGGTGTCCTTGTACACCAACAACAGCACCGCCGACATCGCACCCAGGCCCGACAGCAGCAACAGCGGCGAGCGGTCGATCAGGGTGGCGACGATGACGATGGCGCTGAACACCCACAGCACCATCTTCGCCAGTTGCACGTAGCCCTTGATCGAGCGGGTACGGGCGTGTTCGGTGCGGGCGTAGATGTCCAGCAGGCCGTCGAGCAGGCACGACAGGGCGCGGGTGAGGAACAGCAGGGTGACGGCCAGGGCCAGATTGCCGAGAAAATGCTGGGCGGTGGCCGAGAGCTCCGGCACCAGTTTCAGGCCGAACTGCAGGATCAGTGACGGCGTGGTCTGCGCCAGGCGGTGGAAGACCTTGTTATGGCGCAGGTCGTCGAGCCAGCGCAGCGGCGGCTGGCGGGCCAGCAGGCGGGTGCTGTGCAGCAGCAGGAAGCGCGCCAGGCGGCCGACCAGCAGCGAGACCAGCAGCAGGACCAGCACGCCGAGGGAGGCGTGCAGCATTGGGTGTTGGTCGAGGGTGCCCCAGAGGTCCAGGGTGTCGTGCCAGATTCGTTGGATATCCATGTAATCAATGCATTCAGTGGGTCGAACGGAGCGCCATTAGAGCGCGGAAACCGCGAATGTTGCCAAAAGATATTCGGCTACAGCTGCGGAAAACGTTACCCTATGCAACCGAATTGTCCGCATCTGTCTGAGGTACACCCGTGTTTTCCCAATTCGCCCTGCACGAACGCCTGCTCAAAGCCGTGGCCGAGCTGAAATTTGTCGAGCCGACCCCGGTGCAGGCGGCGGCCATTCCCCTGGCCCTGCAAGGGCGTGACCTGCGGGTCACGGCGCAGACCGGCAGCGGCAAGACCGCCGCCTTCGTGCTGCCGCTGCTCAACCGCCTGGTCGACCTGAGCGGGCCACGGGTCGAGATCCGTGCGCTGATCCTGCTGCCGACCCGCGAGCTGGCGCAGCAGACCCTCAAGCAGGTGCAACTGTTCTCGCAGTTCACCTACATCAAGTCCGGCCTGGTCACCGGCGGTGAAGACTTCAAGGAACAGGCCGCGATGCTGCGCAAGGTGCCGGACGTGCTGATCGGCACCCCAGGTCGCCTGCTCGAGCAGCTCAATGCCGGCAACCTCGACCTCTCCCACGTGCAGGTGATGATCCTCGACGAAGCCGACCGCATGCTCGACATGGGCTTTGCCGAAGACATGGAGCGCCTGTGCAAGGAGTGCGAGAACCGCGAGCAGACCCTGCTGTTCTCCGCCACCACTGGCGGTGCGGCGCTGCGCGACATCATCGGCAAGGTATTGAAGGATCCTGAGCACCTGATGCTCAACAGCGTCTCGCAACTCGCCGAAGGCACCCGTCAGCAGATCATCACTGCCGACCACGACCAGCACAAGGAAGCGATCGTGCAGTGGCTGCTGGCCAACGAGACCTTCGACAAGGCGATCATCTTCACCAACACCCGCGCCCTGGCCGACCGCATTTATGGTCACCTGGTGGCCAAGGATGTGAAGGCTTTTGTCCTGCACGGCGAGAAGGACCAGAAGGACCGCAAGCTGGCCATCGAGCGCTTCAAGCAGGGCAGCTCCAAGGTGCTGGTGGCCACCGACGTGGCGGCCCGTGGCCTGGACATCGACGGCCTGGACCTGGTGATCAACTTCGACATGCCGCGCAGTGGTGACGAGTACGTGCACCGCGTGGGCCGTACCGGCCGTGCCGGTGGTGAAGGCCTGGCGATCTCGCTGATCACCCACAACGACTGGAACCTGATGTCGAGCATCGAGCGCTACCTCAAGCAGCAGTTCGAGCGCCGCGTCATCAAGGAGGTCAAGGGCACCTACAGCGGGCCGAAGAAGGTCAAGGCTTCGGGCAAGGCAGTGGGCGCGAAGAAGAAAAAGGTCGACAAGAAGACCGGCGAGAAGAAGACCGCCGCCAAGCGCAAACCGTCCGCCAAGCCGCGCCCGAACGCGCCGCTGGCCAGCGCCGATGGCCTGGCACCGCTGAAGAAGCGTACGCCGAAGGCAGAATAACCCCCCCACCCCTGTGGGAGCGGCCTTGTGCCGCGATCGGGCGCGAAGCGGCCGCAACCCAGTCACCGTGGTGTTCCAGAAACATCCCGGCGGCCTGGTTTGCGGCCGTGTCGCGTCCGACCGCGGGACAAGTCGGGGCGCCTAACCGCCGCTTCCACAAAGGGGTCAGGCTGCTGGATTCAGCCCGCCTTTTGCTCCGCCTCTTTCAACTCCTTCACCCGCTTGTCGATCAGCTGGCATTTGTCCGGCAAGTCCTTGCTCGCCGTCCCTAGCTCCATACCCTGGAGCTCATCATTTATCTCCTTGGCCTTCTGCGGGTTCTGCTCGGTCAGTTGAGTCACCAGCTTGGCCAGTTCCTCGCGCTTTTGCGTGGCTTCTTCAGGTGTGCAGGCCCAGGCGGGCACGGCGCAGGACAGGGTGGCGAGCAGGGTGATGCGGCATATAACGTTCATGGCGCTTGCTCCTTGTGCAGTCTATCGGTGGAGTCTGGTCGGCCAGCAAAGGTTCAGCATGTAGGCGTTTGCCACTGATGTGATGGCAAATTGACGTCAAAAGGCCATCTCTGTATCCTCCGTCTCCACTTTTTCACCGCCCAGGGACTGGAACATGGCGACAGGGTTTCGCACACGCCTTTGCAGCGCGATCCTCATGCTGACTGCCAGCATGCCTGCCCTGGCGGCCTCGCCGCTGGAGCAGGAACTGATACGTGACCGCCAGGATCGCCTGCTGCAAGAGCAGCAGCGGCGCATCGAAGAGCTGCGCAACCTGCCCGGCAGCACGGCGCCGCCGAGTGCTGTACCGGCGCTTGAAGACAGCCGCTGCTTCACCATTCGCACCATCACCCTCAAGGGTGCCGACAGCCTCACCGAGACCGAGCGCGAGCGCCTGCTCAAGCCGTTCATTGGTCAGTGCCTGGGTGTCAGCCAGCTCAACGAGCTCCTTAAGGTCATCACCAATCATTATCTGGATCGTGGCCAAGTGACCAGCCGCGCCTACTTGCCGCAGCAGGATCTGTCCA